>JAFXDY010000181.1 GCA_017521105.1 Treponema sp.
GTTGGGATGAAGATTACTTTTGCATCGGTTAATGCTTTGTAAATAACTTCATTGGAAAGGAAAGCAGCCAATTGTTTTGCTTGTGATTTTGTAAAATAGAATTTTAATGCCATTGATTCTCTTGTTGTGGAATCTCCTACAACTTCAAAAAATTCGTTTGCAAATGGAAAGTTGCTTATTGTAAAGTATGGAGAGCCTTTTTCAAATTCGTAGCCACAATAGCCTTGTCCACTTCCGTTATTTGGTGTTGAACTTGCCACTGTTCCCCAGTCTAAATGCATTGGGATTTTTCCGTAGGCTTGGTATGTTTTTTTCCCATTTCGTTGTAATCTTTTGTTTTCAAAATCTTCTAAATAATTATTAATACTTTTTATTACTTTTTCACGCGCAGATTCGTCAAAAGTTACAATGTAATACGCTGCCATATAACTTGAACCAAATCCTGCATTGTAATTTTCTGTATTAATTATTAATGTTGCTTGCTTTTCTTTTAATCCACTCATTCCTTTTGTAAATAATGTTGATGTGTCATATTTTAAAAAGTCATCTTTGTTTCCAAAAGAGAAAAAGTCTTGAAAAGCATTTTTCTTTTCTTTTATGTTTACAATAGATTCTTTTTCTACTGAGTTATAGTCAATTTTAGTTTCTTCTGCGTCAGAAGAATTTTGTGTTGTTGTTTCGTTGTCGTAATAATTATCTGGAGATGATTGATTTTGTTTTGTGCTGCTACAAGAAAATAATAAAGCACTTAATAAAACTGTTAATAATATTAATTTAATTTTCATATTTGTCCTTGTTTCTATACGTCCGGTCAAGGGACACTTCGTTCAAGCCCTTGACTCGGCCGTTTTTAGGATTTGTAATAAACCCTAAATAAAATAAAAGACTGCCCCTAAGGACAGTCTTTTATAACTTAATCTAACTTATTCAAATTAGAAGTTTACTGCAAAGTTTACAGGTACAGAGATATTAACTTTTTTAGCAATATCGAATTGTGCTGCAACTTCGTAGTTCATAATTCCAACTGAACCAGTTACACCAGGTTTGATTTGGCAAGCAAAGCTGCTAGCTAAAATATTATCATCAGAGAATTGAAGATATGGTGTTACAGAACCTAAGTTGTAAGATACTTTAGCAAGTGTTTTAACATGGATTGTATCTTTTGCAATTCCTTCGAAAGGAGCATCAAATAAAACATAAGCTTGTGCGTTCAAAGCATCTTTTGCATATACTACATCTGCGTCAACGTAGAATTTATTTGCATTTTCTTTTAATACTACAGCAGCGTCAGCGAACATTGTGATGTCACCGAATGTGTTTTTGTAACCAGCAGCAATAGAGATTTTTTTGAAGTTTTCAGAGAAATCAAACATTGCAGAGATTGTTCCAAAGTCTGCAGCATATTGTGCATACAAGTTCAATTCACCTAATACAACCTCAGCACCTTTTGCTTTTGACATCCAATAAGTTGCTTTTCCAGGAACAACAGAAAGTGTAGCAGAGAAAGCATCTACGTTTACATCTAAAGATGCACCAAAGCTATCATAGTTAAGTACACGGTTTGTATAAGTAATAGATTCTGTGTTCATTGATTTAGCAATTTTACCAAGGTTTACTTGTAACATATCCATTGGTTTGAACCAAATTGCCCAATCTCCAGATATCATTGTATCTGAATCTTTATCACACATTTTGAATGTACCACCAGCTCTGTCTGATGAAATAGAAAGTGTAAGTGGAACATGATAGAATTGGTTTTCATTTTTAAGCATTAATCCTTTAACTTCTTCTGATGTTCCATTATAGCTGAATAATTCACCAGCAAGTCTTACACCACCTGTGAGATCTGCAGCAAATGCACTGAAAGCCATAGCACCTGCTAATAAAATTCCTACGATTTTTTTCATTTGAAAAAATCCTCCTTTTTTTTTAAAGACTTTTAAACCAACGGTTTTTTTACAAAAGTCCTTTGTTAATTAAAATACTAACACGGTTATTTTTATAAGTCAACTAATAATTTTAAAAATAATTGAATAAATGTACTAAATTTACCATTAGTTACATTTATTTTTTTGTTTTTTTATTAATTAAAATATAAACTGTGTCATTTATTTTATTCGGAATCTTTTGTTTATTACTTTACTTTTTTCTATATGAATGATTTTCTTTTTTATTTATATTGATTTACGTTATGTATTTTATTATACTTAGTTTAGTCTCGTTGAGACATTTTTATTTAAAATGTCAATATAGAAAAATGTTGTGTTTTCTTTATTGATTATGGGAGTTTTTAAAATGAAAAAACTTTTAGTTTTATTGGTTGGTTTGGTTCTTTCTGCAAATGCGTTTGCAATTGAACTTTCTGCAGGTCCAAAATTAGACCTTGGTCTTTTTGGTGGTATTATTAGACAACATTATGACAATGTGACAGTTAAACCAGCCACTACTGCAAAATTTACAGGACGAATTGGTGGGGTTTTTGGCATTAAGATTAATGATATGTTTTCTATTGAACCAGAATTAATGATTCACTTTGGCAATGGTTTAACATATGTAGGTTATAAAAAAGATGTAAAAATGTCTGGCACAACTTTAGAGCTTCCTGTAATGGCAAAGTTAAAGTTTGACTTGGGACCTGGAAAATTGGTTGCTGCAGTAGGTCCACAAATTGACATTATTCTTGGTAAAGTTAAATATGGTGACGAAAAAGTGGACTTAGATGATTATGGTATGGATAGACTTGGTCTTTCTGTTGCAGCTGGCGTTGAATACGAACTTCCATTAGGGCCTGGTTCTTTGGTTCCTGGTTTAAGATATCAAGTAAACCTTACAAACTGGGCAAACTCTGACGCTGATGATATTATGAAAATCCGTTTTTATTCAATTATGCCATCAGTTGCATATATGTTTAAATTCTAATTTTTTTTAATTTATATTTATATTTTTCTTTTTTGCGTCTTGTTTTTGTAAAATATCTACTATAAGATTAATTTATGAAAAAAGATTCAAAAAAGAAAAATCCTATAACTTTTATTATTAAGTGTCTTTTATTTTGCATCCTTTCTATATTTTTATTTTTAGCAG
Organism: Treponema sp.; assembly: GCA_017521105.1. Lineage (GTDB taxonomy): Bacteria > Spirochaetota > Spirochaetia > Treponematales > Treponemataceae > Treponema_D. Next base: position 3,085 of record JAFXDY010000181.1, read on the forward strand.
GGCTTTTTGCTTTTTCTGCTTTAGATAAAAAAGATTCTGTTTCTGTTATTCCTAAAGATTATTCTATTTATTTGCATACAGATTCTGCTTGGGATTCTCTTGTTCCCTTGTTAGATTTGCAAGCAGCCGACATTCTGCTTTCTTCGGAGCCTCTTGTTCAATTTAGGGGGCTTTTTATGAATTTAAGGTCATCTAATCTTAGATCTAGTAAGCTTCTTGATTTTTTGGCATCTAGACCTGTTACTGCTATGTTTTATTCTGAAGAAGAATTTTCTGCAAAGTTTGTGGCTGTTGCGAATCTTGGTTTTTTGTCTGCTATTACAAGAAGTTTGCCTTTATTTGAGTTTGCTTTACCAAAACAAATTATTGCTGTAAATAATCACTATGAATATAAATTAAAAGATTCAACTATATATATTAAACCTGTAAAAAATCTTCTTGTTGTTTCTAATAGTTTAGATTATTTAAAAGCTGCAACAGAAGTTGATAATTCCAAGTTTTATTCCGAAGAAGAAAAAGAGTTTCTTTTGAAAAAGAATGATAAATCAATTAGGTTAATTGCAGATTCCTATAATCTTGCTAATAATTTTACTGCTGAAAATGAAATTTTAAAACCAATTACTTCTGTTTTGGCTAAAAATCAATTAAGTGAAGTTTCTTTTGAAATTACAGATGAAACTATAAAACTAAAGGCGGAATTACCTTTTGAAGCATCTATAAATTCTGAATCGGCATTTTATTCTCTTATTAAAAAAGAATCTTCTTTGCCAACAATTTTAACAAGGCTTGGAGACGTTGTTCAGTATTATACTACAATTAACGCTGGTACTTTTGAAGAACTAAAAGAAGCTTTGTTCCCTCTTATTCCTGCAAATAAAAATGCTGATGCTTTATGGAAAAAAGCTAATTCTATGTGTAGTCTTTTGTTTTCTAATTCTATTGAAAATTTGATTTTTTCGTGGACTGGAAAAGAATTTGCGGCTTTGGGTATTAGGGGACATAATGATCCTGTTTTTGCAATTCAGGTAAAAGATGAAGTTCAACGAGAATTGATGTTTGAACAGATTTTTTCTTCTATATTGATTAAAAATAATGATAGTTTGATTTTAAATGGTGTGCGATTACCTCAACTTATTCTTCCTGGATTTTTAAATTCAGTTCTTTCGCTTTTTAACATTAATATTCCTTTTCCATATTACGTAGAATATGATGGTTTTATTTATTTTTCTGAAAGTCCTGAATGCCTTTGTGAGTTAATTAATTCAATGAAAGGTGAAAACAAACTTTCTAAAACAGATAATTGGAAAGAAGTTTCTTCGGAACAAAAAGCGGAATCTACTCTGAGTTTGTTTTATGATTTGGAACAGAGTATGCCTTTTTTCTTGCGAGGAAAATCTGTTTTTAGTGAGGTTTTAAAACTTTATTCTATTGGGCGTTGTGATATTAGAATTAATAATTGCAATTTGGAATTTCAACTTCAAGCTATTGCTCGCCGTGCCGGAGATTTACGTTCTATTCCGGGATTCCCTATTAATTTGGACGAAACTGCAAAACTGGAATATATTTTGTCTACTAGCAACGAAAAATCACCAGAACTTGTTTTTTGGTTAGAAAATTCAAAAACTATAAAGGCTCTGAATGTTTCTAGTACACAGGTCTATTCTTTTGAAATGCCTGAAGAATGTTGCATAAAAGCTGCTCCTCAAGAACTTGCAAATAATGGGGTTCTTTGGGCTGTAACAAAAAATGGGGCAATTTATTTGTTTAATAACAAATTAATTCCTTTAAAAAGGTTTCCTATTCTTAGTGGCGAAAAATCTGTTGGCTTAATTACCGCTACAGACTCTAAACTTGTAATGCCTTTGGAAAATGGAAACATTTTGTTTGTTGATAGTGAAGGATACATTATTACTGAAGAAATTGAGCCTATGGGAAAACTTAGGGCGGTTCCTGTTGCTTTGGAAAACAATTTTGCGTTGTATTACAAGGGCTTTATTGGAGAAATTTTGTTTTTTGAAGATGGGGTTTGTAAAAATCCAGATTCTGCTGAACTTATTGACGGAATTGCTTTTGGGGCTCCGGCAACGCTAAAATCTAACGGAAATGTTTACACGGCATTTATTACCCAAAATGGAATGTTGTATATTTGGGAAAATGGTGTTCAAGTTTCAAATAAAATTATTAAATTACAAAATACTTTTAATTCTAATGTTGTTGCTTCAAATAATAATTTTTATGCCCTTGGCGTTGATTCAACTGTTTATAAAATTTCTATTGACGGTTCTTTTATGTCTGTAAAAATTCCAGACTGCACTGCTAAAAATGGCTATATTTGTGTTGCAAAAAACTTTAGAAAAGATAATTGTGGGGTGTTTGTTTGCCCTGATTCAAATGTTTTGTATGGTTTTACAGAGGGTTTGGAATTAATTTCTGGATTTCCTTTGGTTGGTTATGGAATTCCTGCTTTTGCAGATGTTAATGGTGATAAATCTCTTGATTGTATTACACTTTCAATTGATAATAAATTAAATGCATGGAATCTTAGATAAAGAGTAATTTAAAATTTTGGAGAAATGAATGAAAAAGTTTTTTTATTTTAACATTATTGTTTTTTGTTTTAGTGTTTTTGCAACAGTTTCTTGTGCCTCTTTGCAAGAAGTGAATATTGATACTGATTCCCAAATTAAAGAAATTTCTGATTGTGAACGAAAATTTGCGGAATTGGATGCAAAATTTGTTTCTAACAATAAACTTTCTACTTCTATAGATTTTATTAATGAATGTAATAATTTAAAAAAATTGTTAAAAGAAGGTTTTTCTGATGTAACAAATTCAAAAGCTACCAAGGCAACTTTTTTGGCTTTATCTGGCAAAATTGAACTTTTACTAGGAAATGTTCCTTTGGCAAAGAATTTTTATAATCAATCTGTGGCTGAATATAAAGGAAACGTTCATTCAAAAATTCTTGAATTTAGATTGGATTCTAGCGTTTCTTTGGACAGTTTTAATGGAACTAAGGAAGAGGAAGCTTTAATTTCTTTAGAAAAAGCTATTTATGCATTTTCAAATAAAAATTATGTTCAAGCTGTAGCTAATTTTGACAGTGCTTTTATTTCTTTGCCTCAATATTACAAAGAGAATTTTAATGCTTTAAGAAATACTGCTTGGTCTTTGCGTTCTTTGGAATTGAATTCTTCTAAAACTGATAATATTGAATTGCTTTCAAAAGAACAAATTACTGTGGCTGATATGTTGGAAATTACAAAAAGTGAATCAAATTATTTTGAAAAAATTTTTAATTCTAAAATTAAGTCAAATTCTGATTTATTAAAAAAGGTTAATGATTTTAAACTGCTTTATCCTGTTTCTATTTTTGAAAAATCTTCTAAGCTGGAACGTGAGCCTGCAAAAGAAAATGATATATTAACTAAAACTCTTTGTGCTAGATTTTTATGGAACTTGTACTGCAATTTAGAAGAAAATCCTAAAATTGCAAATAAATATTCAAAAATCTACAGACCAAAAAACAAAACTCCTATTCCAGATGTTTTAACTTCGAATGCAGATTTTGATGCGTGTCTTGGTGTAATTGAAAATGAATTTATGGCTTTGGAAGATGGTAAGTACTTTTTTGGAAGTTCAAGAGTTTCGGCAATGGAATTTTGTTCGTACCTTAAAAAATTAAAATAATTTTTTGTAATCAAACTTCTATTAGTGTGCTATACTATTGTTCAAGTGAGGTACAACTATGAACGAAACATTGGTAGAAGTTGCAGAAGCGGCAACAGAAGTTAGCAAATCTTTTATTGAACATACTTCTTCTTTTGTAACTTGGATTAAAAGCTTTTTAACTTGGGACAATCTTTTTAAATTGATTGGTGCAATTTTAATTCTGGGAATATTTTTTGGAATTTACAAAATTATTTTAAGAGGAATTAAGAAAATTCCTGCCGAAAAAACAACACCACAACGTACTGCAATTTTAAATAGAATAGTAAAATATGTTTACTTTTTTGTTACTGTAATGTATGTTTTGAGCCTTTTTGGAATTAAGCTTTCTGCAATTTGGGGTGCTGCTGGTATTGCCGGAGTTGCCATTGGTTTTGCTGCCCAAACTTCTGTTAGCAATTTGATTAGTGGGCTTTTTGTAATTACCGAAGGTGCATTAAAAATTGGCGACACTATTATTGTTGACGGGATTACTGGTGTTGTGGACGCAATCAATTTGATTTCTGTTAGAGTTCATACTCATGATAATCAAATGGTTAGAATTCCAAACTCTACAATTATCAACACAAATCTTACAAATAATTCTTATCATGCTAGCCGTCGTCTTACTTTGTCTGTTTCTGTGGGTTATGATGCAGATATGGAAAAAGCTTTGGAAGCTCTTTCTAAAGCTCCAAGTCTTTGCCCTACTGTGCTTAATGAACCTGCTCCTGCGGTGTGGTTTGATGGCTTTGGAGACAGTGGAATTAATATGACTGTTGCAGTTTGGTTTGCTTCTGCGGATTTTCTTAAAACAAAAAATGATTTGTACATTGCTATAAAAAAGGTTCTTGATGAAGCAAAAATTGAAATTCCATATAACAAGCTTGATGTAAATATGCGGTAGCGCTGGGAGCCCCTTGTAAAAGAAAAGGGGGATGTCTAAAAAGTAATTTTCATGTCATTTTCGGGCTTGACCCGAAAATCTAAATCTATATATAGCAAGGATTTAGAGATTGTCGTATAAGATCTTCGTGTCAAGCACGAAGACGACAATGACATTTTAAACTTTTTAGGTAGCCCTTTTCTTTTATGAGCGGGAGCGAATGCCGGACCGCCCAAATTTATACTAAACCAAGTTTTGCAATTACATAAACTAATGGGGAATTCCAGTAGATTGCGATTTCGTTTGTGCTGTAGCTTCCTGAAATGTCGAGGTAACATTGTAGGGGTGGTTTTCCTTGGAGATGTTTTTTTGCATGAACGTCCATTAGGCCTTCGGCCGCCCCACCTGCCAACATCCCTGGCATAACTTTTTTTAGAGCACCGGATGGTCTGTGGTGTGGATATTTTGGAGATTTTGAGCCGAAGCCGGTTACGTAGCAAAAGTTCATTGGGTTGCAACCTAGGATGTAGTCGAATTGTTTTTTTGCAACGTCAAAATATTCTTTTTTGCCAGAAATGTCGTGGGCAAGAAGTAAAAGATGGGCTTCGTCGCAGATGTGGCCGTTGCTTCCCCACATTAGTCCTGTAAAGCATGTTGAAAATGATGCGTTTTTAGAAATTTCTGTTAGTTTTTCTGCGCGGTCGATAATTGCGTTTTTTAGTGTTTGGTACAAGTTTGTGTCAATTAAATCTTTGTTCTTTAGTAAGATTTCTGTTCCGTAAGCGGCTACACTTCCCCATCCGAACCCTTGGAACATTTCTGTTTTTTGTGGTTCTGTGCCATCTCTTGGGATTTCTTGGTAATTTTGGAATAAATCTATGGCTTTTTCTAGGTATTTTTTGTCTTTTGTTGCGGCGTAAAGTGAACAAAGGGCAAAATATTTTTCGTCCATGATGTTGCGGTCCCCGTATCCGCCAGTTGTAATTTCTGGTGGATTTGTGTAAATGAAATCTGGGTTTGAGTCTATAAAGTTTTGAGCTTTGATTGCGGCGTCTAAAAGTTTTTTAGCAAATGCGGGGTCTGATTTTTTGTAGAATGTGTGAGCGTAGGCGGCACAACCTGCAAAGTCGGCGGTGGCTGTTGTGGAAATTGGTGCTAATACTATTTGTTCTTTTTCGTCTTGTGGTTCAATGAATCCGCAAAAGTTGAAACAAGAGATTTTGTGGTATAAGGCTCCGTCTGGGCGTTGCATTTGAAGCATCCATTCTAATTCAAAACGAACTTCGGCTAAAATGTCAAATCCTTGGAATGTGTTTTTTGATTGTTCGTATGCCAAGAGTAAATCCATACAAGTTTTTGTGCCGGCAATTATGTAGCGTCCGTAGTCTCCGGCGTCGTGCCATCCACCTTGAACTTCAATTTCTTGGTTTGTTCCGTAAATTAATGCTTTTCCTGTGTGGCAAGGTTCATGACCAAAATCTTTATCTTCAATTTTTTGGCCACATCTAGAAAGATAAAAATATCGCAAAGTTTTGTAATACAAATCAGAAAAAAGATTTTCGCCAATTTCAAATGGAAAACTTACGTCGTCTGCAACGCAAATGTAAAATTTTCCTTTTTGTGTAAAATCAGAAAAATCGATTGTACAAATATCTTCTGCAGCAACTCTGTCGTTTTTTGGGGCAGACAGTTTTCCTGAATATACAATTTGATTTTTTTCGTCTTTTATGTAGAATTCTTTGTCTTTGTGACATCTAACATAACCAAATTTCTGACTTTCAGTGGCATAACCAATCTGATTTATAAAAATATTTTGTTCTTTCATAATTTTGATATTATGTTTGTTCGTAAAAATAAAATATAACAATTCTCTATAATTATTGTGTAGATTGTAAAAATGGAAAGTGGGTGAGGTTTGTAGATGCATTTTTTCTATTTTTTTTGTTATATAGATTAAGAGTTTTATTTTTTATATACTTAACGTATGAAAAATAACAAAAAAACTCCTGTATTTGAAAAATTCTTTAATTATCTAAATGATCATGAATCGTATATAAAATGGATTGGAATTCTTGTTTGTATTCTATTAATTATTGCTTTCTATTTTATTAGTTTAAAACGCCAAAGAATTACAGAGCTTTCAAAACTTTCTTTTAAAAACACTCAGATTGAAACTGTTGCCGACGGTACTTACGAAGGTAAATGTTCTACTAGTTTTATGCATGTTGTTGTAGAAGTAACTGTAGAAAATGGTAAGCTAACTAAAATTGATTTGATTGAATCAAAGGGCTTTAAGGGAAAAAATGCTCAAGCAATTTTAGATCAAATGATTAAGGAAAACAAAATCCTTGTGGAACCAATAAAACACGAAGAATTGTATTGTATTGTTTTTTATGTTGCGGTGGATGACGCATTGCGTTAGGGATTGTAGGTGCAGCGAGCTTGCGAGCTGTTCCGAAGCAAAGCGGAGGAATGGAGGCGAATGCCGAAACACCGCAAAGCCCGACCCGAAGGCTAAAATAGCCTGAGGGGAACGCCCAAATAAGAATAAAAAAATGGAACAAAAACAAAATTTTCAAAAACAACTTGATTCTCTTTTGCCTCAGCTTGATGGACGGCCAAAACTTTTGCTTCATGTTTGTTGTGGTCCTTGTTCTTCTTATGTAATTGAGTTTTTGGCAGAATTTTTTGAAATTACAATTTTGTATTATAATCCGAATATTTATCCACAAGCGGAGTATGAGCGGCGTCTTAATGAAATTATTGATTTTTTGCCAAAGTTTGAACCAGCTGTAAAGAATAAAGTTTGTTTTGTGGAAGATGTTTATAATCCTCAGGAATTTTATGATGCGGTGAATACAAAAAATGAACCGGATTTGGTTGGAGAAGGAGAAAAAGGGGAACGTTGTCGCCGTTGTTATGAGTTTAGATTGCGTCGTGGGTTTGATTACGCTTTAAAAAA
>JAFXDY010000018.1 GCA_017521105.1 Treponema sp.
AATCCTAAAAACGGACGAGTCAAGGCCTTGAGCAAAGCGTGCCTTGACCGGACGTATTTTATGTCTTTAAATGTATGAGGATGACTTTACGGGATTTGCAAAAAAAGTTTGCCACACCCAACAGCAAAGTCAGCAGGGCTGTGTAGACAAACTCTGTATTAAGGTTGCATGAAACATTAGGTATAATAAGCTTTTTTTAAGGTGTAATTTCTTAATTACCGATAATTTCTTCCGAGAATACTATATTTCCATCGTCTTCCGTCCATTTTAAATATTCTCGTCCAAAATTATTTGGATACTTATTTAGTATGTCGTTTATAACGGAGGCAATATTAAGGACAAAGGATTGTTCATATAAAGAATTAATAGGAGATCTATCACCTTTTTTGTAAAAATTGTTTTTTATGTCATAGTATGTAGAAGAATCAGCAAGAGTAATATTCCCAAAAGCATATGTTGTTTCATCATTATTTACAGTATTTGTAACACGAATTGTATGAACAAGACTATATTGATTTGAAGTGTATACATATCCTTTCCCAACAATTCCTCCAACATATTTAGAACTAGAATTATTTGTACTAGAAATTATACCGCTATTGTAACAATTAAATATTCCCATATCACCAGGTAAAGAAGTAAACTCGGTAAAATAAAATGAAACTGAACAATATCCAGTAATTCCTCCAATGTTTTCAATAGCATCTTGGTCAGTTAATTTTGATGTTACAGAACCTGTGTTCACACAATTATAAATGGCAGCGTTTCCCGTAACTTCACCGCAAATACCTCCAATACTTACGTTATTTTCTACATCACCCTCTTTTTGTACACGTTCTATCTCTCCTTTATTTATACAATTTGCAATAACAGAGTTTCCTTTGTCTGAAGGACTATAACTACTTATTTCACCAACTATTCCACCACAACCCTTGTCGTTAGTACTATTATAAGTGATAGTACCTTCATTTTTACAATTTTCAATAAACCCCTCATTACTAAGTTCACCGACAATTCCACCACATGCTGGTACACCATCCCCATCAGGGCTTGTAATCTTCGCATAATTATTGCAATTTGAAATAACAGCATCATTTTTTAAGTCTATAGCTATACCAGCTATGTACGCTTCTCCAGATACATTCAGATCAATTACCTTTGCATTTTCTCCTGTTATTACATTGAATATAGCTCCCCCAAAATAATCATTTTTAGCAGAACCATATTTACTTGGTTTAGTTAATGTTATGTAGTGATATTTTCCATCAAATACGCCAGAAAAGGTTTTTATAAGCTCATAGGTATCGTCTAACACAACATTTTTTTCAAGACTTATAGTTTTACCTTTAAAGGTTTTCCCAGCCACGTCATCTTTTTTTTGCGACAAATTTGAAATTGCCTTCATTCCATCTGCAGTACTTACATTTATTGTTGAACATATGTCATATAAATTTGGATCTTTATTTAGTTCTGCAGCATCGTTTAGAGTATTTTTTAAGCATCCTTTATCTGTTGTTATTGCTGTTATTATTGTTTCAACATTGTCGCTGTATTTTGTTACTTCAAACTTTCCAACTAGCTGATCATTAAGAGTAATGCCCTCACTTGCAGCCAAAACTTGCACTTCCGCATAATTTTCTGGTGTAATTGTAGCAACAGGATACGAAGAAAGTTCTCCTGTATCTCCTGTAATAGTAATAACATTTTGGCTTCCTAAATACACATCATCACCACCTTTAATACATGCTCCACCAGAAATATTAAATTTTGCTAGAAACTGATCTCCGTTTGCCTTTGTATGATTTGCAACATAAACTCCACTACCTTTGTTGGCAGTGTTGTTAGAAATACTTCCATCATACATTTTAAAAGTGCCACCAGAAACACAAACCCCACCACCATTTTTTGCAGAATTATGGCTAATTTCCCCACCGTTCATAACAAATTCAGCATTGTCTTCAAGGTATACTCCTCCACCCAAAAATGAGTCGTCACTGCTACCAGTGTTTTCTGTAATTTTTCCACCATTCATAGTTAATTTTGCATTAGGTCTTAAATAAATTCCTGCACCATAACCAGAAGAGGTAACAGTATTGTTAGAAATAATACAATTATCAGAAAGGGTAAGTGATCCATAAACTTCAACTCCACCTGTTCCGTAGATACTGCAACCATTTGTAAGAGTTACATTTTCAAGAGTAACAAAAGCATTGTCTGCAATTGTCATTACTTTGTTCTTTTCTTGTGCATTTATTTTATAATTATTATTATCAAAACTTTTAATTGTTAAATATAAATCCGAATCTGGATTAATATTTATATCAGACTCACAAATATCTGTCAGTAAAATTAATTTGTAAGGGGCATAAACTGAAGACTGTGAATCATTATTTCTTTCTTTTATTTTTTCTACTGCAGCTTGTATAGTTCTAAAAGGTTTCGAAATACTACCATCAGCGTTTGAATCATTAGCACCACTTGCAACATAAAAATTGAAGAGACTTCCATTTATTTGAATATTTTCAAAAGTAGTAATTGAATCTGCAAAATAATCTTTGTGAGAAATACATTCAAGCTTATAAGTTCCAATTGGTACATCTATAGTTACAGAACCACTCCCATTGTTAGAACCTGTTACTACTTCATTTGTGTTGGTATTTGTTAAGGTATATTTTACAGAAACTCCAGAAACATTTTCCTTCTTACCCTCAGAGTTTATAAAATGCGATGGAGCAATTATTGTAAATTTTGCGTTGTTATCATTGTCTTGATTTATAACTATCGGGTCTTTATTAGTGTTTACTGATTTTTCATTTATTTTTAAATTTACACTACCAAGTGTGTTTGAATTAGAACTAATTGATACTGAGGAAGTAAAATTTGCTGTATCTATTAAAGATAATTTTGCAGATGCTGTTTGGCTTAAATCTTCTCCAGTATCAAAATAAAATGGTTGGTAATCCTCCAAAGTAATAAATTCCGCTTTAATTTTTTGTATTCCGTCTACTTCTTTTACATCTCCACTTTTTATTTCTTTATCTGGAAAAGTTATTGTACCGTCTTCAGCAATAGAAATATCATATTTTTTTCCATTAATTATCAATTTTTCTAAATCATTATGAACACTCATTACATCAGATTTTTTTGGCATATTAAATGCCATAACATAATTAGAATCAGTTTGATAATATACAGGTGAAAAAATAGTAGGAGGAATAGAATTACAATCAATACTGAATGAATATGATTGAAAATCTACATTAGAGATTGGGTGCTTTAATTCTATTAAAAAATCCAAAGTTTTATTCTTATTTTCTTTAACAGATTCAGTTTCAAACGTTCTTAATAAATCTTTTTGTAATTTTATATACAAAACTGATTTGTCCGTCAAATTTTGTTCTAAAGTAGGCAATGGATCAAGCCTATCATTTGTTAAAAATATATTACTGTCTTTTGTAAAGATAAATGACTGAGGGTTTTTCATATAAAAAATAATAGTAACATCTGTTTCACTTGAAATAGTTACAGCATTTGTTTTTGGATTATAAAATGTTTCCCTATTTATTACATGATGATCTATTGAGGCTGTTGAAGTATTCTCTAGAAAAAACTCCTTTACAGGTTTATCAAAAGAATTTAAAACTAATTCACAAGATGTAAATAATACTAGAACAATGACCATGCTAATACATTTTAGATTATTTATAAATCTGTTTATATTTATCATACTCAAACCGTTCTCCTTCCTTTAGAATTGCCAACCAATACATACCGACGGATGCAAAACACTAAATTGCATATCAGACATAAAAGCCATAACAAAATCAACACCAACTTCCGCGTACAGTCTACTTGTTATATAAACTTGAACTGCACCGCCAACATCAAAACTTAAATTTAAACTATTCAATTTTTCTGAATCTACGTTGTGTGAAAAATGAAATCGCACATCATTAAAAAATGTTGCTCCAACACCACCGTGCACTTCCAAAGTTAAAGCATGCCGTCTTTGTTCAGAATTTTTTATTCTAAATCTAATTGGAAGTTGATATACAAAATTTAAGTGTGCCGTAATCAAATTTCCGTCAATTTTGTATTGAGGAAATTCTGCAAAAAGTCTTGAATAAGTTCCTGCCAAACCAACACCAAAATAACCAAAACTACGCTTAAAAGGCATAAAAGACATTTTTACAGTTCCGCTTAGTGGCCAAATATTTGAACCCATATAGTGATTAATTGTGTCATCAAAAAGAATTACAGGAAGCAAATATCCTGCACTTAAATCAAGATCCATTCTCTTTCTAAATTTAACTGTAATTTCGCTGTTGTTTTTTGATTCAGATTTTAGACCGCTGGCGTCTGTTGCAATAAAATTATAAGTTCCAACATCCAAAGTTTTCATGTCAAATTGAATTTCAAGTTTTCTGTTGTTATCATCTACGTTTAAAATTTTTGGAACAAATGAAGACTGTTTTTTATTATTTTGATTTTGTAAAACATAGTTTGTAAAGAATAAATCTGATTCTTTTTTTTGCATATCAAAAAGATTTTTTCCACTTACAGAAAAAATTCCATCGTTAATTTCTTCAAGATAAAGTGTAGAAGATCCGTTCACCTTTGAAGAAATGTCATTAATTTGTGGTTTGTATGCTTTGTAAATTGAAAAAGTTTCCCAATCAGACTCCACTGTGCCAAAACCAATTAAATCGTAAGTAATAACTTTAAATCTATACATGCCCGGTTGGAGTTGGGGTTCAACTTTTATGCTTGTTGAATTATCTTCTGTTTTTAATTTGTTTATTTCTGTGTAAGTTTCTGATTTTTCGTCATATTTTTCTATTAATACTTCATAATATGAAACAAATTCTGAATTTTCTTCATACCATTCCAAAATTTGCCATTTTTCTTCAACAGAAGATTCTTCTTCCGCAGATTCCTCTTCAAAGGCCTCTTCTTCAGGTTGCAAATTTGAATCTGACAAATTTTGATTTTCTTCTGTTGCAAAAATTGGAAAAAGCGAAAAATTAATAAATGTTATGAGCAAAAGAAGAATTTTTTTATAATCCATAAGGGTTTACAGCTCCTTTTGCTTTAGATTTTTTTGGTGTTGGAATATTTGTACTAAAAGAAGATTTTGCTTTTTCACCTTCTTGAAAGATTTTATCTAGTTTTCCATCACCATCAATATCAATTCTGCGAATTCCTTTTACAGTCCAAGTAAAAGTTCCTTTTGAAAAAGCTTTTTTGTTTCCTTCAGAAACATTCATAAAGTCAAAAATATAATTTGTTTTATCTGCAATTGATTTAGACAAAAGTATTTTGCCTTTTTTGTCTGTAATTTCAAAAAGATATTCTGTTGCCTTTGGAACTTTTTCCCAAGCAAATTTTATTGATTTTGGATTCTCTTTAATTTTCAAATAGTTAATATCAAAAGATTCTGGTGTAACTTGTAGATTTTTTGCTTGCTCCAAAGGTTCAATTGGTAAAACTGTAAATTTTCTAATATTATTTGCATCAGTGTTAGAAATATCAATATCGTCATAAGTTTTTGCATAAACAATAATTTCATATTTTCCTGGTTGCAAACCATCTTTTGTGTCTAATAAAATTGAATTTTTTGCAACTAGAACATTGTTTTTCATTTGTAAATCAGAAGGCGTTTTAATAATTTCTTTTTTAGTTTTTCCTTCAATCTTACGCAAAACAAATTGTGCCGATTTTACAGAATCAACCGAGCTCCATTCTGCTGTAATTGGTTTTAATATGGAGTCTTCACCTTTTAAAACATAATTTTGTGGTGGAAAATCAATAGAAACAGGACGCAATCTGGCAAAGTAAAAGTTTCCTTCTGCAATTTTACCAGTTCTACGGCTAGAAATTCCTGGAATTGCGTTTGCGTGAGCTTGAACTTCCCATCTGTACATTGTTTTGTCTTTAAAATCTTTGTTATGGTACAAATCAACATTAAATTCTGTTCCATAAACAACATCATCAAAAACAAGTTTGTTTTCTGCCTTTTCATAAATCATAATTTTGTAATAACTTGCTTCCGAAACTTCCGACCAACTAAACTTATATGATGCATTTTCTCTTGCAATTGCTTTGTCTTTTGGAGTAAGCAAAGTGGCTGCTTCTAAGTTTCCAACCACATTAAATTCTCTTGCGCCAGTTACAATTTCTGCACCATCAATTGTGTTTACAGATTTTAATCTCCAATAGTAAGTTCCTTTTTTTAGATTTATTCCGTCAAAACTTGATCCAATAACTTTTTCTTCTTTTTCAATTTGAGTAAAGTTTCTGTCTTTTGCAAATTGAATGTAACTTTCAAAAGATTCTGGCAAGTTGCGTTTCCAAGTGAATTTTGTATCAAAAACATAACCGTCACTTGTTTTAAATCCGTCAAGAGGTTCAATAAGGTGTTGTTCAGGTTTTCCTTTTAATGTAAAAAATGTTCTGATTTTTGAAAAATCAGAAATGTTGCCTTCAAAATCTTGCACAGCAACCGACCAATACCATTTTCCGTCTTTTAAGCTTTGTATATTGTTAGTATTTTTGATTGTAAAATAATTATCTTTTGTAACTACATTTATATACGGATTTTTAAGTTCTTCGTTGTTTGCAATTTTTATTATGTAAGATTCAGCTTCGCTTTCTTGTTTCCAAGAAAAAGAAATTGTTCCCGCAGTGTTTACAAGACCGTTTTGCTGAGGCATGAATAGGGTAGGTTCTTTTAAAACGTCTTTTTTTTCTATTGTAAAACTTTGAACTTCAGAAGGATTTGAAAATCCTACATTGTTTATGATGTAAAATGGAGTTACGCGCCACCAGTAAGTTCCGTTTTCTAAAGTAGAAATAATTACAGATGTAAGATTAGTCCGTTGTTCAACAATTGGATTTTCCATATTTGGATTATTTGCAATTTCTACTTTGTATGATGTGGCTTGATTTGCTTCGTCCCACATAAATCTAATAGAAGGAATTCTTGTTCTGTAATTAAATGTTGCTTTTGAAGCCGGAACAATTAAACTTGGTTTTAATGATTCTATAATTTGGAATCTTCCATTTTGCGACGCAATTGATTTTGTAGATATGTTTTTATCTTTGTCTTGAAGATTTTCTGTAATAGATATTTTCCAGTAGTATTTTTCTGCTGGCAAATATAAATCTTTTTTTGTTAGAGATGTAATTTCTTCAAGGGCAACAACATTTTTAAAATCCTTGTCAGAAGAAACGGTAAGCATAATTTTTTGATTTTCTGATAATTTGGTATTTCCAAAATGCCATTTAAAAGGAACCAAAACTGTTTTTTCTTCTGTTGATAGAATTTTTGCATTTGGTGCTGGGGTCGAAACAACCAAAACAGGCACTTTTTGTCCGTTTTTGTCAAATGCAAGCCCTTGGCCTTGTTCAACATCAACTTTTGTTCCATCTTCACTTTGAACAACAGCATTTCCCTTTAACACTTGAACAGAAAATCCACGTTTTTCTTCTTTTTCCAAAGACGATTCACCAACAACTCCAGAAGTTTTGCTTTTTGATTCAATTCCAGCACCCACAGAAGAACCTGCTTCCAAAGCAACTTCCATTCCGTCGGCAACCAAAACAACACCAGCTCCCGCTTCTCCTGCGTCTACAGTAGCGTATCCGTCTGTTAATTCCGCAGTAAGAAGTTGATCTTCAGACAAAAACACTTGTGCCATTGTATTTTCAGAAAGATTCATTACGTTGCCGTCAATAAAATAAACTGTGGCTTCTGCAAGATTTTCTGTGTGAATAGTGTCGCCGTTATAAACAGGAGAATTTTGTCTTAATCTATCCCAAACAACACGTTCCAAAAATTTTCGTTGAGCAGTTTTATATTTAAAAGTAATAGTTGCAATTGGTTCTTCGTTTAACTTTGTAAGCGCCCTAAAAAATCCTTTGTAAAATAATGCCGAACTAATGAATGCTCCAATCAAACAAATGAAAATTGTAATTACAAAATATTTAAATAAACTATCGTTTTGCTTGGATTTTATTTTCTTCTGCATTTAAATCTACCTTTTCAAATTCAGGAATTGGAATTCCAAGCATTACGCGAACTTCGTTTAATGATTTTGGACCAGTTGGGCCAACTGCTTTTATACAATCGCTGTCTGCTTCAAAAGAAGGATCCCCTTGTTTAAAGAATTGTTCAATGTTAAAGTTTGGCATATTTACAACACCGTAAAAATGCTGAACGCCTTTTCCTTTTACTTCAAATTCCACAGGAATCATTTCTACAATAATTTCGTTAGCTAAATTTTCCTCTGAAATTGTAAAATTGTTTTCTTTACAGCGAATATATTTTTGTTTTAAAAGATTGTATGTATCTTCTGTAATCAAAATGTCTGTTCCACAAAGTTTGTTTGAACTTTCTGTTCTGGAAGCAAAGTTTACAGCGTCTCCAATGGCAGTATATTCCATTTTGTCATCAGACCCCATAATTCCACAAGTTGCACGCCCTGTGTTTAACCCACATCCAATTTGAATATGAGGTTTATATTGTGGTCGTTCTTCATTTTTATGAGCTTGGGTAAAAATTTCTGCGTCTTTATTATATTTCAGCAAAGCGTAACGCATTGCAATTGTTCCAGTGATTGCGTTTAAAGCATCTTTTTCTACATGGCTTTGATGTTTTTGTTCCAATTCATTTTTACGTGCATCAGAATCTGGCATTTTTTCAAAATCAAGATTATCGTCTCGCAACAATCCCCACACTGCCATAATTGCATCGCCTTCAAATTTATCTACATTTCCGCCACTTAAAGTAATACAATTTACCATGCGACTCATGTAATCATTCAAAAATTCAATAATTTCTTTTGGAGAATCGTTTTCAAATCGATTTTTAAATCCATTACTAATTGCTGTAAATCCACGAATATCGCTAAAGAAAATTGTTACGTCTTTTAAGTGAGGTTCAAAATCAATTTCTTTACGAGCAATTGCTTTTGCAACACCTTTATTTGTAAATTTTGCAAAAGTTTGAAGAAAATCTCGTTCATCTTTGGAACTTTGATTCAAAACACCAATTTCGTCTTTTCTGTTAACGTTCAATTCATCAAACAACGGAGTATCAAAGTTTCCTTTTTGAATTTCATCTGCAATTCCAGTTAATTTTCTTAAATGCAAAGAAATTCCGTATCTAGAAAAAATCAAAATAAACATAATTGAAAGAAAGAAAACTGCTGCTGTTAAATAAATATTGTTTCTTCTAGTTGTTCTAACACCTTCCAAAATTGTGTCAAAAGGAACTGTAGTTAAAATTACAATATCACCAAAAGAAAGCTTTTCATAAGCACCGTAATATGATTTTGATTTTCCTTTTTCATCAATTACATCATAAGGAATCTGACGACTATCATCATTATTTTGATTATTTAATCGCATTGCTTTTATAAGTTCGTTGTTTTTTAGATTTTCACCATTTAAAATTTTTGATGTATCTGGATGGTAAAGCAAATCATCTGAATCGTTAATTATAAATGTTGTATTGATTGAATTAGTGCCAAGAATTTCAGAAATAGATTCAATAGAAAAAGTAATTATACAAGTTTGGTCTCTACCACTTTCTTTGTATGGAAAAAGCAAAGAAATTACTGGAATGCCAAAATATGGGGAAGCGTTTATAGCAATAATTTCGCCAACACAAGAACGTGTAATTTCTGTGTTTATGGAAGAAATAAACGAATCAAGGCAATTTGTGTCTAATTCGTTAGAAATAAAGAATTGATTATTAATTATTCGTATATCCGAGTCATTTTGTGTAGAATTGCTGTTTTCAGAAAGAATATAAATGCTTGCAATGTCTTGATTTCTTTCAAAAAAGAAAAGTTCAGCTTGTTTTGCAAATGCAGAATTTCTGCCGCCTGTAACAACGCTCACTAAATCTAATAATTGAAAAACATTTGAACGCACAGTTGAAAGTTTGTCTTCCACTATGCTAGCATTACTTGTGTTAATTGAAAGATTTTGATTTTCTGCTGTGATTTTTACGTCTTGACCTACAAAGTGACTATTTAAATATGTTACAGAACCAAGCGAAACAAGAACAATGAATCCAATAATAATTGCAAGTTTTACGCCAATTGGAAATTTTACCTGTTCAGATTCAACTTTTTTGTTAATATCTTCTTTTTTCAATTATACTCTCCCTAAAAAGGACTTAACTCCAAGGGTTGAGTATAAAGTAACAGGTTGTTTTGTGTCAATAATACTTTTTTTGTGTTAGAATATAGATTTAACAATCTAAGTAAGTAAAAATCTATCATTCAAAATCTTGCAAAATCTTGCAAAATAACAATTTTTTAATAAAATGGAATGTAACAATGTAGATTAATTTTTTGTTTATATATTGTAAAAAATAGTGAAAAAAGGAGATTTTTATGATTGAAGTTTCCCATGTTTCCAGAAATTTTGGAAC
>JAFXDY010000019.1 GCA_017521105.1 Treponema sp.
ACCCACGCTATTGAATTAACAAATCAAAAGGTTTATAATTTTGGGTATCTTTTCATACATGCACTTTTTACTCTGCGTGTAAATTTCAATCAAAAGGAAAAAAGGTATGAAAAACATTCAAAACAAATGGATTAGAGGCGCTATTCCTGCTCTTTTACTCCATTGTAGTATTGGTACTGTTTACTGTTGGTCAATCTTCAGCCAAGAAATTGCTGATTACATTGGCTTTTCAAAAGGTGCAACTGAATGGGCATTCAGTTTTGCAATCTTTTTCTTAGGTATGTCTGCTGCTTTTATGGGCAACATTGTAGAAAAAAACATCCACAAGTCATCTTTAATTGCAACAATTACATTTGCACTTGGTATGGCTGGAACTGGATTTTTTATTTGGTACGGCGGAAATAACCCACACAGCATTTTAGCTTTAGTTGGAATTTACGTTTGTTACGGATTCATTATGGGAATTGGTCTTGGAACTGGTTATTTAAGTCCTGTAAAAACATTAATGCTTTGGTTCCAAGATAAAAAAGGTTTAGCAACAGGTTTAGCTGTTGCTGGTTTTGGTGCTGCAAAAGCTATTGCTTCTCCAATTATGCAATCTTTGCTTTCTAACCTTGGTGAAGGCGGAATCTACAAAATGTTCTACATTTTGGCAGCAGTTTACTTTGTAATGATGTTTGTTGGTCATTTGCTTTTGGCAAAACCTGCAGATTGGGTTGAACCACAAACAAAATCAAAAGACGAAGGTGTTGTTGCAACATTAAAACGTGAACCAATTGCAAGTTACATTGGAATTTGGTTGATGTTCTATTTGAACATTACTTGTGGTTTGGCTTTAATTTCACAAGAAAAAATGATTATTAAATGTATTGGCCTTGGTGGAGCAATTGGAATTATTTCTACAGTTTCTGCTATTTTTAATGCTGGTGGACGTCTTGGATTTAGTGCTTGGGCAGATAAATTAAAAGATAGAAATACAATTTACAAATTGATTTTTATTCTTTCAATTTTCTTTACAGCAATTGTTTTGGCAACAAACGGTATTCAAAAAGGTGAAGGAAACATTTTACTTATTATCTTAGTTCTTGCTTTGATTTTCTTTGTAAACGCAGGATACGGTGGAGGATTCAGTAACGTTCCAACACTTCTTTCTGACCACTACGGTATGGGAAACATTTCTGCAATTCACGGAATTACACTTTCGGCTTGGGCTTTTGCTGGATTAACAGGAAACCAAATGGCAAGTTTTATTGTAAGTCACTTTGGAAATCCTATTGAACACAACGGTGTTATGGTAAACCCAACAGGATACCAAAACGTATTAATTGTTACACTTGTTTTGTATGCTGTAGCACTTTGTCTTTCACTTTTCTTAGTTAAACCTACTAAAAAATAGATTTAGAAAGAAGGAATACGTCCGGTCAAGGCACGCTTTGCTCAAGGCCTTGACTCGGCCGTTTTTAGGGTTTGTATTAAACCCTAAATACCTACGGTCAAGGCATACTTTACACAAGGCCTTGACCCCTCCGTTTTTTTTATTTTATGATTTGAATTCTTGGTAGAACGAACAATTACATCTACCACCTTTTTTTACTTTATACAATGCAGCATCGGCTTGTCCAACAAGTTCATCAACATAACCTTCTGGAGAAAAAGACACACCTACGCTTAAAGAAATTGAAGGGAGTTCTGCATCAACAGATTGCAAAATATTATTCATATTATCAATTTTATTTTTTATAATTTCTGTAGGGCTATTTCCAAAGTTTGTCATAATAACTGCAAATTCGTCACCACCAACACGGGCAACATAATCTGAATCTCTAAATTGTTCACTTAGAATATTTGCAATACGTTTAAGAACTTTATCTCCAGTTTGATGTCCATAAACATCATTAATTTGCTTAAAGAAATCTACATCAATTAACAAATAAGCAATTGGTTCGTGTGCATCTCTAAGAACTTCTTTAATTTCATCAAAAGCTGCACGATTAATCAAATTTGTAAGTGGATCATGTTCTGCTTTATGTTTTAATAAGTTTGCTTTTTCGGCATTATGTTCACAAAGCCTGTTATAAGCACCAACAATAGTTTGTAATTCCGCTGCACCAGCTTTTGTAATTGGTTCACCAACCATAATAGATTTGCAATAAAACTTAATTGGTCTAATGAATAAAAATATTACAGAAAGAGTAAAAATCATCATTAGTACAAATAAAATTATGGCAACCAAAATAAGAAGGATAAATCTGTTCAAAACAAATTTATTCATATTATCTTTTGTATCTAAAAAGTTATAAATTAGCGCCCTACTTGCTTTTGAACAATAATCTGAAAATCTATCTTTTGCTGACAAATAATCTGTTGTGAAAAGGATTTTTTGAGCTGCTTCTAATTTTCCTGCTGAAGAAAGGTTCATAGATTCTTTTGAAACATGAACATCATTTATTAGTGAAGACATTTCTGAAGTATCAATATTATTTGCTAAAATTACTAATTTCATGGCGTATAATTCCATGGACTGAATATACATAGATTCATTAAATGCCAAGGAACAGTTTGTAAAAACAGAATCGTTACTATGTGTCATCTGAATTACATCAATAGCATTTTCTCGTGTTTTAAAATTATCTATTTCAAATAAATAATTATTTAAAAAAGTAACATCTTCTTTTAAACAAAATAGTCTAGCTTGATTAGTTAAAAAATCAGACGCATCGGTCAATTCAGACAAAGCTTTATTACAATCTGCGTAATCACTAATTGATGACATAAAAAATAAATATTGTTTATACAACCTGATTGCAAAATTGGCAAATAAAACAGAACAGAAAAAAGAAAGAATAAGCATAATATGGGTAAAATAGCGCATTTTAAACCCATTTAATTTTTCAACATTTTTTTTATACATCTTCCCCACCTAATAAAAACGTTTTTTAATTTTACTACATTTTATATAGTTCGTCTAATAATAATGCCATAAGTTGAATAGATTTTTTTGTTATATTTAAATAATTATCATCTTTAGTATGAAGAATTTTCCATGTGTAAGGAATTTCGTTAAAAGACATATACTTTTGTAATTCATCAAATGGAAGCATTGTAATACAAATTGCAGGAATTCCATTTGCTAAAAAACTTGCATTATCACTGTAATTTGATTTTATTTTAAAACAGTTTCCATTTGTAATTTTTGAAATTGCGTTACAAGCTTTTTGTTCCAAGTCCCTGTATTTTTTCCCAAACAAACTATTAGATTGAAAAGAAATTGCACAATCACAAATGCAAGGAACTTCCCCCCGCCCCATGCAATCAAAAACAAAAATATCATCATTTAAAATTTTTAGTTTTTTGAATACTTTAGCTAAAGCAAATGCTCCCTGAGATTTTACACCTTCTTCCCCGCACTCTTCCCCGTCAGTAAAAATCACCCGCACATTGTGCTGCGCCTGCGAATTTTGGTAATTTTTATGCAACAAAATTGCCCATTTTAAAATGCAATACACCGCAAAAGAATTATCGTTAACACCAGGGCTACCAGGAAAAATATCATAATGAGCAATTATTGTTTTGATTGATTTATTTTTTGAATATTGTGCTTTTGGAAAATTCACGTAAATATGATTTTTTCCGTCCATTTGCAAAACTGGAGCATCGAGTCCATTATTATTCAGCATTTTTTGAATAAATTCTTTACGATTTTGAGGATGCTCAATAAAATCTAGAAATTCACTTTCCACAAAAAAACTCTGTTCCATATTTTATAACAATTCTTAAACCTCATTGAATATAAGTTACATTTACTATATTATATAACAGTATTCTTTATGAAACAAATTATATAAATAAAATATTAAAAAAAAGAGGAATAATATGTCTACACCTTTAGAAAATTATTTGGCATCTTGTAACGGAAAACCAAACGCTGCAATGACAGCTTATGTTGCAAACTTACAACAAGTTGCAGAAGTTGGACCAGAAATCGCCGCTTCAATTGTAAACGAATTAGAAAATCAAAGAAGTCACTTAAAATTAGTTGCTTCTGAAAACTATTGTTCATTAAATGTTCAAGCAACAATGGGAAATCTTTTAACAGATAAATACGCAGAAGGATTCCCAGAACATCGTTATTACGGTGGATGTGTAAATATTGACGCTGTAGAAAATGTTGCAGCTCGCGAAGCAGAAGCTTTGTTCGGTGCAGAAT
>JAFXDY010000182.1 GCA_017521105.1 Treponema sp.
CTATTGCCATTGATGCTAATTCACCTGATAATTAGATGGAAAATCGCAATTATTCATGTTTGTCTACTTGAATCTTTTTATAAAATAGTATATATTAATTTTCACGGTGCTTTAGCTCAGCTGGATAGAGCAATTGCCTTCTAAGCAATAGGTCGGGAGTTCGATTCTCTCAAGCATCAAAAAAAAGAGTTTCCAAAAGGAAACTCTTTTTTTATGTCTTTTTTATTTTACACCAAGCATTTCTTTCATTGTGCGCCAACCAAGCATTGCACATTTTACGCGAGCTGGCATGTGGCTAATATCTTGAAGGCTTGCTGCTTCGTCTAAATCTTCAAGTTCTTCTTCAGAAACTTCGCCTTTAATCATTCTGTCAAAAATTTCGGCAAGTTTTAGAGCTGCTTCTTTTGATTTTCCAATTATTACATCAGCCATCATATCACAAGAAGCTTGACTAATTGCACAACCTGAACCTGTAAAACTTGCGTCTGTTACAACATCACCTTCAATTTTAAGATTTAATGTAATGTCATCACCACAACTTGGATTTACACCGTTAAGTGTCATTGTGGGATTTTCCATTTCTTTTTTGTGAAGTGGGTTAATATTGTGTTCGTTTAAAATTTCTCTGTATAATTCTTTTGTATCCATAAATCAATCCTTAATCTTTGAATCCGCTCCATTTGCGAATCTGTTTTAATTTATCTACAAAGTATAAAATTTCTTCTTCTGTGTTGTAAAAGTACAAACTAGCTCTGGCAGTAGATTGTTCTCCAAGGTATTTTCCCAAAGGTTGTGCACAGTGGTGTCCAGCTCGTATTGCAATATGTTCTTCGCTTAATAAAGAGGCAATATCGTGTGGATGCACTTGATCTATAGTGAACGTAACAATGCCCGACCGAGCTTTTGGTTCATCTGGGCCAACAAAATTTACATGTGGAATCTTTTTCATTTCATCCATAAGAAGTTTTGTTAATTTTTGTTCGTGTTCTTCAATATAATCAAACCCCACATTTTGAATGTATCTGATTGCGGCTGCCATTCCCACTGCATCTCCCGCACTTACAGTCCCAGCTTCAAATTTATGTGGTAGTTCCGCCCAGGTAGCGTCTTCCCGAGTTACGTATTCAATCATTTCGCCACCAGTTAAAAATGGAGGCATTTTTTCTAAAAGTTCACGTTTTCCGTAAAGAGCACCAATTCCCATTGGTCCACCAAGTTTATGTCCGCTTAAAGCAAAAAAGTCTGCATCCAAATCTTGAACATCAACTTTTATATGTGGCGCACTTTGAGCTCCGTCTACAACCATTACAGCCCCTACGGAGTGAGCTTTTTCTGTAATCTTTTTAATTGGATTTGTTACGCCTAAAACATTGCTAACGTGAACGCATGAAACAATCTTTGTTTTTTCTGTGATTTTTGAATTAATTTCTTCATCAGAAATAATTCCTGTTTTTTTATCACATTCCATAAAGATAAGTTTTGCACCAGTTTCTTTACAAACAATTTGCCATGGAACAATGTTTGAGTGATGTTCCATAATTGTAATACAAACTTCATCACCTTCTTTTAGAACTGATTTTCCGTAAGAGTAGGCAACAAGATTTAAACTTTCTGTTGTATTTCTTGTAAAAATAACTTCTGCACTTTCTTTTGCGTTAATAAAATTGGCTACAGTTTGACGAGAATTTTCATAGGCTTGTGTAGCACGTTCACTTAAACTGTAAAGTCCACGCAATGGGTTTGCATTTTCTGTTGTGTAAAAGTGACTCATAGAGTGCATTACGATGTATGGACGCTGAGCAGTTGCTGCAGTGTCTAAATAAACAAGGTGTGCATTTTCTTTTGTTTGTTGTTCATCAATCGCCTTAAAAAACGGAAAGTCTTTTCTGTATTTGTTCATTTTTATTACCAATTTATTGTTTTAGTTTTATTAAATTTTATCTAAATAATCATAAATTTTTTCTTTAATAGAATCGCTAGGAATTGTGTCTGCAACCGCTTGAACTTTCGCTCTTGCCATAATTATTTCGGCAGCTTTTTTGCTAATTCCACGAGATTGCATATAGAACAAAATTTCCGAAGAAATTCGTCCCAAAGTTGCACCGTGTTCTCCTTCAACATCTTCTTCATCGCATAAAATTATTGGAAGTGATTTATTAATTGCTTTTGGAGAAAGTAGCAATGTTTCTTCCATTTCGTTTCCTTTTGCTCCAGCACAACCTTTTTGTAAATCTATAGTTCCACGGTAAGTTTTACAAGCTTCATCTTTTAAAGTTCCATTTACATTCATTTTGCATTCAGTTTTTTTGCCTTTATGAATTACAATGTGGTTCATATCTAAAACTTGTGCATTTTGACAAATGTATGCAACATCACTTGTAAAATTAGATTTGTAGCCTCTTAAAACATTGTGAACACCAGAATCTACATGTTTTGCACCAAGTTCAATTTGCGAAAACTTTACATTTGCATTTTCATCTTCAATAAAAAGTGTATCATCAAAATGTAATGTGTTTTTATCAAATAATTGAACTTTTACAATATTCACTTTTGCATTTTCTTGTGCATAAACTTTTGTTTGAATAAAACTTTGATTTGCATTTCCTGCGTAAAAGAAAATTACTGTTCCTTCAGAATCTTTTTTTGCATTGATAATTTGAGAAGAAATGCAATTTTTTGAATCAAAAGATTTATCATCAAAAGTAATAATTAATGGTGCTTCAGTTTTTCCTTCAATTGTGATGTATTGAACTTCTTTTGTTTGTTCGTTTAACAAATTAAACAAAGGGTGATTTTTGCTTTTTGTTTGTAGTTCTTTTTCTGCGTCAATTTTACTATTTGAAAAATCTTCCGAAGCTGAATCTTTTTCCCAAGCGTTTTTGTTATCTTTTGCTTTTGGACTAGAAATATTAAAAACTCCGCTGTTTTCAAAAGAAGGAATTTCGTTAGAAATTGAATCTTTATTAATTGTAGAAACTGCAAAAGCTTTTGGAACTTCTGCCACCGCACCTTGAACAAAATTAAAATTAGCGTCAATCGTAACAATGTCGTTATTCATTTTGAGCCAAGTCCAAGTTGTAGAAGGAACTGCATTTAATTTATATGTATTTTCAATTTGTTCTTGCATAATCATTTCCTTATTTTTACAATTTTACAATTGAGCTTTCATTTCCAAACGAATAAGATTATTCATTTCTACTGCATATTCCAATGGCAATTCTTTACTAACAGGATTAGCAAAACCACTTACAATCATACTGCGAGCTTCTTCTTCAGAAATGCCACGACTCATCAAATAAAAAATTGCATCATTACTAATGCGACCAATTTTTGCTTCGTGTCCAACATCACAATCGTCAGTTAAAATTTCCATTGCAGGAATTGTATCAGACCGACTTTCGCTGTCTAACATCAAACTTTGGCAAGAAACACTAGCTTTACTACCTTTTGCTTCTTTTCCAATATAAACTGCAGAACGATAAAAACTTTCACCGCCACCTTTGGAAATTGACTTTGTAGTAATCAAACTTGTTGTGTTTGGAGCCAAATGAACCATTTTTGCACCAGTATCAAGACTTTGACCATTTCCAGCAAAAGTGACCCCTGTAAATTCTGCCCGTGCACCTTTTCCAACTAAATCGCTTTCTGGGTACAAATAAGAAACGTGGCTTCCAAAAGAACCAGAAACCCATTCAATACTAGCTCCTTCTTCTACCAACGCCCGCTTAGTATTAAGGTTGTACATATTTTTTGACCAGTTTTCAATAGTAGAGTAGCGAAGGTGAGCACCTTTTTTTACAAAAAGTTCAACACAACCTGCGTGCAAGTTTGCAGCATTATATTTTGGAGCCGAACAACCTTCAATAAAGTGCAAATCAGCTCCTTCATCAACAATAATCAAAGTGTGTTCAAACTGACCAGCTCCCTTAGCATTCAAACGGAAGTAACTTTGCAAAGGAAATGACAAATGAACGCCCTTTGGAACATAAACAAAACTTCCACCAGACCAAGCCGCCCCATGCAAAGCCGCAAATTTATGATCTTTTGGTGTAATCAAAGTCATAAAATATTGCTGAACCATTGGGCCCCATTCTTCACTTTTCAAAGCACTTTCAAAATCTAAATAAACAACGCCTTGCTTTGCAACTTCCTCTTGAACATTGTGGTAAACAAGTTCAGAGTCGTATTGAGCCCCAACACCAGCCAAAGATTTTCGTTCCGCCTCAGGAATTCCCAATTTTTCAAAAGTGTCTTTAATGTCCTGAGGAACATCTTCCCATTTTCCGCTCATTTTTGTTTTTGGCCGAACATAAGTTGCAATATCAGCCATGTTCAAGCCTTCAATACCAGGCCCCCACTGTGGAACAGAAAGTTTGTTGTATAATTCCAAAGATTTTAATCTAAATTCACGCATCCAAGCAGGATCTTCTTTTTCTTCGCTTAATTTTTCAATAATTTCAGCCGAAAGCCCAGATTCAATTCTGTAAAAATCCTGTTCCGATTCCTCATAGCGAAAATCATAAAATTCTCTATTTATGTCGTTTACTTGTGTTTTTTCTTCCATTTTTTTTCTTTTTTATGGGCACATTTTTTGTTCATTCGCAAAGCTCATTCACAAAAAACCGGGGTGTTCCGTTGCTCCCTAACGGTCGGCCTCCTCGGCGCAAGCGCCTGTGGTGGCGCGCCCTCCGCTTACGCTCCGGGCGCCAACTCCATACCCCTTGTGCAGGTATTAAATATATTTTTCAAATCCTTCTTTATTAATTTGTTCAACTAAAGAACCATCACCAGTGTGAGTAATATGACCTTTTACCAAAATGTGAGTGTAATCAACTTTTAAACTTTCAAGAATTTTTGCATTATGGGTAATAATTAAAAGTGAACCACCAACAGTTTTTCTATATTCTTCAATTCCCTTAGAAACAACACGAACTGCATCAACATCAAGACCAGAATCTGTTTCATCAAGAATTGCAAAATCAGGTTTTAACATTAAAAGTTGCAAAATTTCAGATTTTTTGCGTTCACCACCCGAAAAACCAACGTTCAAATCACGCTTAGCATAATCTGGATTCATATTCAAAAGTTCCATACAAGCTTTTAATTCTTTTTGGAACTGGAACAATTTTACATGCTCGCCAGTTTTTTGTTGAATGCTGGCACGAATAAAACTTTCCAAACTAATTCCTGGAACTTCCAAAGGTTGTTGAAAAGACATAAACATACCAAGTTTTGCACGTTTATCAGTTTTTTCTTCTGTAATATCCTGATCTTTAAAAAGGATTTTTCCAGAAGTAACATTGTAAACAGGATTTCCCATTAAAGTGTTTCCCAAAGAAGATTTTCCAGCTCCATTAGGTCCCATCAAAACATGGATTTCCCCAGCATCAATCTTTATGTTAAGGTCATTTAAGATTTGTTTTCCATCTTCAAGACCTGCGTTTAAATTTTGTACCTCTAATAACATATCATTAATATACTAAATTTTTGGTTTATATACAATTAGGGAAGGAAAAACTCGTTGGGAGGGAATTAAGAATGAAGAATTAAGAATTAGGAAAAATTCAGAATTCAGAATTCGGAATTCAGAGAGAGGAAGTGGTGCAGGGGAGAGAGGGTGTCACACGGATTTGTATTTTGCTAACGCAAAATACGGTTGTAGGTTGTAATTCGATAGAAAAATTCAGAATTCGAATGGAGAGCTGAAACCAAAAGGTCTCGCAATTGACGTTGGTGTTGTGTCATTGCGAGCGAAGCGTGGCAATCCAGAAAGCCGGGCGTTGCGGGCTGGCGTTTGAAGCCCGCTAGAAGGGGGAGCGTACAAGCAAGCTGATTCTTGAAACTGCTTGCTTGGGAGCGAGGGGAAGGCTTTCCCCTATTGAATACCGGCCGCCCAGCGACCTTACATAGGCGGACAAGCTAAAAAATGCTGTCGCATTTTTCTTAACGCTTTCCGATTGAACACCGCACGCTAGCGTGCTTACATACTTTTATTTTTATCTGTTTTCCACTATAATATAATCATTATGAATCATAAATCTTTTGTGTTTTTTGATTGTGAGTGTGCAAATACATTTGATGGAATTGGAAAAATTTGTTCTCTTGGATATGTGCTTTGTGATGACGAATTGAATGTTATTGAAAGTCAAGATGTTGTAATGAATCCTGAATGCGAATTTGATTGGTATTTGTTTAGTGGAAAAAGTGAAGTTAAACTTGCTTACTCAAAAGATTATTTTAGAACAAAGCCTAATTTTGAAGCTTTTTACAAAGATATTAAAAAACTCTTTACAACAGGAAATCGTTATATTACGGGATTCGCTGTAAGTAATGATGTTGGTTTTGTAAATAATGCTTGCGAAAGATACAATAAAGAATATATTCAGTTTAGAGCTTTTGATTTAGAACGATATTTAGAAAAAAAATACGGTAAAAAGCAAAAACTTATTGAATGGGCAAAAGAATTTAATGTAAATGTGGCAAAATATCATACTCACAAAAGTGTTGATGATGCCATGCTTACAATGCTTTGCTTAAAAGCTGAATGTATGAAAACAAACCTTAGTGTTGAGCAAATTCTTTCTGATGTGGCATTTAAAGATGATTATGTTTCTAACGAAAGCATTTTAATTCAAGCAGAAGAACGTGCTTACAGAAAAGAAATTACAGAAAAAATCAAACGTTTGTACAATAAAAGAAATCCAAAGCCAAGATATAAAAAACTTGTTGGACAATCTTTTGAATTTGATTCAAAGTTGCTTAAGGATGTTGATTTGGCTTTTGAATTAATTAAAAAGATTTATGAATGTGGCGGAATGGTTTGTGAACATTTAACTGGTTCTGGAAGTGTAATTTTTGTTGATGAAAATATTCCTGAAGGTCTAATACAAAAGATTGCAAAAAGAAAACTTAAAGTTGTTACAGTAGAACAACTTGATGTTTTATAATATAACATAGAAAGAATAAAAATTTTGGGAGAAAAAATATGAAACCTACTTTATTAGTTTTAGCTGCTGGTATGGGAAGCCGTTATGGTGGAGTTAAACAAATTGACGGAGTTGGACTTCACGACGAATGTTTATTAGATTTTGCTACTTATGACGCAAAAAAAAGTGGTTTTGGTAAAGTTGTATTTATTATTAGAAAAGATATAGAACAAGCCTTCCGTGAACGTTTATTTGACAGAATTGCAAAAAACTTTGATGCTGAATATGTTTTCCAAAGCAAAGAAAGTTTGCTTACAGAACAACAAATTAAAGATTCTGCAGATCGTCAAAAACCATGGGGAACTACTCATGCAGTTTTGTGTGCAGAACAAGCGGTAAAAACTCCTTTTGCGGTAATTAATGCAGATGATTATTACGGACGTCAAGCCTTTGAAGTTTTGGGAAAATATCTTTCTTCAATTGATCCATATTCTACAGAACACGCAATGGTTGGTTACGTTTTAGGAAACACAATGAGTCGTAGTGGTTCAGTTAGCCGTGGTGTTTGTACTGTAAAAGACGAAAAATTAGAATCAATCGTAGAAAACTTAAAAATTTATTACGACAAAGATGATAAAATCATTAGTGAAATTGACGGACAAAACAAAATCTTAACTGGAAATGAATGGGTTAGTATGAATTTGTTCGGATTTAGCTTAAAAGCTTTTGAAGAATTCCACACATATTGGGATAATTTTATTTCTACAAATTCTACATCTCCAAAAGCCGAAGCATTATTACCAGTTTCTGCTAGTGATATTATTGCTCACAATAAAGGAATTATTAAATTCTTTAATTCACAAGAAACTTGGTTTGGAATGACATATCCAGAAGACAGACAATTAGTAAAAGACGAAATTGCAAAAAAAATAAAGGATGGATATTATCCAGAAAAACTTTGGGAAAACTAAGCGAGAAGATAAGGCATAGATGATAAAACTAAACGCAATAAAATCTGAAAAAATATGGGGCTACGAACTTTGGATTGCTTCAACACATCCAAATGGGTGCCAAAAAGAATTTTTTGATGCACTAGGCAGTGAATATCCTCTTTTGGTAAAAGTAATACAAGCCAACGATACTCTTTCTATTCAAGTTCACCCTGATGATGATTTTGCAGTAAAACTTGAAGGGCAAGGAAATCGTGGTAAAACAGAATGTTGGTATGTTTTGGATGCTGCTCCAGACGCCCAACTTGTTTATGGAATAAAAGAAAAAGCTACAAAAGAAGAATTGGAAAAAGCCATTGAAGAAAGTAAACTTGATCCATATTTGAAATTTGTAAATGTAAAAAAGGGTGATTTTATATTTATTCCAGCTGGTACAGTTCATGCAATTGGTTCTGGTTTGCGTTTATTAGAAGTTCAACAATCTTGTGATTTAACATATCGTCTTTATGATTGGGGGCGTGGTCGTGAAGTTCATATAGAAAAAGGCCTTGCTGTAATAAAACAAGAAAAGATGATTCCTATTGCACAAATGCCACAAGAGTTTGATTGTGAATATTTTACTTTGCAATTAAAAGATGTAAAAGGTGGGTGGAGTATGCTTTGTTCAAAAGGACAAAATCTTTCAAAAGATTGGCAACTTCTTTATGTAATTTCATCAGAAAAAGCTTGCATAAAAACTGGCAGTGATAAAGTAGGGAAAACTATTTATGCAGAAGATATTTTTGCGGTTGCTCCAGGAGAAAAAATTACAGTTGAAGGTAAAGCTCAATTAATGAGAATTATTGCTAAATAAAGTAAAACAGGAGTTTTTATATGTTTTTATTTACATTTTTGTTTATTCCATGTTTATTAGTTTGTTATTTTTTGTGGCAAAAAAATTATGACAAAATTATGGTAGTTGTATTAGGTGTATTAACTGCTGTTTTTGTTTGTACTATAAAAGCTTTGTTTTTCTTTTCCCATAGAATTGTTCCATTTGCTTTTATGCCTAATTTTATTCATCATTTGCTTCTTGAATGTTTGTTGCCATCTTTGTTATTTGTTGGACTTTTCTTTTTGGTAACAAAAGATGAAATGTCAGAAAAATTAAAATCTATTTTTCCTTTGTTAGCAGCTTTTTATTTGGTTTACATGCCATATAACGTAATTATTTCTAGTTCTTCATCTGTTTATTCAATGTATTCGTTGTTTGTAAAACCTTTGATTTTCGGGGCAATGATAATGCAAATAGGTTATTCATGTAACATTTTAGCAAATAATTTACAAAATAAATTGATGATTGTGTTAAATTCTTTGATAATTTTAGGTTACTTAGTTTGTCCTGCTGTTTTAGATTCAATGTATGATATTCAAATTTTAGTTCCTGTAAGGA
Organism: Treponema sp.; assembly: GCA_017521105.1. Taxonomy (GTDB): domain Bacteria; phylum Spirochaetota; class Spirochaetia; order Treponematales; family Treponemataceae; genus Treponema_D. The sequence continues at coordinate 9,309 of JAFXDY010000182.1, forward strand.
TAATTGTAACTTGTATTTATGTTTTGATTCCTGTGTTTTTTACAATTAAAACTGTTTTAAAAAATAAATAGATTTTAGAATAAGTTTGAATTTTTTTATAGAAAAGAATATTTGTAAAAAAAAAGGATGTCTAAAAAGTTTAAAATGTCATTGTCGTACTTGATACGACAATCTCTAAATCCTTGCTATATATAGATTTAGATTTTCGGGTCAAGCCCGAAAATGACATGAAAATTACTTATTAGACATCCCTTTTTTAAACTAAGAAAAAAACTTAGTCGTTAGCGTGTCCTGCTGAACCAAGAACGTCTTTATTTTTGTGCATATACATTTTTTTAAGTTCATCACGAGCTGGAGCAAGATATTCACGTGGGTCAAATTTTCCAGGATTTTCAGCCAAGAATTTACGAACAGCTGCTGTCATAGCCAAACGTCCGTCTGAGTCAATGTTGATTTTACAAACTGCAGATTTAGCTGCTTTTCTTAATTGTTCTTCTGGAATACCAATTGAATCTGGGATTTTTCCACCAAATTCTTCAATAATTTTTACATATTCCATTGGAACTGAAGAAGATCCATGGAGAACGATTGGGAATCCAGGAATCATTTTTTCAATTTCCTCAAGAACATCAAATGCTAGTGGAGGTGGAACTAAAACACCGTCAGCATTGCGTGTACATTGTTCTGGTTTGAATTTACAACGACCATGTGATGTACCAATAGAAATAGCAAGTGAATCTACACCTGTTTTTTCTACGAAGTCTTTTACTTCTTCAGGTTTTGTATAGTGGCTTTCTGCTGCAACTACGTCATCTTCAACACCAGCTAATACACCAAGTTCACCTTCAACTGTAACACCGCGTTCGTGAGCATAGTCACAAACTTTTTTTGTAAGAGCAACGTTTTCATCGTATGGAAGGTGTGAACCGTCAATCATAACAGAAGAGAATCCGTTATCGATACAGTCTTTTGCTACTTCAAAATCAGGACCGTGGTCAAGGTGAAGAACGATTGGAACACCTTTTCCTTCTGGATCTAATTCTTTTGCATATTCTACTGCACCGCGTGCCATGTTTCTAAGAATGTGTTTGTTAGCATAAGCACGAGCACCTTTAGAAACTTGTAAAATTACTGGAGATTTTGTTTCAACTGCAGCTTGAATAATAGCTTGCATTTGTTCCATGTTATTGAAGTTGTAAGCTGGAATTGCATATCCACCTTTAATTGCCTTTGCAAACATATCTTTTGTGTTTACAAGACCTAATTCTTTGTAACTAACGTTAGCCATGAAAACTTCCTTATAAAGTTAATTTGTTACATTTATAATAGTAAAAATAATATAAAAATTCAATTAGTGTAGGGTACAAAGAAAGGATATTGATAATAAGTAGTTTAAATTGTTTATTTTTTTTAATTCATAGTTTGACAAAGTATCTTATAGGAAATATAATTAAAAAAGTCTAAATATTTTAGAGTATTATACCGATAATAATATGAATTAAAATAACTTAAAGTTAATTATTTCAAGGAGTTTTACATGAAAAGGGGACTAAAAGTCTTAGTTGGTCTTGTTTGCTTTTGTGTAATTGGCTTGCCAGTTTTTGCGCAACCTAATACAAAAAGTATTGAGACTGTAATAATGGATAGTTTTGATTCTGCAGGTGCTCAAGAGTACTTGTGTGATGGCGAAACATATAACTGGGATTGGGCTGTTAACTCTAGTCGCTTTGTTGCTGAAGGTTATCCAAAAACTGGTTATTATGATGGAATACCAAATTCATTGAAACAATTGAATAAAGGTAAAGATATTGAACCAAAAGTTTTTGGTATAAAAACTGCTTTTAATCGTAAAGGTGATAACTGGTTTGAAATTTACCCAACAAAAGATGATAAACCAGTTGATGTTCCATTCATTGGAAATGTTACTCACATGGATTTCTGGGTTTGGGGTGCAAATTATAACTATTATTTAGAAGTATTAGTTCGTGATGCTACAGGTCGTGTACACGTTCTTCCTGCTGGAAGTTTAGCATTCAATGGTTGGAGAAATATCATTGTAAGCATTCCAGGTTGGTTACAACAACATTCACACCTTCGTTCTGGTCCAGAAACAATGAGTTTTGTTGGATTTAGAATTCGTACAGATGCTGCTGAATATGTAGACAACTTTGTTATCTTCTTAGATCAGATTAAATATACAACAAATCCACTTTCATTCATCTATGATGGTTATGAACTTAAGGATATTGATTTTGAAGATGAAGAATCAGAAACTAAGGAGGTAGAAAAATGAGAAAATTATTAGCTCTTAGTATTGCTGCTTTATTGTCAGTAGGTTTTGCTTTTGCACAAACTTCAAGTTTGCAAGATCCAGATCCAGAAACTGTTGGTGCAGATTCTGCTATGTCTTCTTTGCGTGAAGTTTCTATTGATAAATTTGAACGTGAAGGTTCATGGGCTGTTCATATTTCTCCTGATGATGGAGTAATCACATCTCGTCTTTTTACAGGTAATCCTGCAATGAAAGAACCTTTAGAAGAAGATGAAGGTAAAGAAGATGAAGATACACAAGTATTAGGTGTTCGCGTAGATTTCTTTAGACGTGGAATTAATGCTTTTACAATTAAATCTGGTCGTCCTCTTCCAATTGAAGGAACAACAAAAACTATTTCTTTGTGGGTTTGTGGACGTAATCAAGATCATGATATGTATGTTTTAGTACAAGATTATTTTGGTAACAATTATCAATTGTATCTTGGAAATCTTGGATTTACAGGATGGAAAAAACTTACTTGTGTAGTTCCACCTAGTCCAGATGGAGAACATGGTATTGTTCAAAGTAGTGCATATTATGGTGATAAACCTGGTCTTAAAATTATTGGATTCCAAGTAGAATGTAATCCTGTTAAGGCTCGTGGTTCTTACTATATGTATCTTGATGATCTTCGTGCTGTAACAGATCTTTATGATTTGGAAAATCACGACGAAGATGATATGTTGGATAACTGGTAATCTTTGAAATAATGATATAAAAAAGGCACTGTATTTTTACAGTGCCTTTTTTTATGTACTACTTTATTTTGTAATATCTACTTCTGTTTTCTACTTTTGTTTGTTCAATAATTTCCATTTTGTTAAAAACCCAAATAATTAAGTTGCCGTTTGGATGGTAGTTTTTTGGAATGTTTTTATCGGCTTTTAATAATTTGTTTATGTCTTTTGCGCAAAATTCTTTTTCTAAATTTTGTGGTAATAATTTTAAATAATCATCTTTTGTTTTTAAGATTATACTTTTTTCTATATTTTCCAAGTGTTTGTTTGTTTTGTTCCAATCTTTTTTATATCTTCTTTGTTTGTTTTTTGATTGAACAGGAATTTCTGTTTTTGTTCTTTCTTCGCTAATTTCTACAAATAATATTTCTAATGTAAAGTTTTTGTGTAGTAGGGCTGGGTAAAATCCTGTTAGTTCAATGAATATGTCAAATATTGAACCTCGTTTTGGACTAGTTCGTTTTGATTTTATTTTTCCATCTTCTGTTTTTGTGATAATTCTTTTTTTTGTTACTAATGGGAATACTACTTTTGTTGGTATGTCTTTTTCTAGTGTGTCTAAAACTTTGGGTAATATTTTTGCTAAATTTGCTGTTTGAATTTCTATAACTTCTTCTTTTTCTGTAAAAACATCGTATACGTGATTGTGAAGTTTGTGTTCTGTTTTGCCATTTGTTTGAATTGCGTAAAAATTTTTTATTGTGTTGTGTAAAGAGCTTTCGTTTATTGTTGAAAAATTCAATTAAGAAATTCCTAAAATTAATTATTTTGATTCCCTATATATGTATAGGTAAAAAAATAAAAAAAATGTAATTTTCTTAATTATTGGTAAAAAACTGCGTTGACTTTAGTAAAATTTCGTATAAAATTGTAAATAAGTGGGAAAAAGTAGTAAAAAGTGGTAATAAGTGGGTATGAATCTTCTAACTGGTGAATACAATAATACAATTGATGATAAAGGCCGTCTCTCGTTCCCTTCGAAATTGAGGAGTGCTGTTAATCAAAATGTACTTATGATTACCAAAGGTTTAGATCGCTGCTTATGGCTTTTTACTTCTGAAGAATGGGCTATTTTTGAGTCTAAGGTTATGAGTAATGCTTCTATAATGAAAGCTAAGAATATGCAAGTTGTTCGTCATTTTATTGCGCCTGCTCAACCTGTTGAATTTGATAAAAATGGACGACTTTCTATTCCCCAAAGCTTGCGAGAATATGCGAATCTTTCTAAGGATTGTGTTGTTTTAGGAATTGCTAAGTATGTGGAGTTGTGGGATAACACAACTTACAACGAATATCTTAAAGCAAGTGAAGATTCTTTCCGTGACGCAGTTGAAGAATTTAATGATATTAGTTTTTAATATAAATTTTTAAGAAAGGGGATTTTTACTTTTAAACGCGCTACCGAGCGATGGCACAGGTTAAACGTACATTTTTCTTTTGTCCGTGTTTTTTACCTGTGCCTCTAGTTTTTCAGTAAACTGAAAAACTAGTTTTAGATGAATCTAAAAGGAGCACGGGACGGCAAAGGAACGAAGTGAGTTTGCCGGAGCGCCCTGTTTTTTGTTAACAGGAAAAGTGATTGTAAATTAAAATGGAAATTGTTCATACTCCAGTTTTGTTGAATGAATGTTTAGATTATCTTTCTCCAATTGGTGAATCTTTTGAAAAGAATGCTTTGATGATTGATTCTACTTTAGGGGAAGGTGGACACTCTTTTAATTTCCTTTCAAAATTCGAAAATCTTAAAATTGTTGGTCTTGATGCAGATAAAGTAATTCAAGCAAAGGCTCGTGAACGTTTGTCTTGTTTTGGGCAAAGAATGAACTTTTTTAACGGCTGGTTCAACGATTTTTATGCAAATTATCCTAGTGAATATGAAAAACCTGATTTGATTTTGTTTGATTTGGGAATTTCTGTTTTTCATTATGAAAAATCGGATCGTGGTTTTAGCTTTAGATATGATGAAAAGCTTGATATGCGATTAAATGCGGAAAGTGAAAAATCGGCTTCTGATTTGGTGAATGAACTTTCTGAAACTGAACTTGCAGATATGATTTATTTGTATGGTGAAGAAAAATTAAGTCGCAGAATTGCAAAAGCTATTGTTGATGCTCGTTCTGGTGGAAAAATTGAATCTTCAAAGGCATTGGCAGAAATTATTTGGAATTGTGTTCCTGCAAATTATAGATATGGTCAAATTCATCCGGCTACAAGAACTTTTCAGGCGTTGCGAATTGCTGTAAATGGGGAGTTAAAAAGACTTCCAAAAGCTTTGAGCGATGCTTTTGCTTGTTTAAAACCTGGTGGAAAAATGGGTGTTATTACTTTTCATTCATTGGAAGACCGAATTGTAAAAAATTATTTTAGAAATTTGGGTAAGCAGTGTGTTTGTCCACCAGAAGTTGCAGTTTGTAGATGTGGTGGAAGTGAATGTGCTGAAATTTTAACTAGAAAGCCAATTTGTCCTACAGAAGAAGAAATTAAAGCTAATTCTCCTTCTAGAAGTGCAAAATTGCGTGTAATTAGAAAAATTAAAGATGCAACAGAATTTCATTCTATTGGTGTTGTTGGTTATTAGGAGAAAGTTATGAGTTTTAAAAGTAAAGTTGCATCATTTTTTAGAGTTTTTGGCGTTTGTCTTTTGGCAGGCTCTATTCCTGTAATGTTGATTTTGTACGGATTGCAGGCAAAAAAATATAAAGATTTAACAAAAGAAGTTGTTGAATTAGAAAGAAAGCAAGAAAAATTAATTGAAGAAAATAAAAGAATTGTTAGCGAAATTAGTGTTTTAACTAATGCTGAACGAATTGAAAAAATTGCTGTGGAAGAGTTGGGAATGCATAAGGCAGAAGCGGAAGATATTGTAAGAGTTGAAATGACGGGAGAGAAAAAATAATGAATTCTTTGTTGTCTTTTAATGAGCTTATTGACGCTGTACATGGAAAAGTTGTTCTCTCTGATTTTTATAAATCTACTTTTGGAGATTTGTGTAATTTTACAAATGTTCAAACAGATAGTCGAAATGTTTGTGAAAAATCTCTTTTTGTTCCTTTAGTTGGTGAATTTCAAGATGGTCATAAATATGTTGCTGGTGCTGTTGAATCTGGTGCTTCTGTTGTTTTGATTAATAACAGTGAATATGAAAAAAATCCTAGTGTTTATGATGATTTGTGCCGTAATAAAGGCGTTTTGATTATTTGTGTTGAAAATACTTTGCATGGTTTGCAGGATGCTGCAGAAAAATATGTAAGTAAATTTCCTAATTTAACAAAGATTAGTGTAACTGGTTCTAGTGGTAAGACTACTACAAAAGAGTTGCTTGTTTCTGTTTTTGTTTCTAAGTTTGGTGATGATGTTGTTTACACAAAAGGAAATTTTAATTCAGAAACAGGGCTTCCTTTGTCTGTTTTTAATATTAGAGAAAATCATAAATTTGGAATTTTTGAAATGGGAATGAATCGTGAAAACGAAATTGGAGAAATTTCAAAAGTTTTAAAATCTGATTACGGAATTATTACTAATATTGGAACTGCACATATAGGATTGCTTGGAAGTAGAGAAAATATTGCAAAAGAAAAAAGAAAATCTTTTGATTATATTTGCAAAAAAAGTTCTGGTTGTGGGGCGGCTTTTGTTTGTGCAGAAGATGATTTTGCAGATTTTTGTGTTGAAAATGTAATTGCAAATGGTGCAAAAGTTGTTAAATACGGAGAATCTGTTTCTGGCGAAGTTTCTGGAATTAAGTTTTTGGATTCAAAAGGTTTGAAAGGAACTTTGTTTGCGGTTGATGGTGTAGAAGTTTTGCTTCCTTTAAGTGGAAAATATAATTTTTTGAACGCTATGGGTGTTGTGGCTTGTGCTAAAGAATTGGGATTTTCTGCTGAAGAAATTAAAATTGGTTTGGAAAGTTTTAAGAATGTTGCTGGACGCATGGAAATTCTTGAGGCAAAAAACGAAAGTGGTGTTGCATTTAATTTAATTAAAGATTGTTATAACGCAAATCCTGATTCAATGAATGGGGTTTTAGATTTTTGTGATTCTTTGGAAAATGTTGGCAAAAAGATTTTTGTTTTGGCTGATATGAAGGAGTTGGGAGAAAAATCAATTGAAGCTCATTCGCAAATTGGAAAAAAACTTTGCAAAATGAATCCTGATTTGTGTTTTTTAGTTGGAAGTGAAATGCAAGTTGCTTACGATTATATTTGTAATTCATCTTCCAAAATTGAAAAAAGTGTAATTTGGTATAAAGAAAAGGGCAGTGATTCATTAGTGAAATTGCAAAACAAGTGAATGATTTTGTTAGCAAAAATGATGTGGTTTTGTTAAAAGGTTCCAATAGCATGGAATTGGAAAAAATTGTTCCAATGATTTGTAAAATTTGTGTAAAAAATGATAAAAAGGGAGGGTGCTAAAAAAAATGGGTGGATTTTCATTTGCTGCAGAA
>JAFXDY010000183.1 GCA_017521105.1 Treponema sp.
CGCCTCCACCTAAAATTGAAGCGTTTTCTTTATCATAAAGTCCTGGATTTAATGGATCATAAGCCGCATTTACATCAGAAGAAAGCATAAAACTGTTTTCCAAACATCTTCGCAAAGAAAGTTCGCTGTAAGTTTTACATGTTCTTGCAATAACTTCTGCAATCATATTTTCAAACAAATTAGAAGCCATACCAGTTGCACCTACACTTCCAATTTCTTCTTTATCTACAAACAAACAACAATTTGTCCTTTTTGTAGCTTTTACCTCCATCATGGCTGCAAAAGAAGCATAAGCACAAGAACGATCATCTTGACCATACCCTAAAATCATTGAACGATCTAATCCTAAATCTCTAGCTTTTCCAGCTGGAACAATTTCTAATTCAGCAGATTCAAAATCATCTTCCGAAATACCGTAAATTTCTTTTAGCAATTCTAAAACTATTTTTTTACTTTTTTCTTTAGAATCTTTTTTGTCTGTATCTGATTTTTTTGTTGGAATAGAAGCTCCCATCAAAACATCCAAATCTTCGCCCTTAATAAAATCGCTAGCTTTATCTTTCATTTGATCTTGTGCAAGATGTGGCAAAATATCAGAAATACAAAAAACAGGATCATCAATATTTTCACCAATAACAATATTTACTGTTGAACCATCTTTTTTGCAAACCACACCATGAATTGCCAAAGGAATTGCAGTCCACTGATATTTTTTTATTCCACCGTAATAGTGGGTATTCAAATATGTAATATTTTCTTTTTCATACAAAGGATTTTGTTTTGCATCTAGTCTAGGAGAATCTAAGTGTGCACCCAAAATATTAAGCCCATTTTCCAAAGAATCTTTTCCAATTTCAAAAAGAGCAATTGCCTTGTTCATTTTTGTAATATAAACTTTGTCGCCAGCTTTTAAAGTTTCAAAATCATTTATATTTTTGTATCCTTTTTCTTCTGCCAAAGAAATTAACTGCAAAACACATTCACGTTCTGTTTTTCCGTTATTCAAAAAGTTTTTATACTCACATATCAATTGTTCATTCATATTGCGCCTCTCTTTTTTTTATAATTACTATCATTATAGTTATTTTTTTATTCATTTTCAATTTATCAAAAGAAATAGTACATCTTCATTCTTTAGTTGAAAACAGTTGATTTTCTTGATAAATTAGAAATATGACTCAGCGATTTGAAGTAACACCAGAAATCTTATTGGAAAATTTTAACAAAATTTATGGAACAAATGATTTTCCAATTCGCGTTTTTTCTGCTCCTGCTAGAATTAACATAATTGGAGAACACATCGATTACAACGGCGGAAAAGTTTTTCCAACTGCAATTAATAAATATTTGTACGTTGCAATTCGAAAACGCAACGATTCAAAACTTTTTTATAATGATTTATTTTTTCCTGGAACATTTGAATTTGACATAAACGATAATTTTTCTTACAAAAAAGAAAATGATTATGCCAATTTCCTAAATGGGATTCTTTCAATTATAAAATCAAAAGGATACAACTTTTTATGTGGATTTGAAGTTTTAATTGCAAGTAATGTCCCTGCTGCTGGAGGAATTTCATCTTCTTCTGCTTTGGAATGTGGCTTTGCTTGGGCTGTTGCAAAAACTTTTGATTTTAATTTGAGCAAAAAAGAAATTGCTCTTATTGGACAACAAAGCGAACACGACTTTATAAATGTAAACTGCGGAATTATGGACCAATATATAATTTCTACAGGAACTCAAAATTTTGCAGAATTATTAGATTGTGCAAAAATTGAACACACCAATGTTCCTCTTAATTTGGGAAACTACGAATTTGTGGTAATGAACACAAAAAAACAAAGAAAACTAAGCGATTCAAAATATAACGAAAGAAGAGGACAATGCGAAGAAGGTTTAGAAATTTTGCAAAAAAATGGCATAAAAATAGACAATTTGTGTCAGCTTTCTTTAGAAGATTTTTACAAAGTGGGTAATTTTATTACTGATGATGTAATTTTTAGAAGAGTTCGCCACTGCATTACCGAAAATCAACGAGTTTTAGACGCTGTAAAAGCACTTACACAAAATGATTTAATTACCCTTGGAAAATTGTTATACGAATCTCACGAATCTTTAAAAACAGATTACGAAGTAACTGGTTTGGAATTAGACACTTTAATAGAAGCTGCAAAAAAACAAGACGGTTGCATCGGGGCAAGAATGACTGGGGCAGGTTTTGGTGGTTGCGCAATTGCAATTGTAGAAAAATCTAAAATTGATGATTTTATAGAAAATGTTCAATCGGAATACACAAAAATTGTGGGCTACAATGGTGCATTTTTTTCGTGTAAATCTGGTGATGGTGTAAAAGAAATTGTTTTATAAATAACATAGAGGATATAAAATGGAACTTAAATGGATTGTTTTGGCTTTGGCCATTTTGATGTACATTTTTGTAATTATTTTTCAAAACAAAAAAGTTTGGTTTACAACTGGTGCGGTTTTTCTTCTTTTGATTTTGGGAATGATTTTCCCTGGCCAAGTTTTTTCTGAAGGCTTAGCAAGTTCGGGACGATTTACAGTTATTTCCCATTCACTTTTAGAACTTATCAATTGGAATATTTTGATGATTTACGTTGGAAGTATGATTATTGCCGCTTTGTTTATTTATTCAAAAGTTCCAGCAATAATTGCAGACAGAATTGTAAGTCATTCTCCAAACACAGGAATTGCTGTAGTTTTAATTTTGGCAATGACTGGAATTATTTCTATTTTTGTAGAAAATGTGGCAACAGTTTTGGTAATGGCTCCAATTGCAATGGCACTTTCTAAAAAATTAAAACTTAATCCAATTCCATTTATGATTGGTCTTGCTGTAATGTCAAACCTTGAAGGAACAGCAACTTTGGTTGGTGACCCTCCATCAATGATTTTTGCAAGTTATTCTGGCTACAACTTTAACGACTTCTTTGTTCACCAAGGTAAACTTTCAATTTTCTTTATTATTCAAGTTGGAATGATTGTTGGATGTATTTTCTTTTATTGCATTTTTGGTCGTGTAAAAGAAAAAGCTCAAATTGAAAAAGATACAGCAATTTCTTATGTTCCACTTGTTCTTTTATTATTGATGATTTTTGGTCTTGCAGGAATTTCATTTTTTAGCACAGAATTAGGTTACAGTTCAGGATGCTTTGTTTTGGGCTTAGGAATTATTGGACTTTTATGGTACAAATTCTGCCAGAAAAAAAATGCCTCTGAACTATGGACACTTGTAAAAGAATTAGACTGGGAAACAATCTTCTTTTTAATTGGAATTTTTGTAGTTGTTGGTGCAATTTCAGAAACTGGATTATTACAAGATTTTGCAGTGTTTATTGAAAATTTGATTGGCGGAAATGTTTTCTTAGGTTTTATTTTGATTCTTGCTTTTAGCGTTTTAATTTCTGGATTTGTAGATAACGTGCCTTATATAATCGTTATGCTTCCTGTTGCACAAACTCTTGCAGCGAATATTGGAGTTGCTCAAGAAATCTATATGTTTGCATTGTTAGTTGGTTCTTGCCTTGGTGGAAACTTAACTCCATTTGGAGCCTCTGCAAATATTGTTGCAATGGGAATTTTGAAAAAAGAAGGATATCCTGTAAACTTTGGTGGCTTCTTAAAAATAAGTGCCCCATTTACAATTTTAACAACTGCTTCTGCAGCTGCTGTTTTATGGTTAATTTGGGCGTAAGGAGAAAAATATGAAAAAAATATCACAATTAATTTTTGGAATGTTATGTACATCAGTTTTGTTTGCTTCTTGTTCAAATAAAAAATCTAATCAAGTTGAACAAGCTACAGTTGAACCAGAAGAAAAAGTTGAAGAAATTGTAAAAATTGATCCTCAAATTGAAAAACTAAATAAGGTATTAATGTCAATGTCCCCAAGATTCAAAGAAGAAACTCCAAACGGTGATCCACAGGAATTTTTGGCAGATTTACAAAAAGTTTTAGATGCGGAAAAATCTTTTCCACAGGATGATATTTCTTTGTATTATCTAATTGATAAAAAACACAACATTGGCAGCGATTATGAACCAACTCATCTTGTAAAACTTGTAAAGAATGAAGATTACATTATCAACAAAAATACACTTTCATTGCGAGAAGATGTGGAAGCCGCTTTAAGAGTAATGGCAAAGGCTGCAAAAGCAGACGGAATTATGCTTGATGTAAGTTCCACATACCGTTCTTACCAAACCCAAGAACGAACATTTAATTATTGGGTTAGCGTTGATGGCTTGGAAGAAGCAGAAAGAGAATCTGCAAGACCAGGAACAAGTCAGCACCAGCTTGGCGTTGCAATTGACTTTGGGAACATTGAAGACAGTTTTGCATTAACAGAATCTAGCAAATGGCTTGTGCAAAATGCAGCAAAATATGGCTGGAGCTTAAGTTTTCCACAAGGCTACGAAGACGTAACAGGCTACCGCTACGAATGTTGGCACTACCGCTACATTGGCGTTGAAGCCTGCAATTTCCAAAAAAAATGGTTCAATGATATTCAACAATATATGTTTGAATTTATTGATGCATGGAAAAAAGAAATGTAGAGTTATTTAATGAATCTTCTTTGTTATTTTGCTACAATGCTTTTATGAAATTTTTATTAGTTGGTGTAAACGCTTCTTATTCTCACACTTGTTTGGCAGTTCGATCTATTTGCGAATATGTGAATCAAAATGCAACTGTAAATAATGATTTTGTTTGCAATTTTGCAGAGTTCACAATTAATCAGCCAATTGCAGAAATTTACAGAGGAATTTCCCAAGAAAAACCAAATGTAGTTCTTTTTGCCACTTACATTTGGAATGCAGA
>JAFXDY010000184.1 GCA_017521105.1 Treponema sp.
GTGGCGGAAGTCAATCAAATCAAACTGCAATTATTTTGGCTCGTGACTGGTTTTGTAATGAAGTTTTAAAACATGATGTAAAAAAAAGTGGACTACCTAATAATTTTTACAAGTTAAAAATGTACACTTCAGAGATTTCTCACTTTTCAATGGAAAAATCTGCTCACATTTTGGGAATGGGATATGAAAGTGTTGTAAAAGTTCCTGTTGATTCAAAAAAGAAAATGGACATTTCGGCTCTTAAAGAATTAATTCAAAAAGATAAAGATGCAGGAAACATTCCATATTTGATTGTAGGAACTGTTGGAACAACTGATTTTGGAAGCATTGATGATTTGACAGAACTTTCTAAAATTGCTGCTCAAAACAATATGTGGCTTCATGCCGATGCAGCCTACGGAAGTGGCGTAATATTAAGTGATAAATATAAAAATCGTGTGGCAGGTTTTGAACTTTGTGATTCAATTACTGTTGATTTTCATAAAATGTTTTTAATGCCAATTAGTTGTAGTGCTGTTTTGGTAAAAGAAGCTAAAGATTTTGACGCATTAACAATTCACGCTGATTATTTAAACAGAACCGAAGACGAAGAAGATGGCTACACTAACCTTGTAGACAAATCTTTGCAAACTACACGCCGTTTTGATGCATTAAAAGTTTGGACAAGTTTTCAAGTTCGTGGAAAAGATGGTTGGGCAAAGTTGATTAACACAAGTATGGAAAACGCTCAATATCTTTACAAAAAACTTTGTGCCGACGTAAATTTTGATGTAATTACAGAACCAGAAATTAGTTCTGTTGTGTTTAGATATGTTGAAAAAGGGCTTTCTGACCAAGAAAATGATACAATAAATAAAAAAATCAGAAGAACTTTAATTCATCAATGCGGAACAATTATTGGGCAAACAGTTAGCGACGGAAAAGTTTACTTAAAGTTTACCCTTCTAAACCCATTAATCACATCACAAAAACTTGATGAATTATTAGAATTAATAAAAATCTTGGCAGTAATGTAAATTTTAAATTCAGAATTCAGATTTCTGAATTCTGAATTTTACTACTCGTCTCCGCTCATCAAATTTTCAAATTTTGAATATGCAGGAACAAAAGAAATTTTTATATCACCTGTGGCACCGTTACGTTGTTTTGCCAAAATTAAAGTTGCTTCTTGAACAGGAGTTTCTTCCTTTAAGCGTTCACGATGCAAGAACATTACAACGTCGGCGTCCTGTTCAATAGAACCAGAACCACGTAACTGTGCAAGGTTTGGCGGCTCACCTTCTGCGGCTCTGGCTACCTGACACAACGCCACAATTGGAATCTCTAATTCACGAGCCAAAGCCTTTAAAGATTTAGAAACTTCAGACACTTGGTCATAAACTGGTGCATTAGGGTTTTCTGTTGTAATTAAACCAATATAGTCAATAAAAATAATTTTTACTTTATGATTTTTTACCATTCGTCGAGCCATAGCTCTTAATTCCAAAAGTTTCATATTTGGAGTATCTACAGTGTACAATGGAGCTTCAAACCATCTTCCAGCCGCATCTTGAATCTTTTTTACGTCTTCATATTTTAACATTCCGGAACGCATTTTATGCATTGGAACTCTAGATTCTTGAGACAAAATACGCATACCAATAGATTCGTAAGGCATTTCCAAAGAGAAAAATCCACATGGAATGTGTTTTTCCAAAGCGATATTTTGCATCATAGAAAGTGCCAATGCTGTTTTACCAATTGAAGGTCTGGCACCAATAATAATCAATTCTGAATTTTGGAATCCTGATGTATATGAGTCAAGTTTACCAAATCCTGTTGGAATTCCAGTAAACTGATTTTTGCTGTTATAACGTGCATCAATAATTTCAATTTCTTTAATCATGATGTTTCTTGCATCATGAATTACAGTTGTTTCGTTTCTTTCTGCTAAAGCAAAAATGCGTTGTTCTGCTGTATCTAATAATGCTGTGCTTTCTCTTCCCAATTCAAATGATTCAGCTTTTAATTCTGATGAAATTTTAATTAAATCCCGACGGGTTGCTCTGTCTAATACTATATCTGCGTAATATTCAATATTTGCACTTGAAGGAACTGTATCTGTTAATGAAGCAATGTATGCTGTTCCCCCAGCCTGCTCTAATTTGTTATTTTTGCGTAATTGATCAACTAATGTTAAAGTGTCCCCTTGGATGTTGTGGGAAAATAATTCTGTTAAAGCTTCAAAAATTACTTGATTTTGTAATGAATAAAATCTTTCTGGACGTAATTTACCAATAACATCACCCATTGCTCCCCAATTTAATAAAAGGGCACCTAAAACCGCTCTTTCGGCTTCTATGTCGTGAGGTGGAACTTTGTCTTTTAATGTTGTTTCTATCATAAATTCTGTTCGTTTTTATTTTTTTTTGTTGCATAAAAAAGGCTGGCACCAGTTGTACCAGCCTATTTTTTTTAGAAATACAGAAAATTATTCAGCTTTTTCTTCTGTAGCTTCAGCAGGTTTTGCTTCAGCTTTCTTTTCTTTTTTAGCTTCAGATTTGTTTTCTGTTTCTTGAGCTACAACAGCAATTTTAACTTCTGCTGTTTGAGCTTCGTATAATTTAACAGTTGCTTTGTAGTTACCAACAGTTTTAATTGCAATACCAGCAAGGTCAATGCGTTTGCGTTCAACTTCGAATCCGAGTTTAGCAAGTGCATCTGCAATTACGTTAGTTGTAACAGCACCATAAAGTTTTCCGTTGTTTCCAGCTGGCATTGAAATTTCAACATTAGCTGCTTCAAGTTTTTCTTTAAGGCTTGCAGAATCTTTTCTTTTTTGTTCTTTACGAGCTTCAATTTCTGCTTTTTTAGCTTCGAACATTAAAACTGTTGCTTCATTGTAAGGAACAGCCAAGTTACGTGGAAGAAGGAAGTTTCTAGCATAACCGTTAGCTACGTTTTTTACGTCCCCTTCTTCACCAAGTGATTTTACATCAACGTTAAGAATTACTTTCATTTTATCAAGCTCCTCTAAAAATTTTCGCCTAAGCGATATACCTATATTTTAGCGACACGGAGTTGTGTCGCAAGGTTTAATATTTTTTTACCAAGGCAAACTAAAATTAGTCAGCAACGTATGGTAATAAACAGATTGAACGTGCACGTTTAATTGCTTTAGCAACTTCTCTTTGGTGTTTTGCACAAGTTCCTGTGATGCGGCGTGGAAGAATCTTACCACGTTCTGTCATATAACGACGAAGTGCATCTGCATCTTTGTAGTCAATTTTAGCTTTGTTAGCACAGAAACGACAAACCTTTTTACGGAAGAATGTTTTTCCTTTTGAACGTCCTTCGCGATCGTCTTCACGTCCTTCTGATTCTACTGTAACTTCATTCATAGAAGCTTCCATATCCATCTTTTTTTCTTCCATTTCTTTTGTATTTTCGTCAGACATTCTAGTCTCCTTATTTGTTTATTTTAGTATTAAAAAGGAATATCCTCTGGGAAATCACTATCTGTTGCACCGTATCCAGCTGAACCATAAGGATCTGCCGCATAAGGTTGATTCATTTGTTGCATAGAATCGTTTCTAGGTTGGAATCTTGGTGCACCCCCAGCAGATTGGTTAGAATCTGATCTTCCACCTAAAAGTTGAACACTGTTAGCAACAATTTGAATTTTGCTGAACTTTTGGCCATCTTTTTCCCAACGATCTTGTTTTAAATAACCATCAACGGCAATTTTTTGACCTTTTACCAAATATGGTTTTAAGTTTTCAGCAGTTTTTCCCCAAATTGTAATATCAAAATAGCTTACTTCATCAATCCACTGACCTGAATCGCCATTTCTTTTACTACGATTGACAGCTATACTCACATTAGCTCTTGCTTGACCATTAGCCACATATCCGAAACTTCTTTCGTCTGAGCCAAGATCTCTTGTGAGATTTCCAATTAGAACAACGTGATTTAAATCTGTCATTAAGAATCCCCTTTATAGCTTATTTTTCTTCAATTTTTACAAATTGATATTTTAATAAGTTTGTGTTGATTTTGAATGCTTTTTCAATTTCAGCAATTTTGCTTGGATTTAATTTCATTGTGTAAAGAACGAAACGTCCTCTTTTTTGTTTGTTGATTTGATAAGTTAAATCGCGGTCACCGAAAGCATCTTCTTTTTCAATTTCTGCACTAAAACTAGCAAGTGTGTTGCGAACGTCTTCAGCACCTTTTTTTGACTTTTCATCATCCAATGGATAAATAGTCATAAGTTCGTACTTTTTCATAAGTATCTCCTATTAAATTTTCCGCATATAGCGGTTTTATTTAGGAGGTAAATTTGTAATTTGAAAGATCAACGATATGCAAACTACAAATGAAAATCATTTTTTTAATTGTTGATTTTCATTCCTCCTCTTATGGACAAAGGAAATTCCCGTAACGGAATCCCAAGGGGTGTTCTAATAATTTACTAAAATAGACGAAATTATTCAAGTAAGAATTGAGATTATTATTTTTTTAATATATAATTTTTTTATGGATTTAACTATTTTTAAAACAAAAAAAACTATTAGTTCCTTTTGTAAATTTTTTATAATATTTTTTGTTTTTTCTTTTCCTGTGTTTGCAAAAGAAAAATCTAATAACGAAGAAATTCCTTTAGAACAAGAACAAATTCTTGAAAATCAATGGTTTATCTATAAAAAAAATAAACTTTATAGAGGCCCTTTTCAAAATAAATATCAAGTTTTGGCAACTTGGCATAAAGAAAAAATACCACAGGGGAAAAAATATTACGTTTATTTAAACGAAATGAAAATTTCAAATGTTCCAGAACAAGATTTTGATGAATACATTGAAATTTCAGAATCTGTTGAATTGTTTGGTGAAGAAGCTTACAACGATTTTCTTGTTGAGGAAACTGTTGTAAATGAGACATATACTTTTGAACTTGAAGAAAATACAGAAGCAAAAACAGAAGCAAAAACAGAAGCAAAAATTGAAGAAGTTTCAAATAAGAATTTAGAAAATTTAGAAAGTAAAGTAATTGCAAATGATGTTGTAAACGATGACTCTAAAAAAGAAGATTCAAAAGTTCCAGAAAATAAATTACAAAAAAACTTTTTTGACAAACAATCATCAACTCAAAAAACAGAAATTAAAAGATACAAAAAAGAATATTTGCAAGACTATATTCCTGTTGAAAAACCAACATTAGTTACAGATGCAATTCAAGAACCTACAATGGTAATTACAAATCCAGATTTAGCTGATTCGGATGGAAAAACTTTATTAATGAATGCCGCAAAGTCTGGAAATGATTGGGAAATTAAACAGCTTTTAGATTCAAATGCAGATGTTAATAAAATTGACAATGAAGGTTGGACCGCTTTAATGTATGCTGTTCGTTTTCAAGACAATGTGAACATTGTAAATATGTTGCTAAAAGCTGGTGCTGATGTAAAAATTCAAAACAATTTTGGAAACACAGCTCTTGTTATTGCTTCTTGTTACAATAATAATCCTCAAATATTAAATCAATTATTAAAATATTATGATTCTTCTAGTAAAGAAGTTTTAAAATCTTTTATTTTATTAATTACATCAAATAATACAGCTGAATATACCCAACTTTCAAAAATAAAAGTATTTTTGAATCGTTCTACTCCAATTAATTCTTTTTACAATGGTAAAACTCCCTTAATGTACGCAGCTGAATTTTCAAATTCTACAAAATTAATAAAACTTTTATTAGACAACGATGCAATTGTTACTTTACGTTCAACAGAAGGAAAAAATGCTTATGATTATGCTGTAGATAATGAAGCGTTAGTTCATGATGAAGTTTTTTGGTCATTAAACAAAAATTAAGGTATAAACTATGAGAATTACAGGCGGAAAATTAAAAGGTAAAAATATAAAATGTCCAGGTGGTGTAATTAGACCTGCAATGGATAGAATGCGAGAATCTGTTTTTTCAATATTGGGAGATTTAACTGGAAAATCATTTTTAGATTTATTTTCTGGCTCTGGAACAATTGCCATTGAAGCGGCTTCTAGAGGTGCAAATCCTGTTGATTTGTGTGAAAAAGATAAAATTAAAGTAAACACAATTTTTGATAATGTAAAAGCTACTGAAGAAATTGGAGTAAAAATTCATTGCCATTTTATGCCTGTAGAATATTTTATTAAACGCTGTAAACAATCGTTTGATTACATCTTTTTTGATCCTCCATTTCCTTATAAATTTCATGAACAATTAATTTTAGAAGCAGATAAAAATGGTTTGCTTAATAAAACAGGAACAATTTTAGTTCATAGACCAGAAGAACATTTTATGCCAGATACAATTGGTAACTTAGTTCGCAAAGATCAACGAGTTTATGGTCGTTCTATTGTAGATTTTTACGGATATTCAGAATAATTTTTTTGACTTATTTGAATTTTGCATTTATACTTTAAAAATTGAAAAATGAAAGATAGAAAAAAGCTTGAACAAGACTTTACGCAATCTCTTCAAAATCAGACGATTCCCTATGGATTTATCAAAGTTACAGATAATCCCGTTGGAGGATTAACTTCTGAACAAAAAGTTATTCTTAATAGAAAAGCTAACACTTTCTTTAATAATGGTAACGTTGAAGATGCCCGTCGTATTTTTATTACAACAGGTTATTCAGACGGATTAACTAGAGTTGGTGACTATTATATGAATAAAAATGAGCCATTAAAAGCTTTAAAAGCATATTATCTAGCTCATAACAAAAGAGATGCTGAGCCAATTTATGAGTCTATTGCAAAGGTAATTTCTACTTTAATAAAAGAGTAATAAAAATGTAAAACTATATAAAAAAAATTGAATTGCAAAAAATGGAGATTTAAAAACGATGGAAGATTCTTTTTTTCAAAATGACGAATTATTAATTCCTAATGTGGATGAGTCCACTATTGATAATGAAAATGCTTCAAAAATTTCTGAATTATCTAAAAAAGGTTATCAATTATTAAAAGATGATGATACAGACGGTGCACGTGCTGCATTTAATGAAATTCTTGAATTAGATGAAAACAATAATTATGCCCTTGTTGGTTTGGGTGATATTGAAAGAAAACTTAATCATATTGATTTAGCAATTGCAAATTATGAAAAATGTTTGGAATATTTTCCAGCAAACAATTACGCTTTGTTTGGACTTGCAGATTGTTATAAATCTATGAAAAAATTCAACAAAGCAATTGATATTTGGCAACAATATCTTGTTCACGATGATAAAAATATTACTGTTATTACTCGTGTTGCAGATGCATACAGAAAAATCAAAGATTTTAAACGTTCAAAAGAATTATATTTAAGTGTTTTAGAAATTGGAAAAGACAACGCTTACGCTTTAATTGGTCTTGGTCACTTAAATTATGATTTTAGAGATTACAAAGAAGCTTTGTATTATTGGACAAGAATTTATGATTTAAACAAAGAAGATGCTGACATTAGAGTTTTAACTGCTATTGGTAACTGTCACAGAAAATTAAAAACATTTAAAGATGGTGTTTATTACTTTGAAAAAGCTCTGGAAAAAGAACCTCATAACTTTTATGCCCTATTTGGTCTTGCAGATTGTTACAGAGGTATGAACCAACAATTTAAATCTATTGAATATTGGAATAAAATTCTTGAATTAGATCCAGAAAATAAAGTAATTTTAACACGTGCTGGTGATGCATTTAGAACAACTGGAAATTACGATAAAGCAATTGACTATTACACAAAAGCTCTTAATATTGATTTTGATATTTATGCTGCAATTGGATTAGCTTTAATTTGTAAAACTCAGGGTAAAATTGATGAAGCAATCGAACGTTTTGAAAATCTTATAAAAGAAGATCCAAAAAATGCAAGATTATATCTTGATTTGTCTGATTGTTATTTACAAAACAAAGATAAAGAAAACGCTATAAAAGTGTTGGAAAATTGTTTGCAAATTGACGGTAGAAATTCTTTAGTTAGAAATAATCTTGAAAAATTAAAGAAAGCTTAGTTATGTCAGAGGGTCAATTAGTAGCATTAACTGGACTTTTACCAGAAGAAATTTCTTTACAGCTAAACTTGTCTCAATCTTTTCGTGGAAAACAGATTTTTAAATGGGTTGGAAGTGGCATTAAAGATTTTGATAAAATGACTAATTTAAGTTTAGATTTAAGAAATCAACTAAAAGAAAAGTCTGTTTTACGTTCAACAACTGTTTCTAATATTTTAAAAGATCCGGATGGGACTATTAAACTTCAAATTTCCACTTTTGACGGAAATGCTGTAGAAACAGTTTTATTAACGGACAAAGAAGGAAGAAAAACTGCTTGTGTTTCATGCCAAGTTGGTTGCGCTATGAAATGTGCTTTTTGCCAAACAGGTACTTTAGGTTTGGCACGAAATTTGGAAGCTTCCGAAATTGTTGAACAATTTTTATATCTTGAAGAAATTGCAGGAAAATTAGATAACATTGTTTTTATGGGTATGGGAGAACCTATGCAAAATCTTGAAGGCATTAGAAAAGCCATTAAGATTTTAACTCATAAAGATGGTAGAGCTTTATCTGGCAGAAGAATTACTTTATCTACTTGTGGTGTAATAAAAGGCATTTATGATTTAGCCGATAATGGCCCTTTAATTAGACTTGCTGTTTCTTTAACTACTGCAAATGAAGAATTACGAAACCAACTTATGCCAATTAATAAGGGGAATCCTCTTTCTGAATTAAGAAAAGCAATTGATTATTATGCAAAAAAAACTGGAAAAAGAGTAACTTTGGAAGCAGCCCTACTACACCAAGTTAACACGTCTTCTGAAAGCGCTAAAGAATTAATAGATTTTGCAAAAAATATTGATGTAAATGTGAATCTAATTCCGTGGAATCCAATTGAAACTTTGCCTTTTACAGAACCTTCTAATAATGAAGTAAGAAATTTTGTAAAATTATTGGAAAATGAAGGAATTAACGTTACATTAAGAACGAAACGTGGCCGTTCAATTGGCGGTGCCTGTGGTCAGTTGGGAAAAAACGTTAATACGTCCGGTCAAGGCACGCTTTGCTCAAGGCCTTGACTCGGCCGTTTTTAGGGTTTGTATTAAACCCTAAATAAAAAAGACTAAAAATTATTTGGAGGACAAATATGAAAACTAAAAAATATTGGTTTTATCTTTTGATTGTTTTGATTTTTTCTTCTTGTGCAACTTCTAAAGTTGTTGATAAAAATAAAAGTTCAAAGACAAAATATAAAATTGAAAAGATTTCAGAAAAGTCCAAATTTTTAGTTACAGATATTAAATATCCTCAATTTGATGATTATGCTTTTCTAAACAATATCATTAAAAATTCTGTAGAAAATTATTATAGTTCTTTTAAAATGTATGCAGAATCTGATTGGGAAGAATTATACAAAATACGAATTCAAGCGGATTCAAAAGCTGAATTACCTCCATTTGAATACAAAGTTTCTTTTGAACTTTCTGAAACAAATAAATATATTTCTGTTTTATTTAGAACTTTTGTTTATGATGGTGGTAATCACGGAAGTACAAATTTACTTTCTTATAATTTTGATAAGTCAAAAAATAAACTTGTTAATATTACACAGTCAACTGGTTTGTCTTATAAACAATTGTCTCAGTATTGTAATAAAGAGTTAGTTGATAGATTCTTAGCAGAAAAAAATCAGGGCATGCAAAAATCTGAAATTATTGAATGGGTAAATGAAGGAACTTTCCCTACCCCAGATAATTACGAAATTTTTATGTTGCATGAAAATTTTGTTGTTGTCTATTTTGAAGAATATACAGTAGCACCTTATGTTTATGGTGAACAATCTGTAAAAGTGCCTTTTAATACGTCCGGTCAAGGGACACGACCTTCAAGCCCTTGACTCGGCCGTTTTTAGGATTTGTAATAAACCCTAAATATATAAAAACTGCGTTACCGGGCGTTGGCGGTACACCGCAGGTAATGAAATTACCGAGGAGTTTAGCCAAGCACGGGACCCAGCCGTTTACGGCTGGGGAACGCCCTACTTTTTCTTAAATACTGGAATCTGGTGAATTGGAGCATCACAAGTAATTGTTTTGCCACCTTCAACAACTTGCCCAGTGTGAATATTTTCCCATTTTCCGGCTGGAAGATACACTTCGCGACTTGTAAGACCAGCTTTTAGAATTGGTGCTACAAGATATTCAGAACCAAACATATATTGGTCTTTTAATTCCCAACATTTTTCGTTGTTAGGGAATTCGTAGAACATTGTTCTCATTGCAGGGCTTCCGTTTTCGCTAGCTTCTTTCATCACTTTTTCGATGTATGGAACTAATGATTCACGAAGTTTGATTTGTTCTTCCATAATTTTTTGAGCTTCTGGGTCGTATGACCAAATTTCGTTGTTTTGACCTGTGTACAAGTAGCCGCCGCCGTAGCCTCTGTTTGGATCTTTGTCTAATGGTGGAATATCGTGTGGGTCTCTGTCTCCGTGGAGGCGCAAAATTGGTGAGAATACAGCAAATTCAAACCAACGTTCAAGCAATTCAACAAATGCTGGATCTTTTGGGTTTCCGTACATAAATCCACCAATGTCTGTTGTCCACCAAGGAATTCCGGCTAAGCCCATATTTTGTCCTTGGTAAACTGCTGCTTCCAAACATTCAAATGTAGATTGAACATCGCCATTCCAAAGAACTTGATTATATTTTTGTGAACCAACCCAAGCACAGCGTTCCAAGTTTACAAAGTTTTTGCGTCCGTCAGCTTTCATTCCGTCATAGAATGCTTTGCTATACAACAATGGATAAATGTTTGAACAAGACAAAGCACTTCCCATTTGATAGCGATAGTTTCCGTAATCGTAAACGTTAAAGTCTGGTTCTGCATTGTCTAGCCAGAACATATCAATTCCGTAATCTGCGTAGTTCTTTTTACAAATTTCCCACAAGTATTCGCGAGCTTCTGGATTTGTTGCATCAAAAGTTAAACAGTCGCCGTTAAAGTCATAAGTTTGGTTTGAACCTCTTTCTGTACGAACTAAAAAACCTCTGTCTTGCATTTCGTAGAAGTGTGAACATTTTTTATCTACACTTGGCCAAACAGAAACCATTACTTTTGTTCCCATTGCGTGGAGTTCATCACACATTGCTTTTGGATCTGGCCAGTATTCTTTATCAAAACACCAGTCTCCTTGACGTGGCCAATGGAAAAAGTCAATTACAATTACATCAAGATGGATTCCCATTTCTTTGTATTTTCTTGCAACAGAAAGAACTTCTTCTTGTGTTCTGTAGCGAAGTTTACATTGCCAAAATCCAAGGTAATCTTTTGTTAATGCTGGAGCACGTCCAACTGCTGCTGTAAAGTTTTCTATAATTTTTGCAGGAGTGTCTTCGGCTGTAATCCAATAATCCATTTCTTTTGTACATTCTGCAACCCATTCTGTAATATTTTTTGCAAAATTAACGTGACCAACTGCTGGATTGTTCCATAAGAATCCGTAGCCAAGGTTTGAAACTGCAAATGGAATTGAAATTTGGCTATTTCTTTGTGCTAATTCCAAAAAACATCCTTTCATGTCTAAATATGGTGTTTGATATTGTCCCATACCAAAGATTTTTTCGCTATCATTTGATTCAAATCTTACAGAAAGTTTGTA
>JAFXDY010000185.1 GCA_017521105.1 Treponema sp.
CTGCCTTAGCACCAGCCGCTTTAGGCATTGTTAGAACATCCGGAAAAGACTGCATCCAATTATTAAGCAAAGTTTTTTCACGACCAAAGGCACTTTTGCAAGCCCCAGGAAACACTTTAGTTTACGGATGGATTAAAGATGGCGACTCACGTATTGACGAAGTAATGCTTGCTATTTACAAAGCACCAAAAAGTTTTACTGGCGAAGACATGGTAGAAATTTTTTGCCACGGAGGCCCTGCCGTTGTAACAGCAATTCAAAATTTAATGCTAAAAAGCGGATTCCGAGCCGCAAACCGTGGTGAATACACATTCCGCGCCTTCATAAACGGCAAAACCGACCTTACAAAAGCCGAAGCCGTAAAAGAAATCATAGATTCCCACACAGACGCTTCTCGTTCCCACGCAGTTGGCCGCTTAGCAGGAAGCCTTTTTGAAGAAATCGATTCAATCAAAAAATTAATCATAGACACCCTTGCCGCAATTGAAGTAGAAATTGAATATCCCGAAGACGAAGAAACAATTGCCGACAGTTTTGACAAAACAGATTTAGAAACAGCTCAAAAACGCCTAAAATCTCTTGTAGATTCATGGAAAAGCGAAAAATTATACCAAGACGGGGCTCGCGTAGTTTTGGCAGGCCGCACAAACGCCGGAAAATCTTCCCTTTTTAACGCAATTCTAAAAGAGGAACGAGCAATTGTTAGTGATATCGAAGGAACAACTCGGGACTGGTTGGAAAGTTGGGCAAGCATCAACGGAATTCCAGTTCGTCTTTTTGACACAGCAGGCCTTCGCCAAACAGACGACGTAATTGAAGCTCGGGGCGTGGAACTTACAAAAAATCTTGCCACAGATGCCGATGTTGTTCTTTACCTCATCGATTCCACAGTTGGCCCAAACGACGACGACAAAACATTTATCCAAAATTGCACCGAACCGTTAATCGTTGTGTACAATAAAGCAGATAAAAATCAAGGTGGGGGAAGTCTCCCCCTCGCTCCAAAGTCCTCGCCAGAAAATCTGGCTCCGGTCTTTTCCGCTACCCCCTCTGAGTCCATGTCATTGTCGGGCTTGACCCGACAATCCCCAATCTACATCTCAGCAAAAACAGGAAGCGGCCTCAAAGATTTATTCGCCCAAATCACAAAAATTCTTACAGCAGGGCTTTCTACAGAACGTGAACAAGCTGGTCTTGGTTCTGCACGGCAAAAAACAGCCGTTCAAGAAGCTTTGGAATGCGTAGAACACGCTCTAGAAAGTGCCCAAGACAATTATACTTTAGATGCGGTAGTTCAAGATTTGGAAGACAGCTTAGACGCTCTTGGAGAAGTTACTGGTGATGTAACTCCAGATGACGTTTTAGGCAGCATTTTTGCAAATTTCTGCGTAGGAAAATAATTAAAAATAACAAAAAAAAATATATTTTTTTCTAAACTTTTTTTTTACATCTCCGATAGTTTAGGTATAGGGTGGTGGAAACCCGTGAGATAAACCACGTTGTGGTTTGAAACCCACCATGTGTTTTATCTAAATTAACCAAACTGATAAGGAGATTATTATGGTTATTAATCACAATATGAGTGCTATGTTCGCTCAACGTTCCCAGGGAATTCAAGACTTGGCACAGCAAAAAAGTATGGAAAAACTTTCATCAGGTATGAGAATTAATCGTGCTGGTGATGATGCTTCTGGACTTGCTGTATCAGAAAAAATGCGTTCACAAATCCGCGGTTTGAACCAAGCTTCAACAAACGCACAAAATGGTATTTCTTTCATTCAAACAACAGAAGGATACTTACAAGAAACAACAGATATCGTACAACGTATCCGTGAATTAGCAGTTCAATCTTCAAACGGTATTTACTCAGCAGAAGATCGTATGCAAATCCAAGTTGAAGTTTCTTCATTAATCGCTGAAGTTGATAGAATTGCTTCTGCAGCTCAATTCAACGGTATGAATATGTTAACAGGACGTTTCGCTCGCCCAACAGGTGAAAACGTAGTTACAGCTTCAATGTGGTTCCACATTGGTGCTAACATGGACCAAAGAACACAAGTTTACATTGGAACAATGTCTGCTATGGCTCTTGGACTCCGCAATGTTGGTGATGAATCAATTATGACTTTGGAAACTCCAGACGAAGCAAACCGCGCAATCGGTACTTTGGATGAAGCTTTGAAAAAAATCAACAAACAACGTGCAGACCTTGGTGCTTACCAAAATCGTCTTGAAAAAACAGTTACAGGACTTGATATTGGTGCAGAAAACCTTCAAGCTTCTGAATCTCGTATTCGTGATACAGACATGGCTGCTGAAATGGTTGAATTCACAAAAGACCAAGTTCTTAGCCAAGCTGGAACAGCAATGTTGGCACAAGCAAACCAAAATTCACAAAATGTACTTAGCTTGTTAAGATAGTTTTGATTTTGTGGTGAGTTGAAAAATACAAACCACAAAAAAAAACACCCGAAAGGGTGTTTTTTTTTCTCATTTAATATATTATTTGAATATCTTATTTGGCCTAGTAGCTCAGTTGGATAGAGCATCCGCCTCCTAAGCGGAAGGTCGTGCGTTCGAATCGCGTCTAGGTCACTATCCTTCAATAGCTTTTTTTAGAATTGATATTGCTTCTTCTTCTGTGTCTTTTACAGTAAAGAACTGAGTGAAACCTAAAATCATAAAAACTTCATGTACATTAGGTTGTAAAGAAACTAACACAAGATGCCCACTCTTTGATTGTGTATTTCTTAAAAAAGACGCTAAAGAGCCAATTCCTGTTGAAGAAATGTAGTTCAAGTCAGAACAGTCTAAGATAAAGTTATTGTATCCAGCTTCAATTAACATATCTGTTTTCTTTTGAAAAAAGGCTGAATTATAAGTATCAATGTATCCTGTTAATTTAATAGAACAAGCATTTTCAAGTTCAGCTATTTTTTTTACATCAACAGCTAAGCAATCATCTAGTTCGTCTTCAAAACCAGAAATTCCCAAACCCATATTTTTAACTCCTAATCAATTCATTTTAGCCTATTTTTTTTAAATTGTACATAAACTTTTACTAATATAACAAAAATACTTTATTTAATGTAACAATTAATTGCGAATAACGTCTCCTGTGTCAGTAATAATCAAAATAGAAGAACAAGATGGACACATTACCTTACAAGCTTTTTCAAGTTTTAGTGTTTTTTTACAAACAGGGCATGTACTTAATTTTGGGAAAATAGCTCCTCCAGGTCTATCTTTATTTATAAAATAATCAATAGCCAACTGAGTATTCTGTCTTAAAACAAAAAATTGAGAAAATCCTAACAAAGTAAAATATTCTTCAATTTTTGGTTGTATATCAGATATTACAAAATCACCACCAACAGAACGAATAATTTTTAAAATATTTGTAAAATTACCCAATCCTGTAGAAGCAATGTAATCTAAGAAAGTGCA
This sequence comes from Treponema sp., assembly GCA_017521105.1. Classification (GTDB taxonomy): domain Bacteria; phylum Spirochaetota; class Spirochaetia; order Treponematales; family Treponemataceae; genus Treponema_D. The sequence continues at coordinate 3,448 of JAFXDY010000185.1, forward strand.
TTTAAAAATAATATTAATATAACCAGCTGTAATTACTTTTGTGATTTGGTTTTGAAAAAAGGAAGAATTGTATGTATCAATTATTCCAGTTAAAGTAACCAAACATCCATTTTTTATTGTTGGAATTTTTTGCAAAGAAATTTTTAAATCGTCATTTTGTTCGTCATCAAAACCTGGGACAATTGTGTTGTTTGAATCCATAAGTAGATAAATCTCCAATATTAATTAATATTATAATCCCATTTTTAAATTTTGCTTTTATATTATAATCCAACTTTGCAAATTTGACAAAAGAATTTATTTAAATTATTTTGTTTTTTTTGAAAGTCCTGCTACTTTCACAAAAATTTTTTCCAAATATTGGGCTTCACCTTCAGAAAGGCTTGCTCTTGAAAGAATGCTTCTCCAAAAGTTTTCCATATCTTCACGACCTGGCATTTTGAAGAATCCCACTTCTTTTAAATTGTCTGTAATTATTTCTACAGATTTATCAATTCTTTGCAAAGTGAGGGGAGTGTAGCCTCTATAGTTAGGATTTTTTTCGGAAAGTTTTTGTCTGTACAAATGATAGCACAAAATTTGAACAGCATGACTCAAATTTAGGGAACCAAAATCATCAGATGATGGAATTGTAACTCCCAAAGTGCATTGTTCCAATTGGTCATCTGTTAGACCTGTTCTTTCGTTTCCAAAAATTACAGCAACTTTGCCTCCAGAACTGTTTTCCTTTGCAATCTTTCCACTTTCTGAAGATTTTACCAAAGATTCATTTTGAATTGTATCGGTAATTTCACTTGCCATTTTTGCAAATTCTTCTGGGAGCAAAAGTTTTCCCCGTTTTTTTCCAAAACGTCTGGTAGTTCCTGCACTAATTGAACAGTCTTTTGTAGCGTCTTTAATTGAATCAAAGAATTCAACATTATCAAAAATGTAGCCAGCGTGAATTGCCAAAACTTTTATATGTTCCAAAGCCGCATCTTCGTAATCATCTTTTTTTCCAACAATACGCAATGTTTTTATGTCATTATTTGCCATTGCACGGCATGCCGCCCCAATGTTTCTTGGTTCATCAGGATGATCTAAAATAATTACAACATTTGAAAGATTCATAAAAATTCCTTAATTCTATTTTTCACCACGAGTTTTGCTAAAAAGTCTTAAACAGTTTAACACAGCCAAAATTGTAACCCCAACATCGCCAAAAACTGCAAGCCACATGTTTGAAATGCCCAAAGCACTTAAAATTAAAATAACACCTTTAATTCCCAAAGAACCAATTAAATTTTCGTATACAATTCTTAAAGTGCGTCGGCTAATTTTAATTCCTTCTACAATTTTAGAAGGTTTGTCTTCCATAATGATAATATCAGCAGATTCAACCGCCGCATCGCTGCCCATAGTGCCCATGGCAATGCCAGCATCCGCACGGGCCAAAACAGGGGCGTCATTAATTCCGTCGCCAGTAAAAATCAAAGTGCCTTTTTTGCCAGTTTTTTTATTATTTTGCACAAGTTCATCATGCAATTCTTCTACAATGCGCAATTTATCTTCGCTTAAAAGTTGAGCGTAAACTTTATCTAAAGAAAGTTTGCTTGCCACAATTTCGGCACTTCTTTGATTGTCCCCAGTAAGCATAACAGTTTTTGAAACACCAAGTTTTTTTAATCCAGCAATTGTTTGTTCCGCATCATCTTTAATTTCATCACTAATTACAATGTGACCAGCGTATTTTCCATTGCAAGCAACGTGAACAATTGTTCCGTCTTGATGTTCTGCACATTCGTTATATTCAATATTAAATTGATTCATAAGTTTTGTGTTTCCCGCCAAAACTTCTTTTCCGTTCACAATTGCTTTAATTCCTTTACTTGTAATTTCTTCAACGTTTTCAAGTTTTACTTCATCACAGCATTTATCGTGGTGAGCACATTTTAAAGAAGTAGAAATTGGATGAGAAGAAAACATTTCTGTGTGAGTAGCCAAAGCCAAAAGTTCATCTTCTGTAATTGCGTCGTCAGTTGCGTGAATGTGAGAAACAACAAAGTTTCCTTTTGTTAAAGTTCCAGTTTTATCAAAAACTGCAATTTTAGTATTTCCCAAGGCTTCAAGATATGTGCTACCTTTTATCAAAATGCCTTTTTTTGCACAAGCAGTAATTCCGCCGCAGAAAGAAAGTGGAATTGAAATTACAAGAGCACAAGGACAACTTACAACTAAGAACATTAATGCTCTGTAAACCCAAATGCTAAAATTGTTGTTCCAACTCCAATCCCCAGAAGTTAAGCCAATAAAAATGCCAGGAATTACAGCCACAATTGCAGCGGCAGAAACAACAATAGGTGTGTAAACTTTTGCAAAACGAGTTACAAATTGTTCAGATTTAGTTTTATTTTCTGTAGCGTTTTCTACTAAATCAAGAATTCTAGACAAAGCAGAATCTTGAGCATGTTTTGTAGTTTGAATTTCCAAAACTCCCTGCATATTAATAGAACCAGAAAGAACTTCATCACCAACTCTAACTTTTTGTGGAATACTTTCCCCAGTCAAAGCAGATGTATCAACAAAACTTTCGCCATCAGTAATAATTCCATCAATAGGAATGCGTTCACCAGGTTTTACAATAATAATTGAACCAGTTTTTACATCGTCTGGGGAAACTTCTGTTAATTCAATCTTTTCATTTTCGTTATTGCCAGAAACATTTTTCAAAGTTGCCACATCAGGACGCAATTTAGAAATTTCTTCAATGGAGTTGCGACTTTTGTCTACAGCGTAATCTTCAAATTTTTCACCAACTTGATACAAAAGCATAATTGCAACTGCTTCTTCATATTTTCCAAGAATTAATGCACCAATAGAAGAAATTGACATTAAAAAACCTTCATCAAGAAGATGCCCTTTAAACAAATTGTAAATTGCATTAATGATGATATTTTTTCCAACAATAATAAAAGACACACAAAAGAAAATAATGCACAAAGTTTCTTTTAAGGAATATTTTAAACCGGGAATTGAATAATTTATGGTTAAATGTTCAGTAATAATTCCTGCTACGAACAAAATTGCAGCAAAAATTAAACGGCTAGTTGTAAGTTCTTTTCCGTGTTCATGGGAATGTCCTTCGTGATTATGTTCGTGTCCATGATCGTGGTTGTGCCCGCAACAACACCCACAACCGTGTTCATTGTGGTGATGATGCCCGTGATTTTCGCTTCCGTGGCTGTGTTTTTCGTGTTCACAGTGTTTGTGATGCTCATGTTTGTGTTCGTGACACCCGCATTCCTGTTTTAATTCTAAGTGTTCATTTTTTGTGTTTTCGTGTTCCATTTTATTTTCCTTTTTCAAAAATATGTTCCATACCACATTCAATAATTTGCTTTACATGATCGTCTGCCAACGAATAATAAACAATTTTTCCATCTCGCTCAGTTTTTACCAAATTAGAATCCCGCAAAACTCTTAGCTGATGGGAAACCGCACTTGTAGACATTTTTAGCAACGCCGAAATATCACAAACGCAAAGTTTTTCCTTATCCAAAGCATACAAAATTTTGAACCGAGTAGAATCCCCAAAAATCTTAAAAAAATCTGCAATATTAAAAACAATTTCGTCATTAGGAAATTCCCCCCGAACTTTTTCCACAACTTCAACATGAATCACGTCTTGGTCGCAGCTGGGCAATTTTTTTTCCATAAGAATGGCTCCATATTTTTTTATTTTTCAGGAGGGTCCCAAAGGGGCAGTCTAATAAGTTGAACTTATTAGACTGCCCCTTTGGGCGGGCTTTCCGCTGTTCCGGCTTTCGCCTCCATTCCTCCGCAAGCATTCGCTTGCTTCGGAACAGCCCTTCGGGCTGCAGCTCCAATCCCTACCCCAAAGTATAAACAATACATTTGAGCGTTTGTTCAATTGAATACTTGTTCAAGTATACAGTTATTTGAATAAGTATTCAAGTATGTGTAAGAAAATTTCTAAAAAGTATCATTTATGTCATTTTCGTCCTCTGGCTAGACCAGAGGAGCTACCCGAAAATCAAAATGTATATATAGCAAAGATTTAGAGATTGTCGTATAAGCTCTTCGGATCAAATCCGAAGATGACAATGATATTTTAAACTTTCTAGATAGCCAAGGGGGCAGAAACTTCTTTCTGAATCTATAAATATCCTCTTTTTCCCCTTTAAATATCAAAATAAAACTTATATACTATTAATTATGGAAAAAAATTTAAAACAAAAACTTTTACCCTTTATTTTAACTTTTGCAGTTATCATTTTAGATCAAATTTCAAAAATCCTAATTGTAAAAAATATTGCCCCATATACAATTGGGGCTCAATTCTTTGGCGATTTTTTACGAATCATTCACGTTAGCAATCCTGGAGTTGCATTTAGTTTTGGTGCAAATTGGCCTTTGATTGTAAGAAGAATTGCTTTTTCTATCATTCCAATCATTGTAATGGTTATGGTAATTGTTGTTTATCTTAGAAATAACGATTTTACAAAACTTCAAAGATGGTGCATTGCTGGCATTGTTGGCGGTGGAATTGGAAACTTAATAGACAGAATTTTTAGGGCAGAGGGC
>JAFXDY010000186.1 GCA_017521105.1 Treponema sp.
GCACCATATTCTTTTGCAACTTTGTTTTCTCTTTCTTTTGGAGTTAAATTTGGATATTTTTTTGCCAAATCATCTGCATAAAGAATTTTAATTTCTTTTGGTAAGATTGGTTTTAATTTTGGATATCTGTCGTACAAGAAAAATTCACAGCGTTGAATACATCTGTAAACTTTTTTTACAATTTCGTGAAGATAAAAAACAGTGCGATCTTTTTCATCAATTGCCATTTCCCAGTCCCATTGGTCAACGTAAATTGAATGGATTGGGTCTAAATCTTCATCAGGGCGCAAAGCGTTCATATCTGTGTAGATTCCAAAACCTGGTTCAAGTCCTAAATCTGTAATTTTAAGACGTTTCCATTTTGCCAAAGATTGAACAATTTCCATTTTGCTGTCGTTCAATGCTTTTACAGGAAAACTAACTGGGCGTTCAATTCCGTTTAAGTCGTCGTTAATTCCAGTTCCTTGTCCAACAAAAAGTGGGGCAGTAACTCTACTTAAGTTTAATTCTGTACTTAAAGCCAATTGAAAAAAATCTTTTATGGCAACAATTGCGTGTTCTGTTTCTTTTGTTTTTAAAATTGATGTATATTTTGTAGGTAATTTCATAGTAATCTCCATCACGAGTTTTTAAAAGTTTTTACAATTAAATATAAAAATAAGATACTTTTGAAAATCTGAATTCTGAATTTCTTTACTCGCTATCATAATTTATTAAAGTTGTTACAGTGCAAGGTTCAAGAACTTTTTGATAATTCAAGAACGGAAGACCAATAACACCAAAGAAATCAGTAACTTCCGCGCCTCCTTGTTCAATTAAGTTTTTTGCAGCTGCTAAAGTGCCACCAGTTGCAATTAAATCGTCAACAACTAAAATATTTTGTCCTTTTTTAATGTCTGCTTTGTGAACTTCTACAGTGGCAGTTCCATATTCCAAAGAATAACTGCATTCGTATGTGTCCCCTGGCAATTTTCCTTTTTTTCTGATTAATATTAAAGGAATGCCAAGTTTTTCTGCAAAAGGAGCTGCAAAAATAAATCCACGACTTTCAACACCAGCTACTGCGTCAATTTTTTTATTCTTGTAAAGTTCTACCATTTGGTCAATTACATATTTAAATGCTTCTGGATTCACTAAAACACTAGTAATATCATAAAAAAGAATTCCTGGTTTTGGAAAATCTGGAATACGTCTGATGTTTTTATCAAGCATTTGAATTGACATAAATAACCTCTAAAAATTTAATTACATAATCTTAAAACTATTATTAATATTGAGCAAGAGAGTTGCAAAAAGAATTTTTTAAAAATTATTCTTTTGCTCTGCGGCTTGCAAAATAAATGGAAACAAGAATTAATAATAAAGTATAAAAAACAATAGCTGCAATAATTCCTGCAGAACTGTGAAAACAATCTATTAATACATAGTTTATCAACATATAAACAAACATTGCAATTTTATAAAATGCCAAACAAAGCAAAATTATAAATGGAAAAGAAAATACCCAAGAAAATTTAAAATATTGTGATACTCCAATTCTGTTATGCCAAGCAAATGTAGCAGCAAAAATAAAAATTATTAAAATCCAAAGTGGGAACAGAATTCTGTTGATAAATACTTGTAAAAATACGCTTTGCGAAAATCCATATTCTTCGGCTTTTGTAATTAGCTTAATAAGTTTGATTAAACTAATGGCAGATGGATTCATTGTATTATTTTCCAACATTTCAAAATCATCAAAAGAAATTGGCAAAATGATGTAGTCAGAATAAGTTGCAGGCGCATCTTTACTGTATGTGTAAGTTGGTTTTATTTTTGTGTTTGGATCTGTTCTTCCAATTGAACATAGCATTATGTATGGAATGCTTTTGGTATTTTCGTCAATTTCAAATAATTGTTTTGTTGTTTCGTTTAGAACGTCTGTAGAAACTGGTAAAACTTTTGCATAAGGAACATTCATTGTTTTGTAAATTTCACCAGAAGGACTAATTGTTACAATAGATAAATCTCTTAAATATTGAATTGAATTTCCAGTTTCTTCTACAGTTGTAACACCTTTGAAATATACAATATCTTTTGAACCATCTTTATAATCATAAGAATAGTAAACATTATTTGCATTTTCAAAACTTTTTTGTTCAAAAGTTTCGTCTATAAAGAAATATTTTTCACGAATTCTATTTTCTGCAATAGTCAAATAAAAATTTACATCAGGATCAATAGAAAGTTCTCTTGAAGTGTCAGAAAGTTCTTTAAAAATGTAATAGGCTTTTAAATCATCTTTTTGATGCAATGCCAAATATCCTTCGTATTTTTTTTCAAAAAACAATTGATTTTCATCTTTGTTTAACTTTACATAGTCAGTTAGGTTTTTCCATGAACTATTAGAAATGTCTTTTAAATTTGCAAGATTTGGGTCTTTTGGTGTTGCTAAGCCAATTCCAAGTTCTGCGTAATAGTGAGCGTTAAACCACTGTTCGTTTTTAAAACATTCTAACGCTTTTTTGTATAATTCAAAAACTTCTGAAATTTGTTCAGGGTTGATTAAAACTCTATCTACTGTTTTTGCTTCAATTTGATTTTCGTAAAGTTTAAAGTGTAAATTGCTTGTTTCTTGTCTATTAATTTCTACAGTTGATTTATCTTTTAAATCTGAAGCTTCTTTTGAATTTCCATCTAATTCTAAAGCCGCGTGAGCATACCTTAGAGCTCTGTTGTAATAACCATTTTCGAACAAGTTATTTCCTACTTTTATGTATTCATTGATAATTTTAGGTTTGTTTATAATTCTTTCTTTTGTAGTTTTTGTAAGAATACCAAAACTTTCGTTGGTTAGAGCCAAAATTAAAGCACACGCAATGCTAGAAATTACTACGTATTTGAATCTTTTTAGCATTTCTTTAGAAAATCTGCTTGTGCTCCCTTCTGAGTTGTGTCCAAAATAAACTGAAAAACTAATTATAAAGCCTGCCAAAATAATTCCTGGTAAAAAACTTAAAAAGTAATCAATTCCATTTAAAAATTTATATAATGTTTTTGAACTATCGTAAATTTCAACTGAAACAGGAATTAAAAATCCTAGAATTATACAGAAAATAAAACCAATTCCTAAAAAAGCTGCCAAAATACTAAAAATCTTTTTCATTTATAACATTCCTCATTCAAACTATTACTTTTATCTTCCAGTATGCTTTTTAACTAATTTGTCTACAAATCCATAAAGAAGAATTCCAAATCCAAAAATGATGTTTATTAAACACAAAAGAGGATTATCAATATATTTTTCTAAAAAAATAAAAAGACCATTTGAATTTATATAGTTTTTTACAGAATCAAAAATTGGATTAAAATATTGTGTGTTAATTATGAAAATTATTAATGTGAAAAAAATTAAAAATACAGAATTTAATAATTTCCAGTTTGAAATTTTTGTTAATGCAAAAAGGGCTGTTAAGGCAAAAGCAAATGATAAAAATCCAAGGTAAAATGTAAAACCTTTAGAAAGGGAGGTGTAAGCATTTTTTAATATTGTTTGATAATTAATAAAAAATTTTAATTCATCTTTTTCAAAATTTTGTTTTATTAAAATATCATTGTAAGGATAAGCTTCTTGATATAATACAAAATTTTTAAATGCAGTTTGAGTCTTTACGTCCATTGTACCGTTTTCTGTAGTGTTGATTATTACTGTTGTTGGCCCAGATTGTGTAATTGGATCTTGAACAAAATCTTTTGTAAAATAAAAAACTTTATCTCCGGATTGTCTAAAGTAATTTCCTGTTAAATTGTTTGCCTGATGTTCAATATTATGTTTACTAAAATAGAATTTTTGTAGTTTTAATGATATTGGCAATAATAAACTCCAGCAAAAAAAACAGATTATAATATATGTAATGATTTGTGGAAGTTTTCCTACGTGTCTAATTCTGTAGTAAGAAAGCACAGAGGGTACTAAAATGATTATTAGCGGAATGATGTAGAAAAAAGCGTTTGTTATTGTTTCAAAGTTATAGGATGGTGTTGATTGACCAGCTACAAAATTTAAAGTTCCCAAATAAAAGGAATACATTAAAGTTGCCATCACTATTCCCGAAAAAATAAATATAAAAAACATAAATATTAAACTAAGAGCCTTTTTCATAATAAAATCCTTAAAATTACGCTTATTTAGTATATTATACCATATATTATCGTAAAATACATTGATTAGTTTTACAAATAATTTGACAGAAACAATAAAAATGGTATATTATGTAAATTGCATAATGATGTAATAGAGGGTTCAATGGAGAATAATAATTTAATCATCCCTGGCTTTGACAATGATAAAGATGACAGTCTCACAATTTCTTTAAGAAAAGTAGATTCAATTTCAAATTGTCTTGTTGTTTATTTAAGTGGATATATTGATACATACAACTCAAGTTTTTTCCAAAAGCAAGTAATGAAAGTGATTGAAGCTGGATTTATTAATTTGATTTTTAATTGTTCTGCTTTGAATTATGTTTCTTCTACAGGGATTGGTTCTTTTACTGTTTTCCTAAAAATGGTAAAACCAAAAAGTGGTGATGTAGTTCTTTTGGAAATTCAACCAAAAGTGTATGAAGTTTTCCAATTGTTAGGGTTTTCTCAGTTCTTTAACATTAGAAATAATCAAGAAGAAGCTGTTGCATTCTTTTCTACAGAATCTGTTTCTACTCCTTCTGTTTTCCCAACAGTTGTTAGCTGTCCAGTTTGTAATAAAAAATTAAGAGCAATAAAAGCTGGTCGCTTTAGATGTTCTGGTTGTAAATCAATTATTGCAATTGACGAAAATGCTACAGTTTCTTTGGGGTAATTTTTAGATAAAAAATAAACAAAAATACAATATAAAACCAGGCTGGCTAATAAGTAATAAGTCTAGTGTAATTCCGAACTTGTTTCGGATTTTTTACAGTATGACATTGCTTTTTAGGCAGCCTCTTTTTTTATATTTCTATGTGGAAAACTTGTGGATAATGTGTATAAAAACAGGGAAAAAAAGGGGAAAGATGTGGGAAAATTATGGATATCTCTCCCCATTTTTGTTTATACGTGGAAAACTTGTGAATAACTTGTGGAAAACTGCCGAAAATTGTGGATAAAAATGTGTATTTTTTGTGAAGTATTAGTCTAAAACTGTAATTTCAACTCGTCTATTTTTTTGTCTTCCAACTTCAGTTTCATTTGTTGCAATTGGTTCTGTAGAACCTTTTCCCTGGCTAAAAATATGGTAAGAATCTCTTACGCCAGACTGAATTAAATAATCTGCAACGCTTTCGGCTCTCTCTTCAGATAGTTTTTGTCTTGCATTTTCAGAACCTCGTTCGGCACAGTGTCCTGTAATCAAAATGTCATTCGAAAAATCTTTAAGTAAGGTAGAAATTAAATCTAATTTTTTCTTTTCTGAATCTAATAAAACAGCTGAATCTGGTTCAAACTGAATGTTTTCAATAGAAATAGTTAATCCTCTTGAACCTTCTTTAATATTTACATTTTTTAAGTTCAAATCTTCTACAGTTTTTTGAAGTTTTTCTACATTCTTTTTGTTATTAGAAAATTTTGCCTGAGTAATTTCTGCTTTTGAAATTCCTCTAAAATCAACAATGTTGTTATATATATCAGACATTTTAATTTGAAATTCTTCATCGTAGTGATCCAAAATTCCGTTTTCAAAATCCCAATATAATCGTTGCTTAGAATATCCTGCAGTTGCAAAAAACAAACTTCCTTTTGAAATTTCTTGCTTTGTGTTTTGAAGATAAAATTCGTATTCAACATCAATAATGCATAGTTTTTTTTCATTAATAATTGTATTGCCGCTATATTTGTAATGAGCTTCGAAAGGAATTATTAAAGGTTTGTCCATGTTAAAATAATTTTTCATATCATGAACTTCTTTTCCTTGTGCAATCCATGTTTCACCAACTTTAATTGGTGTGGATGGAAAGAAAGGAACGTTTCTTACGGTTGGCATTACAAGATAATCAGAAATTATTAATTGTCCGTTAGGTTTGCGTTTAAAATCAGATGTGTTTTCTGTTCCCCAAGATAAAGTTCTTTTTGTGTAATTTGTAACTGAATCTTCTGTTGTCATGTAATTTGCAGTAATATCTGCTGTGCCATCTTTGTCTACGTTGTGAACAATTGATGAAATTCTGTTTACAATTTGCGAATGATGACTTAAATAACCGTTGTAATAAACATCTTCTTCCACTGTAGAAACATAACTTGAAGCGTCATCTTTTTGGTGATTAAATTTAAACAAAACTGATTCAGGAAAATTTTCCTCAGATAAAATATTTGATTGTGAAAAGATAAAATTTGTAAAAGTTATGCTTAAAATGAATAAAAGTAATTTCTTCATATTTTTATTATCGTACATAATGCAAAATCATTCTATAAAACATTCCATAAAATCTATATTTTTGGTAAAATTTTATTATGGATTTTTTTCAATCAATAGGTCAAAAAATTAAAGATTCGTTTTTTTGTTTTAGTGATTTTTTACACGCTTCTCCTCAATTAATTTTTTTTATGTTAATTCTTGCTCTTTTTGTTTTTTTTCTGGGATTTATTACAGCTCTTTTTGTAATAAAAAAGTCTTCAAAATCGGAAAGGAAGGATGCTATTAATCGTTCTAGGGCAGTTTTAAGTGGGCAAATGCTTGAGCAAGTTGCACCTTTTTTGCCAGATTTTCCTTGTAACCCTGCAGATGTTCGTTTTGTTGGAAAACCTATTGATTTTATTGCTTTTCCAGGAGCTGTTAGTAACAAACCAATTTCTGAAATCTTATTCATAGAAGTAAAAAGTGGAAATTCAGTTTTGACTGAACGAGAAAAAGAAATAAAATTGGCGGTGGAGAAGGGGAAAGTCCGTTATGTAGAATATAGAATTTAAATAATGAATATTTTAAATTGTTAGTAACGCTGATTTATCCCCGGCAAGAAAAGCATTGCAGCGTTCTAGTGACATTGGTTTTCCACTAAAAAATCCTTGAACTATATTACAATTAAAACCTTTTAACAAATCTAATTGTTCTTCGTTTTCAACGCCTTCTGCAATTGTTTCTAGCCCCATATTTTCAACCATTTTTATTATGGAACTTGTGATGTTTGCTTGAACGCCGTCGTTAGAAGTAATATCTGCAATAAAAGTTTTATCAATTTTTAATGTATTCAAAGGTAAAGTTTGCAAATAATTTAAAGAAGAATAACCAGTTCCAAAATCATCTAGCGAAACTTTTAATCCCATTGAACGCAACGATTGAAGTTTTTCTATAGTGGCACGCATGTTGTTAATCATTACGCCTTCTGTAATTTCAAGCTCTAAATAATTGTAATCTACTTTGTATTTATCTAAAATTGAAAAAAGAGTATCTACAAAATTTTCTTGCTTTAATTGAATTGGTGAAATATTTACAGAAACTATTCCTTTAAAATTATACTTTTCTTGCCATTCTTTAAGAGTCCTAATTGCAGAATTTAAGACCCAGTTTCCTATTGGAATTATTAAACCTGTTTCTTCAGCCATAGGAATAAAAACAGAAGGAGGAATACTTCCAATTTCTTCATCTTCCCATCTAATAAGGGCTTCAAAACCTCGTAATTCTCTTGATGTTATATCAAATTGAGGTTGGTAATACAAATGAAAATTACTGTCCAAAATTGCAGAAGTCATTTTTGTTTGGAGTGTTAATTTTTGAATTAATTCTCTTTGCATATTTGGATTGAAAGTGGTGAAAATGTTTTTTCCGTTTTTCTTTGAGTCGTGAAGAGCCATGTTTGCAAAACGAATAAGCTCATTTTTTTGTTCGGAATGTTCTGGGAAAACAGAAATGCCGCCAGAAATAGAAATGTTTGCAATTTGAAAAGATTCGTAAATAATGTCTGTAAAAGTTGCAACCGAATCAACAGATTCTAAATTTGAAATTATAATTGCAAATTCATCATCACCGTATCTAAAGATATGAATATTGTCTCTGGCAAATTTTTTTAGAAGTTTTGCCACTCGAATAATTAAATTATCACCTTCATTTACACCTGTTGAATCGTTAATGTTTTTTAAATCATCAATATCAATCACTAAAAGTGCAAAAATAGAATTTTCGTATCTTGCTGTGTCTGCTATTATATCAAAAGTTTCTATAAAACCGTGTCTATTTGGTAATCCTGTTAATGAATCTGTAATTAAAGAAGTTTTTAATTGTCTGTAATAATGTTTTTCGGAAGTGACATTAATAAAAGTAACAATTAATGTATCATCCTCTTTAATATAATTCATTTTAATGTTGTAGTAAGCTTTTGTAGAAGGAGAAAAAAATGTTTCTCTAAAAAAAGTCTTGTTTTCTATTGTATCAATTGCCATTTGAAACCATGGAATTGAACTTGTAACTCTTGGAATTATTTCATTAAAAGTTTTTGCGTCAAGTAAAACATAGCCAGCTGCTTCTTTGAATTCTTTGTTAATAAAATCAATACTAAAATCAGAGATACTTCCATCAGATTGTCTGATTGGAGTTGCTACTAGAACAGGTGCTGCAATATTGTTGATAATTTTTGATAAGTCTAAACTCATATAGTATCCTTTTTTTTAAGCAAAGAATATACAACTAAATCCTAAACCACAATCTCTTTGTTGTCAAATTTAAAAAAATCACTTATAATAGAAATTAAGGGTGGGGCGTAAAATGTACGTCCATTAGAGGGAAAATGGCATACGTAAAAAATTTATTTGATCAAAACTTTATTCAATATGCAAGTTATGTAATTCGTGACAGAGCAATTCCAGAAATTACCGACGGATTTAAACCAGTTCAAAGAAGAATTATTCATACATTATTAAAAAATGATGATGGACGCTTTACAAAAGTTGCCAATGTAGTTGGTAGAGTAATGGCATATCATCCTCACGGTGATGCTTCAATTTATACAGCTCTTGTTAATCTTGCAAATAAAGAATTATTCATAGAAAAACAAGGGAACTTTGGAAACATGTACACTGGAGACAGTGCTTCCGCTGCCCGTTATATTGAATGTCGTCTAAGACCAATTACAAAAGATATTTTAAACTCAAATAACAGAATTACAGATTACGTAGAAACTTACGATAGCCGCGATATAGAACCTGTTGCTTTTAAAGCAAAATTGCCACTTGTTTTAATTATGGGGGCAGAAGGAATTGCGGTTGGTATGAGTACATACATCCTTAGTCATAACATTCACGAAGTTATTGACGCAGAAAGAAAATGCCTCCGTGGTGAAAAATTTCAACTTTTTCCAGATTTTCCAACAGGTGGATTAATTGACGTTAGCGATTATCAAGACGGACTTGGAAAAATTGTTACACGTGCAAAAATGGACACAAGTGATGATAAAAAAATCATCATTACAGAACTTCCTTATGGTTCAACAACAGAAAGCCTTTGTGATTCAATTGAAAAAGCTGCAAAAAGCGGAAAAGTAAAAATTTCTTCTATACAAGATTACACTTCCGACAAAGTAAACATAGAAATTAGACTTCAACGCGGAGTTTACACAAAAGACGTTGTAGACGCACTTTACGCATTTACAGAATGTGAACAAACAATTTATTGTAACTTACTTGTAATTAAAGAAAACATGCCAGTTCAAATGACATGTACACAAGTAATTGAATACCATTCAAAACAACTTATTGGAATTTTAAAAGCCGAACTTGAACTTGAAAAATCAGATTTAATAGATAAACTTCACTTGCGCACCCTCGAACGCATTTTTATAGAAGAAAGAATCTATAAGAAAATTGAACAAGAAAAAACAGAAGAAGCAGTTAATAAAGCAGTTTTAAAAGGATTTGTTCC
>JAFXDY010000187.1 GCA_017521105.1 Treponema sp.
GTGCAGGATTTGTAAAACGCTTACAAAGAGATAAAGATTGCGTAAAAATAATCTCTGACAATAAGATATATGAACCTATGTTTGAAAACGGCGAAAGCGAAGATTTCAGAATTGTTGGAAAAGTGCGCTATGTTGTACATAAGGTTTAGAAATTTGTACAAATTATGTCACCAAAAGTATATAGTTTTGGTGACATAATAAGACTTGTAAAAAATAATAGGCTATGGTATATTGTAGATGTATACAATTAATTCTTTGTGTAAGCGTCAAACCAACACCCCCTACGAAAATAAATGAACATAAATTACAATCTTCTTGAACCAAAAATCAAGGAGATTTTTTTTTATGATTTTCCCAGTAAAAAGAGTAAAAGAAGAACTAGTAAAAGAGTTTTCTGTCTCAAAATTAGACATAACAACTTTTAGTGAGATGCATAATATTGATCCAGAAGCTCTAAGAAGTTGGATAAAAGAAGCAATATATCCAACACCATCAAAAGATGAAGTATTTTCAAGTACAGATTTTGTTGAATTAGATATTCCAAAAGTTTCAAAACAAAGTATAAATCTTTCAAAAAATCGAAACAATCTAATTACAGTTCGCGCCGGAGGAATTGAAATTGATATTCCAATAGAAACATGCGAGACTAATCTTTTCAAAATTCTACAAACGGCGGCAAGTATATGAGATTAGACTTTTCACATACAAGAATAATCATTAGACCAGGAACAACCAATATGTTAGCCTCTCGTGAACAACTTTTAGAAACAATAAAAACGATTATGAAAGATGATCCTTTTAGTGGAGCTGTTTTCATTTTTTGTAATCGTAAACGCAATATATTAAAAATGATTTGGTGGGATAAAACAGGTTTCTGGGTAGCTCAAAAAAAACTTGAAAAAGGACAATGGCCATGGCCTAATACACAAGAAGAAGTAAAACAACTTAATCTTGATCAAATAGAAATGCTACTGAAAGGAGTTGATTTCTTTAAAGGTCATGAAGAATTATTTTTTTCTGAAATAAATTAAAAAATCTTTTAAAACCCCTTTTTAAATATTTTTAAATGTAGTAACATTTAAATTGTGGAAAATACAGGGGAAATAACATTAGAAGAAGCTCTAAGAATGCTTGCTGCTGCAAAACTTCAAATTGAAGAACAGCAGCAACTACTAAAGTCAAAAGAAGATGTTATATTAGAAAAAGAATTAAAAATAGACACTCAAATAGCAATAATAAATCAAAAAAACATAGAACTTGAAACTGAAAAACAAGAAAAAGAAAAATTAAGAATAGAAAATTTACGATTACAAGAAGAATTATCAACACATCTTGCATATAGATTCTGTTCCCATTCTGAAAGATATGATAATCACCCAAGCCTATTTGATTTTGAAGACGAAACACTTATACCATCTGAAACGGAACTTGAAGCCTCTGTAGTAGGAGAGGGACCTTACACAGAAGAAAAGGTTAGGGCTTACATTCGGCGAAAATGTGGGCGAAAAGCTATAGATGATTCAACTCCTACAAAACAAGTATATCATGACATTAGTGAAGAAGAAAAAATATGTGCTTGTGGATGCATGTTAAAGAAAGTTGGGGAAAATTCAACAAAAAGGCTTCGAATTATACCTGCAAAAATGTATGCAATTGAAGATATTTATCCTAAATATGCATGTCCAAATTGTGAAGGAAGTGGTGATGAAGATAAACCTGTTTTCCGACAACAACCAGCTGTAAAATATTTTATTCCAAAATCAATTGCAACAAATGAATTGTTAGCTTATGTAATGACAAACAAATTTTGCGAACATATGCCTTTTTATAGACAAGAAAAGTCTTTTGAAAGACGCTGTATTACAGTTACAAGAGCAGATATGTCTAATTGGCAAGAGCAGATTTATAAAAGACTTAAACCTTTAGATAAACTTATCATGAATCATATCAAAACAGGAACAACCATGAATATGGATGAAACGACAGTTCGTGTTTTGAAATATAAAAATCAAAGCGAAAATGAAAAACGTCAGAAATCGTATATTTGGCTTGGAATAGGAGGTCCCAAAGATAATAAAGCTGTAATTTACAGATATTATCAAAGTCGAAATGCAAAATATATAAAACCTTTCATTAATGGATTTAAGGGTTGGTTACAAACCGATGAATATCCAGGATATGAAACTGCATTAAAAGAACATAATCTTTTATTTCCTGATGATAAGATTATACATGTTGCTTGCCTTGCACATGTACGCAGAAAATTTTATGATTCCTCAATAAATGGAACTTCTCCTGGTGCTGGAAAAGCTCTTAAATATATCCAACAGATATACAAGAAAGAAGAAGATATTCTAAATTTGAATCTTTCTCCAGAAGAACTAGTTCTAAAACGAAAAGAAATAATTAAACCTATATTTGATGATTTTCACGAATGGCTTATTGAAATGCAGCCAAAAATTCCTCCTAGTTTAAAATTTGGACGAGCAATTTCATATGCATTATCCTCATGGCAGCACCTTTTAAATTATTTAGATTGTCCTGATTTATTTGTTGATAATTCTATCGCTGAACGGTCTATAAAACCATTTGTAATTGGTCGCAAAAATTGGCTTTTCTCAGGTAGCGAAACTGGAGCTGAAAGTTCATGTTTTATTTTTACACTAATTGAAAATGCAAAGCTCTACAAATTAGATCCATATGAATATTTAAGATGTATTTTTGATCAGGCTCCTTATTGTCAAACAGAAAAAGATTTTGAAAAATTGCTTCCATGGAA
>JAFXDY010000188.1 GCA_017521105.1 Treponema sp.
GTTATACAAAAGGTTTGGAAGGGAAAATTGATTTGTTATTTGATTTTACTTCGGTTGAAGTTATTAAATAGAAAATATTTGCGGTAGGGATTGTAGCACCTGCGCAGCAGTCGACCGCAACAAGTGGCGTTAGACACTTGTGAGGACGATGAGCGGTAGCGAAGTGCGAAAAGCCCGTTTTTTGCTTTGCAAAAAACCGCCCAGAATATTAATAGAAATAAAAGGTGTTTATGAGAGCAAAAACATTTAAGGGTGGAATTCACCCAAAGGAACACAAGGAATTAAGTAATAAATGTGCTATTACGCCTGCTTTTCCTGTGTCTAAAACGGTTACAATTCCTGTTACAATGGGTGGGGCGCCAAATACTCCTGTTGTAAAAGTTGGGGATGTGGTTGTAAAGGGGCAGGTGATTGCTACTGGTGATAAATTTATGAATTGTCCTGTGCATGCGTCTGTTTCTGGTAAAGTTACAAAGATTCAGAATTGTTTGGTTACTGGAAATTCTTATGTGCCTTGTATTGTAATTCAAAGTGATGACTCTGAGGCTCAAGAATTTTTGCCTGTTTTGGATCCTTTTGCTTGTTCAAAAGAAGATGCTTTGGCAAGAATTAAAGATGCGGGAATTGTTGGTATGGGTGGTGCGTCTTTTCCAGCTCACGTAAAATTGAATCCTCCTGCAGATAAAGTTATTGATTATGTTTTGGTAAATGCTGCGGAATGTGAGCCTTATTTAACTTGTGATGAACGCACAATGATTGAAACTCCAAATCTTTTGATTGATGGTTTGGCAATTGTTTTAAAAATTGTAAACGAAAAGGCTTTGGGAATTATTGCTCTTGAAGATAATAAAGAATATGTTTTGCCAATTTTGGAAGAAGAAATTAAAAAGCAGAAGTTGGCAGATAAGATTTCTGTTTGTCTTGTTCAAACTAAGTATCCTCAGGGTTCAGAAAAATTTATTGTAAAATCTTGTGTAGACAGAGAAATTCCTTCTGGAAAACTTCCTGCAGATGCTGGTTGTGTAATTTGTAATGTGGGAACTGTTTGTGCAATTAGCGAGGCATTCCGTCTTGGAAAGCCTTTGATTGAAAGAGCTTTGACTATTTCGGGCGGTGGTGTAAAAAATCCTTGTAATTTGCGTGTTCCTGTGGGAACTTTAATTAGTGATTTGACTCCTGCTTATTTTGAAATTAACGAAAATGTTGCGGCTGTGGAAACTTCATCTGAAAATAATTCTGAAAGTGCTTCTGAAGGTGAAGCAAAAGCTAGTGTAAATGGCGGCGGCTGTGTGGCGGCAGAAGTGAAAGAGCCAGTAAAAGTTATTAGTGGCGGTCCTATGATGGGATTTTCTATGGCTGCAATTAACTTTCCTGTTGCAAAGGGAACAAGTGGTGTTACTTTCTTAACTGATTCTGAAGCTTGTTTAACAGAAGAATCTCAATGTATTTCTTGTGGTTATTGTGCAAGAGCTTGTGCTATGAGATTGTCTCCTGTTTTGATTTTAAGAGAATTAAAGGCTGGTAATACACAAAAAGCAATTCGCTATGGTCTTATGGATTGTATTGAATGTGGATGTTGTGCATTTATGTGTCCGGCTCACGTTAGAATTGTTCAAAAAGTAAGACTTGGAAAAGCAATTGTTAGAACAAAAATGGCAGAAGAAAAAGCAAAAGAAGCTGCTAAAAAATCATAAGAGGTTTGAAAATGAATGATAAAGTAAAAGATAAAAAACAATTTTATATTTCTTCAAGTCCTCACTTTTCGGCAAATTTAACTACAACAAAAATTATGGCGTGTGTGTTAATTGCTCTTTTGCCAGAAGTGATTTTTGGAATTGTAACTTTTGGGCTTCCAGCTTTTGTTACTATTTTGGTTTCTGTAATTGGAGCGGTTGGATTTGAAGCTTTGTATCAAATTATTACAAAGCAAAAAGTTGTGGTTTCTAATTTGTCTGCGGCTGTTACTGGTGTAATGCTTGCTTTGGTTTTGCCTTCTACAACTCCTGTTTGGATGGTTTTGCTTGCAGATTTAGTTGCTGTTGTGGTGGCTAAAGGACTTTTTGGTGGAATTGGAAGCAATGTATTTAATCCGGCGTTAACTGGACGTGCTGTTTTGTTTATTAGTTTTCCTGCTGCAATTGGTGCAACTTGGGCAACTCCACTTCCTTTATTAAAACAAAATCCTTCTTTGGATGCAATTTCTTCGGCAACAGTTTTGTCTCAAATTAATAGTGGAACTTTTGCAGTTTCTGGAGATTCAATTTGGCAATTGTTTATGGGAAACAGAGCTGGTTGTATTGGTGAAACTTTTATTTTGGGAATTATTATTTCGTTTGTTTTCTTGTTGATGTGCAGAATTATTGATTGGCGTGCTCCTCTTGCAATGGTGGGAACTGTTTGTGTTTGTGCCTTTATTTCTGGTTTTGTTTCTACAAAAACATTGGCAGGGGCAGGAACAGAAGTTTTATTATATCTTTTATCTGGTGGGCTTCTTTTTGGTGCCACATTTATGGTAACAGATTACGCCACAACACCAATCACAAAACCTGGTAGATTAATTTTTGGCTTTGGTTGTGGAATTATTACATTTTTAATTAGACGATTTGGAAATTACCCAGAAGGCGTAATGTTCAGTATTTTGATTATGAATGCAGTGGCTCCTTTATTAAACAATTTTACATCAAGAATGTACGGTTATAAAAAATAGGGACAAGAAGGTGGAAAATAAAATGGAAAAATCAAATAATTCAACTTTTGAAATGATAAAACTTGGACTTATTCTTGCTCTTTATGCTGCAATTTCTTGTGTTGTACTTGCAATTGTAAACAATGTTACGGCTCCAAAAATTCAGCAAAATCAGATTAATAAGGCAAATGCTGCAATGAAAAAAGTTTTTGCTATGGCAGATTCTTTTGAGCCAATTTCTGATTTTGAACCAAGTAGCAATGGAACTATTAAGATTGAAGATATGTATCTTGCAAAAAAAGATGGAAAAGTAATTGGTGCAACTTGCCAGGTTTCGGGGCCAACTTATGAACAAGCAACTCTTATTGTTGGTCTTGATACAGCAGGAACTGTTACTGGTGTTGAATTCTTAAAAATTACAGATTCTCCTGGATTTGGATTAAAAGCAAATGATCCAACATTTATTATGCCAAATGGAAAAACATTTTATGGTCAGTTTGAAGGAAAAAAAGCAGACAAAGGTTTTGCTGTTGGGCAAAACTTTGATGCAATTTCTGGAGCAACAATTACAAGTGTTGGAATTGGAAACTTAATTACAGAAGCAACTTCTAGCATGCTAAAATATTTGGGAGATCATAATTATGAATAATAAATTAAAGATTTTTACAAACGGATTTGTAAAAGAAAATCCTTTGTTAGTTTTGAATATTGGGTTGTGTTCTTCTTTAGGGGTTACAACAAGCATTTTTAATGGTCTTGGAATGGGCATGGGAATGACTTTCGTTTTGTTAATGAGCGAAATTGTAATTAGCCTTTTTAGAAAAAAGATTCCTTCATCAATTCGTTTGCCAATTTTTATTATTATTATTGCGGCATTTACAACAATTGTTCAGTTGGTGTTGCAAGCCTATGTTGAATCTTTGTACGACGCTTTGGGAGTTTTTCTTCCGTTAATCGTTGTAAACTGTATTATTATGGGCCGTGTTGAAGCCTTTGCTTCAAAAAATACTTTGGGAAATTCGGTGTTAGACGCTTTGGGAATGGGAATTGGATATACAATGGTGTTAGTTCTTATTTCTTTAATTCGCGAACTTTTTGGTGGCGGAACATTAATGGCTGGAACTGCCTTAAAAATTGAACTTATTCCAGAAGCATACAGAATTGGAATTTTGAATAGTGCTCCAGGTGGATTTATGGTTTTTGGATTTTTGGATGCAATTGTTCAAGGTGTAAGACAAGCTCTTGCTAAAAAGAATGATAAAAAATGTCCAGCACCAGAAGAACCAGATTGTAATTCATGTTCTTTAGCATGTGCTTCAAACCCAAATAACAAAGAGGGGGATAAATAATGATGGAATTATTACAAATCTTAATAAAATCTGCAATTGTAGATAACGTTGTATTTA
>JAFXDY010000189.1 GCA_017521105.1 Treponema sp.
GAATCAACAGATAAAAAAAGAAACGCACAAAATCTTTCGGAAGAAATTCACAGTGCTTTGGAACAGCTTGAAGTTTGCAAAAATAAATATTCAATTTTTACGGTAAAAACTTCTGCAATCTTGGGACAATATTATTCTTCAAAATATTCAAAGGAATTAAACAAAGTAATTGGAAATGACGGAATGATTGAATCTACAATTATGGAAAACTTGAAAAAAAATAGAATTAATGAGCAAGAATACCAAGCCAAAGTAAATTCAAGTTGTAAAATTAATTATTATTTTTGCAGAGTTTTGGAAATTTTGGGCTTTAAAAAGTTTACATGGCCTTTGTTTGACGATTTTTATTCAAACTTTATGACAGAAGAAGAACGGGTTTTGATTTCTGAATTGTTTTCTAGAAATTTCCGCAACAAAGTAATAACAGATGCTTTAATAAATCAAGTTGAAACTTTGAACTTTTGTCAAACATACAAATATCCAGATTCTTTACAAGTTGTAGATTTTGTTTCTGATTATAGAACAAGAAGCGATTTTGAATCTTACAATTTTAAGTTGGAAAACTATTATAGAGAAAAATGTAAAAATCAAAATAATCACAAAGTACATTTTACAGTGGGTGGCATTTATGCTCGCATGAAAAATCCCCAAGTTTTTGTAGATTTGTTGTAGAGGATTTTCTATTCAAAATCTTCTATATCATTAAAATGCAATTTTTTTCGGTCGGTGCGTTTTTTGGAAATTTGTTTTGTTGATTTTTTGTTTTGCAAATCTGAGTTTGTTAAAACAGAAATTGATTTTTCGCTAGATTGACGGCGTTTTTTTGCATCGCTTTCTAAAAGTTTTAAGTTTTCTTCTTTTTTTATTAAAATGTCATTTGCACTGTTTAAGTGAAGTGCAAAGTTTAGCTGATTTTTTTGTGATAAATGTTCAAGACAAAGTTCCAAATCTTTTAGGCAAAGTCCCGCTTTGTTTTTTCCTTGAATCTTTGCGTTTTCTCGTATTTTTTTTGCAAGAATTGCTTCTGTAATTAATGATTTTTCTTTTAATTGTTCAAGAGCCAAAACAATTTCTTTTTGAATTGGAGTTAATTCGTTCATATTTGTTTACCTTAAAAATGTGATGGTTATATTGTAGCATAAATTTTGCATAATAAAAACGGGCAGGCCTATGGAGCAACGCCGAAGGCGCAGACCGCAAGACATTTGAAAAATGTCTGAGGACTGTGAGCGGATAGCGAATTGCGGAACAGGCCGGTTTTTTGCTTGCAAAAAAGCCCTAAAAAGATTATAAAAAATAATAAAATATAAATAAAAGTGCGAAAGATTGCTAGTATAATAGCAAAAAAGTAGGTATAATATTAATAGTAGAGTGGAAAAAGTGTTAATTTGGAGGTTTTTATGGACTATTTTTCGGAAGAAAGTGTTTTGAATCTTTTATATTCATATAATCCTTGGTGGAAGACAGGGATTGTTCAAAAAGAGTTTAATAAACCTATGAAAAGAGCGTCTTACTACGAAAGTAAAAAAGCATTTGAAAATAATGATATTAGGAGAACTGTTTTATTAAGTGGGGCTCGCAGAACTGGAAAAACTACTATTATGTATCAAACAATTGCAGAGTTGCTTAAAAATGGAATAAATCCAAAAGATATCGTTTTTATTTCTTTTGATCATCCATTATTAAAACTATGCAGCATAAACGATGTTCTTGGAATTTACAAAAGGAATATTACTACAGCACAAAAACTTTATTGTTTTTTTGATGAAATTCAATATTCGGAAGATTGGAATGCCTGGCTCAAAGTTTTGTATGATACAAATCCTGATATAAGCATAATGGCAACTGGTTCTGCAAGTCCAATTTTGGCAGATAAAGCTAAAGAAAGTGGGCTGGGGCGTTGGGTTACAGTTCAAGTTCCTACATTAACATTTTTTGAATATTGTAAGCTTTTAAATGTGGAAGTAGGAGAACTTCCTTCGGGAATAAAGCCAACTCAAATGTATTTATTAGATAAACAGACTCAAAACGAAATAATAAATAAATTGTCTTTTTTGCAACCACATTTTATTCGTTATTTGCAAGTTGGTGGGTTTCCAGAATTAGCACTTTCAAAAGATGATATTTATGCACAGAGAATTCTTCGTGAAGATATTGTAGATAAAGCATTGAAACGAGATTTGCCTTCTCTTTATCCAATTCGTAATATATCAGATATTGAAAAAGTATTTTTATATCTTTGTTATAATTCTTCTAATATTATAAATATGAATACTGTTTGTAAGGAATTGCAAGTAAATAGAACTACACTTGAAAAATATATTATGTATCTTGAAGGTGCCAATTTAATTTATGTAAGTTCTTTGGTAAATGTGGGGTCAAAACAAATATTAAAATCCCAAGATAAAATTTATGTTGCAGATGCGGCCCTTAGAAACGCTGTCTTAATGAAAGATGATATTACTGACGATGCAATTGAACTTGGTATTATTGCTGAAACAGCAGTTTATAAACATGTAAAAGCTTTTAATTATAAATCGGTTACTAAAGTTGGATATTACCGTGGCGGTGATAAAAACAAGGAAATTGATATTGTTGTTCAATATGCTCAGAACGTTATGCCAATTATGATAGAAGTAAAATATAGAGAAGATTCTTCTATTTTAGAAAAAGATATGATTGTTGAATTGTCATCTAATGATAGACCAAATCTTGTAATTACAAAAAGACCTGATGATTTTGGAATGCAAGAATATAAAAATGGAAATAAAGTTTATAAAATTCCTGCTCCTGTGTTTTTATACCTTATGGGATATGTGGAATCTTTGGATTACAATAAGTAAAAACGGGCCTGAAACATCACATTTTTTAATATTTCTTTTTACATAGGGTCATTCTTTGACCCTTTTTGCGTTGTATAATTTAAGAAAAGATTTTTCACGGAGGTTTTTTATGAGTGGAGAAGGAAAATTAAATGTGGTCGGTTATGGAAAACTTTTTGTAAAACCAGATTACACAAAGTTGATTTTTAAGATGAATTCAAGTTGCGTTGTAAAAATCAAATTGTAATATAAGGAGAAACTTATGGGATTTTTTGTTTTTTTAATCTTTTTAGGAATAGTGTGTTTTGTGTTTTTTGTTTACAAATGTTTTACCAGCGATTGGCACAAAGCTGCGGTCTTTTTTGAACAACATCCAGAAGAAATGTTTGATGAGGATGATGATGACCCAAATTTTTACGCAAGACAAATGGAAGACGAAATGATTATTGCTCAAGATGAATATAATTTGCAAATGCGTAATTATGAAAGCGAGGCTGCAAGAGATGTTCCGTCACAAAAGAATTACAGTTATGAAGATTTGATTTTTGACGAAGGAGCGATGTTTGAAAGACTGATGGACAGCGGGGTGTAGAGCAATTCGGAATTCAGAATTCAGAATTCAGGAAAAGGGGAGATAATTTAGAATGAAGAATTATGAATTATGAATTAAGAGAAAAATGTGCCTACTGTTGTAGATACGTATTGGCAGGGATTGTGAAAGCGAACTGACACGCCAAAATAAAAAAAGTAGTCATTTTTGTAACAATTTATTGAGCGAAAACTTAGTTCCAGTCTTCTAACATGAGGTTGCATTTATTCTTGAAAATTTGAAAATCTTTTGTGTTTTTTGTAACAAGGATTAAATTATTTGCTATAGCAATTGATGCAATTTGGGTGTCCAAAATTGGTGTTGGGAAGCCGGCTGGAATTAATTTTTGTGTTATAGACGCATTTATAAATGCGGCGTGAGGTTTTATGTCAAATAAAAAATTGCTGATTACCCAAATCGCGTGAGGGGGCGTTGCGGAAAGACCACAGCCCGAATGGGCGAGGACTTGTAGCAAGCACCCGACGGTGAAAGCGGAGCTTGAACCGGCACGCCCAAAAATAAAAAACAACTTTTGTTCATTTTA
>JAFXDY010000190.1 GCA_017521105.1 Treponema sp.
CGGAAACATCAATTCCACAGTTTTAGACTTATTCAAATGGAATACACAACTGCCAAAAGGAAAAATCATAAAGAAAAAATCGTTTAAAAAAATCATTTCCCAAAATTATTACAGTTACGGACTAATCAAAGTTTCTGATTCTATTTTTCACGCAGGAAACACAAATGTTTTTAATTCCTACAATATTTATAATCACAAAACAAAGACTTCTATTATCATTTTAATCAACAGACCAATTTACAATCAAAACAGTGCACAAATTGCAGAAAAAATAAAAACAATATTCAATTTTCAATTTTAATTAACCAATTTTCATAATAAACTAGACAATTAATTTAAAATTTGAATAATAATTAATGAGGCAAAAATATGAAACTTCCACAAATTACAACAAAACAAATTTTACAAACAATTCAACTAGCATTTATTTACGTTATTTTTTCCATTCCTTTAATTACAATGGGGGCTGCAACTTGCGCTGCGTATTACGTTTCCTTAAAAATAATTAACAAAACTCCAGACATAAATATTTTTTCGCTGTTTTTTAAATCTTTTACACAAAACTTTTTGCAAGGCACTTTAATGTGGATTCTTACCGTAGGCATCATTTACCTACTAACTCTTTTTTGGCAAAATCTTGCTCAAAACGACTTTGACAGTTTCTTTAAAATAATTTTAGCAATAATTTTATCTCTTTTTGGCCTAATGTTAGTTTTATATTCATTTCCAACAATTGCTCGCTATACAAACAAATTTACAACTCTTTTAAGAAACTCTGCAATTTTATCTATTCAATTCTACACATATTCTTTTTCTCTTTTAATAAAACTTTTTATTATTTACTTTTTGGCAGGATTTTTAACATACTTCATTCCTCCACTATTTTTTGTATGTTTTATCATTTTACCAATTACAACAGTAATGATAATTTCACCAATTACAAACAAAATTTTTAGCCAATTAGAAAAACCTCAAGAAGAATCTACAATTCAAGAAAACACAGAAGAATCTTCAGAAAATTAGGAGGTTCCCCAAAAGTTATTTCTTTCGCTTTGCTCAGAAAAACTTTTGGGTCGCTCATTCCGCAATTCCCTAACGGTCATCCTCGCGCCGCAAACTGAACGTTTGCTAAGTTTTTCACTACGTTCAAAACTTGCCCTCGGACGCCTTCGGCGTTGCTTCAATCGCTAACCCAGTAAAACTGATTTTTTATATCGCCCACCTATCAATTGCCTAAAAATCATATTTATTCTATTATACAGATATGACAGAACTTCAATTAAAATACGGATGCAACCCTAATCAAAAACCAGCTAGGGTTTATATGGAAAATGGCGATTTACCAATCACAGTTGTAAATGGTAAACCGGGATACATCAATCTTTTAGACGCCCTCAACGGATGGCAACTTGTAAAAGAATTAAAAGAAGCAACAGGACTTCCTGCAGCAACATCTTTTAAACACGTTTCTCCTGCAGGTGCTGCAGTTGGACTTCCACTTTCAGACACATTAAAACAAATCTATTTTACAGACTCAGTTGAACTTTCGCCTTTGGCTTGCGCTTATGCTCGTGCTCGCGGTGCAGACAGAATGTCTAGTTTTGGTGATTTTATTGCTCTTAGCGATGAATGTGACGAAGCAACAGCTCTTCTTATTAAAAAAGAAGTTAGCGATGGTGTTGTGGCTCCTTCTTATTCAGAAAAAGCTTTAGAAATTCTTAAAGCAAAGAAAAACGGAAACTACTGTGTAATTCAAATTGATCCAAACTATGTTCCAGCAGACTTGGAAACAAAACAAGTTTTTGGTGTTACATTTGAACAAGGTCACAACTTCTTAAAAATTGATAACTCTGTTTTAGAAAACATTGTTACAAAAAACAAAAATCTTTCAGAAGACGACAAACGCAACCTTGTAATTTCTTTAATTGTATTAAAATATACTCAATCAAATTCAGTTTGTTTTGTAAAAGACGGACAAGCAATTGGTATTGGTGCTGGACAACAAAGCCGCGTTCACTGTACAAGACTTGCAGGACAAAAAGCAGACAACTGGTGGTTACGCCAAAGCCCACAAGTTTTAGGTTTGCAATTTGTAGACGGAATTAAACGTGCAGACCGTGACAACGCAATTGATGTTTACATTGGCGAAGAATACATGGATGTTTTGGCAGAAGGAAAATGGCAAAACATTTTCAAAGTAAAACCAGAAGTTTTCACTCGCGAAGCAAAAGCAGAATGGATTTCTAAAAACACAAATGTTGCTGTTGGTTCAGATGCTTTCTTCCCATTTGGCGACAACATTGAACGTGCAAAAAAATCTGGTGTTACAGTTGTAGTTCAACCAGGTGGCTCAGTACGCGACGATTTAGTAATTAAAGCAGCCGACGATTACAACATGGTAATGTGCTTTAACGGAATTCGTTTATTCCACCACTAATCCACTAATTTGATATGGCACTTTAAGCAAAAAAAGGCTGCCTAGTAAGTTTTGTGTCATTTTGAGTTTTTGAATAATTCCTTACACCTTGGTTTAATTTGTTTGTGAAAGGGCAACATTCTTATTGATGTCATGATTTAAGGTTTTATTTTATGTTCAGTAAAAATTTAAGAGTAGAAATAATTAATTAATTGGAAAACTTAATTTAAACAGTTTTGTTTTTTCTCATATCTTAGTGGTAATTTAATTTTGGCAGGATTTTGTGGAACAGGCGGGGCTGTCTAATAAGTAATATTATGTCATTGTCGTCCTCTGTCAAGCACAAGGACGATAACGACATTTTAAACTTTTTAGACATCCCATTAATTGCTTCAATTGTAAATTATTTACAAAAATCAAATAAACAAATTATTTGCTTTCAGCATAATACATTTCTATAGGATATGCTGCATCTGCTGCATCTAATTCATATTTTGGATGATATTTTCCATAAGGAACATCTGTTAATGCTTGTTCATTACACATAATAGCAACCGAAACATAATCTGTTACTGCTGTTTTTACAGCATCTGCTACTAAGTTAATTAAACCACTGAACAACCCATTTGTACGCACATTTGAAGATGTGTCACAATTTAATCTTGCTTTTCGACGATACAAAACTTCATTTGTTTTTGTAGATTTGAACACATATTCAATTTCAATAATTACAGCACTTCCAATAACGGATTTTTCCCATCCTTGAATAATTGTAAAAATTGCAACATCAGCACCAAAGATTTTTCCAAAACGTTTTACATCGCCATCAATAAATCTTTCAGAATCATAAGCACTTTCTCTTTGCATAGTTGCAAGAGTTGCTGCTGGTGGCAAAACATAGTATCCTGCTTCTGCTAATGGTACATTCATTGTTGTATAAAAATAATCTTTAGCATCAACATAATTACTGTTATTAATAGGTGGCATAATTAACATTACTGTTGGTTTTTCTTCATACATTCCAGGAAACGCAACTGCCTTTGTAGAAGTTGTTCCACAAGAAACAAATAACAAACCTAAACAAATTGATATAACTAATAATTTAACATTTCTCATTTTCCCAACCTCTTTAAAATACTTCCTACAAATACTTCTGATTCAGGATAAAGTTCAATTTCCTTTGCAAGCATTTCTTTAGCTTCTTTTACTTTTCCTGATTGAGCAAGTAACCAACCATAATCAGCATAAATTCCTGGTGGAACAATACCTCTAGTTTCTTTTTGATTATCAATTATTTTTTGATAAGTTTTTATCAAATCATCTAAAGAATCCTTATCTGCTTCTTTCTGAAAATGATAATAATCTTCTTGATAATCATACCAACTGTACAATTTTGTACTTGTACAAGACATAGCTAATAGTATAAAAGCAAAAATACTAATTAGCTTAATTGTTTTACTAATGTCCTTTTTCATTAGTAACTCCTCCATTTTTTATTTATCTTGAATAAAATAAGAACTTATTTTATTAGCTTCTAAATTTCCTTCTACAACACTAACAAAGGAATATTCATCTGATACTGTTGTTCCACCACTAGTAAGAACCTTAATTTTTCCTACTTTTTCACCTGGTAATTCTATTAACATTCCTGTTTGTGGATTTTTTACTTTTTTTCCGTAAGTATAAACATATAATTCTTGACCATTTTTTAGTCCTTGTTGTACTCCACCAGCAATAACTATTGCTTCAGAGTCAAAAGAAAGAAAATATGATTTCCAAGGACGATCCAAACAAGTTTTTTCAATATTTTCTACTAATTTTTCTATAGCAGCACTAATAGCCTTATCACTTAAAGTTGCATCGTATCCTGCTTGACCACCAAATCCCAATGTTGTTGAAGTTTCTGTTTCTGCTTCGCCTTTTCCTTCTTCTGAATAAACAATTTGTCCTGTTGAAACATCAACTAAGCGAATGTTTACACCAGCTTCCACAGTTTGTTTTTTTGTTTTAGTAAACAAACCAACTTCACCAGTTGTCTTTCTTCCAAATTCTGTAATTGAACCAACAATTAAATAATCAGCTCCAATTTTTTGAATTTCTTTTTGTGACAACCCTGCTTCTAAATTGATTTGTTCCAAATCTTCTCGTTCAAATAAAATGAATTTTCCTGTGGCTGCAAGTTTTGCCGATAAAATGTCTACAGCTTGTCTTCCTACAGGATCATTTTCTTTGTCGTAAAAAGCACCTTTCGCATATTCTGTTTCGTTTGAAAAACGAGCAATCGCAACAGTTCTTTTTAATCCTTGATAGTTTTCGGCTTCGACATTTTCGTTCAATGTACCATCAATTCCAGATACAGTGGTTGTTGCTACTGAACCACATCCAAATAATAAAAATGTTACAAGAGTTAATAAAATAGACTTTATTTTTTTCATCTTCTTCTCCTAAAAACTTAATTATACACCTCCCCCTTAAATTTTGTCAAGTCGCCATTTTGTGTTGCCATTTTGTGTCATTTTGAAAACTTCCCAATACGTCCGGTCAAGGGACACTTCGTTCAAGCCCTTGACTCGGCCGTTTTTAGGATTTGTAATAACCCCTAAATACGTCCGGTCAAGGCACGCTTTGCTCAAGGCCTTGACTCGGCCGTTTTTAGGGTTTGTATTAAACC
>JAFXDY010000191.1 GCA_017521105.1 Treponema sp.
GGCATAAATACTGGAGTTTGTACAACTCCGTGAGCCATCTTTATAGTGCAAGCTCTTGCGTTTTGGCTTATTTTATCTATCTTAAATTCCATCAAACTTCCTTATTAAATCGGCGTAATTTTAGCAAAAACTTGCTTAGAATTTAGAATAATTAAATTAATTTAAAAAGCAAAACACAAGGTATTAAGATATATAATACCAAATTGATTTATTAATATAATAAATTTAGAATATGTAAAAATTCTTATAGTTTTCAGTTTAAAAGTCTCATATAAAATATACTTTAAGTTTAAAGCTATAAAGAAGTTAGCTATAAAAAGACTTTTAGATTATATTATTCTCTTTAAATATCTAAAATTGCTTTTCTTATTCTTTCATCAAAAGTCATTTCATCCTCCCAACTTTTCACACAAAGGCAACATCTGTTCAATTATTTCTACAATCTTTTCTTGTTCAGCAAGTGGAGGAAGTGGGAATAGCATTTCTTTTATTTTGTTAATACTTACACCACCAATTATTCCATTAATATTATCTTTAAATGCATCTGTAAAAACTGTACTTTGCAGAAAATAGAATAAAAACTTTTCAACTTCATATTTATATGGATTAAAACAGCAAAGTTTATTTCCAAAACATACATCTTGATTTGTAAAAGCAATTTTTCTTCCAGCACTACCACCTTCAATACACATTAAAACCGTATTTTTAGGTGCAATGCGAAAAGTGTCTTTTTCAAAAGGAATTTTTATACCATTATCGTAGTTTATTGTTTGATCAAATCCTACATCTTTTGTTCCAATATAAACCCAACCATCTTTTATATTTGTATATTTAAGTTTTTTTTCAGTTTCATTAATACTATTACCTGTATAAAGATTGCAGAGATTTGATAATCTACACCAACACCAGCTTTTAGGAATCTCAAACGGGATTTCATCTTCTGCAATTTCACTTGCGACAATTGGAGCAGGCTTTTTGGCTTTTGGGTTTTTTTTCTTTGCTTCTTCCCAATCGGCTAAAAGTTTTTTATTGCGTTCTTCTATAATTTTGTCTAAAAGTTGCTTGCCAGTTTCTTCTATTGTGGTAGTTTTTCGCCAATCCTCTGTGAGCTTGCCTTGTATTGCTTCTTGTAAAATGGCTTTTTTCATTTTGTCTGGAAGAGCGGTTTTTAATTCCTCTTTTTGGAGAACCGCATTTTCGTAAGCATCAACCAAAGGTAGCACTTCTTCAAGTTTTGCAACAATGGCATTTTGCACGGCAAGCGGTGGAAGAGGAAAAAGAAATTGTTTTATTGATTCCAACCCTACGTTTGGTTGTGTTGTTTTATTTATATATTTTTCTATTTCATCTTTTATATGTTTTGATTGTAATGCATAAAAAATAAAAATTTCTGACACAAAAGTTCGCATTGAACTTATGGTACAACATGAATAAGAAACTAAAAAATTAAAATCTACATTTACTAAACGTACAGTACCAATTGTTCCATATCGTGGAAAAATAATATCCCCTCTTTTCGGTTTCATCTTTTTTGATAAATTATCAAAATCTTCTTGGGATATTTTTTTTGCATTTATAAAATCTATGTCTGTTTCTGTAAAATCTCTTGGAGAAATATATGGAATTCCATCTACCACTTCTTTTGGCATTTTATGATCTATATCTCCAATCTTGTAACAAATATCCCCCAATCTACACCAACACCAACTTTTAGGAATCTCAAACGGGATTTCATCTTCTGCAATTTCACTTGCAACAATTGGAGTAGGCTTTTTGGCTTTTGGGTTTTTCTTTTTTGCTTCTTCCCAATCGGCTAGAAGTTTTGCGTTGCGTTCTTCTATAATTCTATCTAAAAGCTGTTTGCCCGTTTCAGTTGCACCATCTACATTGCTAATCAACTGACCCGTAATAGCTGCTTGGAGAATTGCTTTTCTTAAATTTGTATCTTTTTTTATCTTTGCCAATTTAGTTTCCTTTTTTTATGTTGCCAAATTCATCAAATTGGGTACATAATGTAGTCAACATGTACCCAAAATCGTTAAATTGGGTACATATTATGATTTTACAGATTCAATAGTTTCAACTTCTGGTACAACTTTTCCTTGATTTAGAAATAATTCAAATAAAGCATTATTAATATAATAATTAAATGATCCTTTTTTCATTTTTGTCAAAAGATTTAAATCTACAATCATATCAAGATATTTTGCTGCCGTTTTGCGTTGCCATTTTTTCTCCTACAATTCAATCCTAAGGATTTCAGTGATTTTTGCTAGTGTTGCATTGATTTTTTCTTCTGTAGCTTCACTATGCTTTTTGTAGTTAAGAATTGTATCTTTTATACTTAAGATTTCTTCTTCCTCGTGAGGATAACCGCAAAGGTCAAGGTTATAGCCACCTTCTATAAGCTCTTGAGAAGTAAAACATTTTGCCTTGGGATTTCCATCTGCATCAATGATTTCTGTGCGGTTGTCCCACCAGGCAACACAATCATCAAAATTAGAAAGTTTCATCGGTTTAGTTTTAGAAAAGTGTTTAATTCCCTCTGGCATATCTACACGGTAGAACCATGTTTTACCGGTTGGTTCTTCGTTATTAAAAAACAAGATATTTGTAGTAATGCTTGTATAAGGAGAAAAGACACTTTGTGGCATTCTGACTACTGTATGAAGATTAAAATCAGTAAGAAGTTTTTTCTTAAGATTTGTCTTTGCGTTATCATTTCCAAACAAAAAACCATCAGGAATAATTACAGCTGCACGACCGTTTTTCTTTAGACGATACAAAATAACTGCTATAAAAAGATCTGCTGTTTCGCTTGATTTTAGATCGGCAGGGAAGTTTTGCTTTATGTCTTCTTTTTCGCTTCCGCCATAAGGTGGATTCATAAGAATTACATCAAATGCATCTTTTTCTGTGTAATCTAAAAGTTTTTTTGTAAGTGAGTTATCGTGAAATACTTTTGGATTGTCAATTCCGTGAAGTAACATATTTGTTACGCAAAGCATATAAGGGAATTGTTTTTTTTCGATTGCGTAAATTGAATTGTAAAGTTTTTCAGAATCTTCATTGCTGATTGATCCTTTTGCGTCTTTGATTGCTTCAAGTTCTTTTATCCAACTTGAAAGGAAGCCTCCTGTTCCACAAGCAAAGTCTGCCATTGTTTCGCCAATTTGGGGCTTAATCATTTTTGCCATAAACTCTGTTACGGCACGAGGAGTATAAAACTCACCAGCACTTCCTGCACTTTGAAGTTCTTTTAAGATTGTTTCATAGATTTCACCAAAGGCATGTGTTTCTTCATAGCTTCCAAAATCAAGTTCATCAATAATGTTAATTATCTGACGCATTAAAACGCCATCTTTCATGTAGTTGTTTGCATCTTCAAATGTTGTACGAACAATACTTTGGCGAATTGGTGTGCTTGGATTTATTTCAAGTTTTTTTAATGTTGAAAAAAGGTCATTGTTTACAAAATTCAATAGTTGGTCGCCGGTAAGTCCATCATTTTGATTTTCTGTATGAGCCCAATTTCTCCAACGCAAGTTTTCTGGAATTATAGATTCATATTTTTCATCATCAAATTCCCAATCTTCTTCTTTTGCATCATATACTTTTAAAAAGAGCATCCATGCTATCTGCTCAATTCTTTGTGCATCACCGTTAATACCGGCATCATTTCGCATTACATCACGGACTCTTTTTACAAAACCGCTTAAGTTGCTCATTTATTCATTTCCTTATGCTATTTTATATAATTCATTTTCCAATTCACGAATAGCGGCTCTATACTTATCATTTCCCCCAAACAAGGCTGCAATCCGAGAAGGTTTCCCAAACTTTATAAATGGATTCTGCTTTAGAATTTCTGTTGATTCAATATCGTAAATGCCAAGTTCAGCATATTTGTCCAAAAGTGCATTTATAACTTCGCGTGCAGCTTCACCGTATTTTCCAAAGATATCTCGCTTCTTTACATTTTCTGCACGTTCGCGTCTAGTTAAAGGCTTTTGATTAAATGCGATATGGCAGATAAAATCAAAGTCATCTACATCAGTCATGTTCTGATCCTTTTTAATCAGCTCAAGATCAATGCCTTTTTCCTTAAGCATATTTCGGATAACTTCTTTTTTCTGTTCTCTATTCCAGGTCTGAATAAAGTTTTCCAAAGTCTGATATGTTCCAATAATACTTTCCTTTGTGTAATCTTCTATTGATTCTTGTTTTAGAAGTTTTCCGTCTGTATCATAAATGCTAACTACACGTTGCAAAATTTTTACTAAAACACCACCTTTGCCAATTATAGGTTTTACATTGGGATTAGGAATTGGTGCAATAATACCTTCATCACCATCTTCGCCTTCAGAATTTAACCCAGGAGATGTTTCTGGTTTTGATTTAGTTTCTCCAAAGTCCTCATCTTGTTCAATCTCTCCATCCCATTCAGGATCGGCGAATAGACGACTTACACGACGAAAATCCATTATTGTAAAATGAGTTTTTCCTTCATCATAGCGAAGTCTTGTTCCACGGCCGATTATCTGCTTAAACTCTGTCATTGAATTGATTAGCTCATCTAAAACAATGAGTTTTACCATCTTGCAGTCGCTTCCAGTAGAAAGAAGCTTTGATGTAGTTGCAATAACGGGATAGGGCTGCGAAACTGAAATAAAATAATCAAGTTTATCTTTACCGTATTTATCACTTCCGGTAATGCGAACAACATATTGTTCTTTTACATTGCCCTGATTATCTTTCAAAATCATATCAGTATTCAAATTATTCAGTGCAACTCGCATACGTTCTGCAGCGGCTTCTGTGGGACAAAATACAATTGTCTTGGACATACGGTCAGTTTCTTTTAAAAACTTTGTGATTTCCCTTGCAACTTCATCAATTCTGTCTTGAATGACAATATTATAGTCATAATCTGAAAGATTATATTCTCGGTCTTCGATTTCTACTCCGTCAATATCCTTTTGACCTCGTTTTGGTCTCCAGCCGTCATCAATACTTGTGTGTACATTTATAACTTTGAAAGGAGCAAGAAATCCATCTTCAATTCCTTGTTTAAGACTGTAGCTGTAAACAGGTTCTCCAAAATAATCTATATTAGAAACATATTTTGTTTCTTTTGGTGTAGCAGTCATACCAATCTGTGTAGCGCTACTAAAATAATCAAGAATCTTTCGCCAGCGAGAATCAGCCTTTGCAGACCCACGATGGCACTCATCAACAATAATAAGATCAAAGAAATCTGGTTTGAAGAACTCTTTATATTTGGCAATTTCTGCTTCTATTTCAGCTTCTGTTTCTTCAACTTCCTCTCCTCGGTGCCTTGCGGAATCCAACTGTTGATAAAGGGCAAAATAGACCTGATATGCTGAAATTTTTGATTTATCTTCTTTTTGGAAATTGATTTTATGAATCACCTTTTCTAAAGGCTTAAAGTCACCGTTAATAGTCTGATCTACGAGATTATTTCTATCAGCAAGATAAAGAACTTTCTTTTTAGTTCCGGATTTAAGAAGTCTCCATACAATTTGAAATGCTGTATATGTTTTTCCTGTTCCTGTTGCCATTGCAATAAGAATTCGGGTTTGCTGTTTTGCTATTGCTTCAAGAGTTCTGTTTACTGCATTTCGCTGATAGTATCGAGGTGGATAACAATTTGAACCAGAATAGAAAGGTGTATTCAAAAGATTTTCTTCAAAACAAAGTGGAACATCATATACTTTTGATTCTCCATCCATCGCATATCGTTCCCGGCTTTCAATTTCTACTATTTTTTCTGCATCAACACCTTTCCACCGGGCATAAAGTTCATCTGCAGTGGGAAATTCAGAAAGTGGTAATTCTTTTTCAAGCCCAGTTGTAAAATCGTGTTCAAAAAAACTATCTCCGTTTGATGTATAGACAAAAGGAACATTCATCATAATTCCATAGGAAATGGCTTGTTGCATACCAAACGATGTTGAATGATTATTATCTTTAGCTTCTACAATCGCGAGTGGAGTCCCTTTATTATACCAAAGAACATAGTCACACCTTTTCCCTTTATCACGACTTGGAACATTTCCTTTAATGAGAACCTTCCCATCCGTGAAATTATTTACAGGCTCTGTCTCCATGGTGATTTTTTTAATATCCCATTTTGCCAACAATGCTGGAGTAATATATTGAAGTTTAATATCTTCTTCTGTCATTTCCGATTTTGTTAATATGTAGGAAGTTGCCATACAATTATTCTTTCAATGATAAAAATTATAGAAACATTATAACACATTTATAAGAATTTTACTAACTACGAAAATCACAATATCTCAACTATTTATTATTAATATATTTTATACGATAATGGCAAAAACAATTTGCAATAATATCTCTGTTTAAAAGTTTAATATTTCATACTTTTAAGTTATTATTGTATTTTTAATTTTATTTGACTTTGTATAATTAGTTAAGTACAGAATATTTAAATTAAGATTTTATCTATTTCAAATTTCATTTATGATAAAATAGCTGTTTTTTGGAGAGTTTATGAAAAATATTTTGATTATCGCAGATGGGATTTTGGCTAAAAACTTTCTTGAGAGGTTATTTAATAGCAAAAATAA
>JAFXDY010000192.1 GCA_017521105.1 Treponema sp.
CAGTAAAAGGTGCTAAAAACTCAAACAATTATGCAGGTGTATTTATTGAAGGTCGAACCGTAACCTTAAGCGATTTTTACATGGGAAAATATGAAGTAACACAAGAAGAATACGCAAGTGTAATGG
Organism: Treponema sp.; assembly: GCA_017521105.1. Taxonomy (GTDB): domain Bacteria; phylum Spirochaetota; class Spirochaetia; order Treponematales; family Treponemataceae; genus Treponema_D. Next base: position 127 of record JAFXDY010000192.1, read on the forward strand.
CAGGGCAAAAAGTAACAGTGAACGGAAAAGAATATGCATTAGAAAGTAACCCAAGTTATTGTACAAAAGACAGTAATAATTACACATTTTTTAGTGGTGATGTACAAGAAAAACGCCCGGTAGAAGGGGTAACTTGGTATGATGCAGTATGGTACTGTAATGCATTAAGCGAAAAAAAAGGCTTAACAAAAGCATATAATATTGAAGTTACAAAAGTAATTAAAGCAATTGGAAAAACAGGATATTACATATCTAGAGCCACAGTAAGCTTAGTAGAAAACGCAACAGGTTATCGTTTACCAACAGAAGCAGAATGGGAATACGCAGCAAGAGGTGGAGATCCAACAAAAGATGATTGGAACCATGTGTTTAGTGGAGAAGATACTGCAGAAGGTGTTGCATATAATGAAAAAAAAAATTCCGGCTTAGACAGAGTAGGTTGGTATAGGTATAACAGTATAAATGGAACAACAGGAGATACAACACCTTCAAGTGGAGGTCAAGGATACGGAACCCACCAAGTAGGTAAGAAAGACCCTAACAGACTAGGCATATATGACATGAGCGGAAATGTATGGGAATTGTGCTATGATTGGAATGAAACAGTAAACACAGGGGAAGAAAGTGACCCAACCGGTGCTGCGTCGGGCTCTGGCTACGTTTTCCGCGGTGGCTCTTGGGGCTCCTACGCTTACAGCGCGTCTGTTTGTAACAGTGTCAGAGGCGTCCCGAGCTCCCTCGACCTCAGCTATGGTTTCCGCGTGGTGCGTCAAGCAAACTAAAGTTTGCTAGGCTCTGCAAGGAAGTTATTAAAATCTTCTAATTTGCCTTTGGCAAATTAGAAGTGCGGGTGCCAGTTCTAATTAATAAACTTGCTGCGTAAAAGAGCATTAATTAATATGAGTCGCCATCCATGGCGAAACTTAAAAAATCCTCGGGGTAATCCTGAGGATTTTTTTATGCACTGTCTTTGCGAGCGTGAAAAAAAATGTCATTGCGAGCGAAGCGAAGCAATCTAGGAAGTGAACGCTGGTTAATGGATTGCCACGGTTTTCTGAACGAAAACCTCGCAATGACAAAATATAGACGATTGCCACGTCGCTTCGTTTCTCGCAATTGACAAAATAAGTCTGTCATTGCTGACGTGCATACACTGGATTGCTTCGCTTCTCGCAATGAGTCGTACGCTTTGCGTATTTACCGAGTTTTGCTCTGCAAAACTCGCGATTTATGGATTGCTTCGTCGCTGAGCTCCTCGTAATGACGGTTCAAAGTTTTTTGGGGATTTTAAGGGGCTTGCCCCTTAGGCGGTGGGGTGGCGGAAAAGACCGCAGCACTTTGTGCGAGGACTTTGGAGCCAGGGGCGGTTGTCCGCCCCTCATTATGAAAAGTTTGTGTTGGTTGTTAAAGTGGGAAAAAAAAAGTATAATATAAGAAAAGAGTTTTTTTGTGAGGTAAATTATGAGTTTGAAATTTTATAATACTATGGGTCGTAAAATGCAGGAATTTAAGCCTTTGAAGGATGGTTTTTGTGGTTTTTATGGATGTGGTCCTACTGTTTATAATTATGCTCATATTGGAAATTTGAGAGCTTATGTTTTTTTGGATATTCTTGATAGAACTCTTTGTTTTTTGGGTTATGAAAAAAAGCATGTAATGAATATTACTGATATTGGTCATTTGAGTGGCGACGCTGATGATGGTGAAGATAAAATGGTAAAACAGGCTAAGGAACGTAAGCAGTCTGTTTTGGAGATTGCTGATTTTTATACTAAAGCGTTTTTTAATGATATTGAGCGTTTGAATATTAAAAAGCCTGATGTTGTGTGTCGCGCTACTGAGCATGTTCAGGAAATGATTGATTTGATTAAGGAAATTGAAGCTAATGGTCATACTTATATGGCTGGCGGCAACTTGTATTTTGACGTTACAACTTTTGCTGATTACGGAAAACTTGCTAATATTAAGCTTGATGAATTGAAGGCTGGGGCAGGGGAGCGTGATGTTGTTGTAGTTGATGAAAATAAGAAAAATCCTTATGACTTTGTTTTGTGGTTTACTAAATCTAAATTTGAAGATCAGGCTTTAACTTGGGATAGTCCTTGGGGACGTGGGTATCCTGGTTGGCATATTGAATGTTCGGCTATGAGTATGAAGTATCTTGGTCGTCATTTTGATATTCACACTGGTGGTATTGATCATATTCCAATTCATCATACTAACGAAATTGCTCAAAGTGAAGGGGCTTTTTCGGAAGATGATAGAAATGCTGGTCCTTGGGTAAATTATTGGCTTCATAATGAATTTTTGGTTATTCAGAAAAATAAGGGTTCTGATGCTGGTGATGGCGATGTGGCTAAGATGTCAAAATCTAGTGGGGAATTTTTGACTTTGCAGGTTTTGGTTGATAAGGGATACGCTCCTTTGGATTATAGATATTTCTTGCTTGGTGCTCATTACAGAAGTCAGGCTAAGTTTAGTTGGGATTCTATGGATTCTGCAAAAAATAGTCGTAGAGCTTTGGTAAAACGTGCGGCTCAGGTTTTTGCTAATGCTGGTGAAAAATGTGTTGGCGAAGGTGAATTGAGTGATGCTGCAAAGGAATATTTGAAAAAGTTTACTGATGCTATTGAAAATGATTTGGCAACTCCACAGGCTTTGGCTTGTTTGCAAAGTTGTATTAAAGATGGAAAACTAAAGGCCGAAGAAATTGTTTATTTGATTGAAAAAATGGATAGTGTTCTTGGGTTGAATATTAAAAAATCTGTTGAAGAATTTAAGGCAGAAACTGGGGCTTCTTCGGCAGTGGCTGGCGGAGTGGGTGTTTCTTCTAATGCTGATGATCCTGAAGCTGCAGAAATTGATGCTTTAGTTTTGGAAAGAACTGAAGCTAAAAAAGCAAAGGATTTTGCAAAGGCAGATGAAATTAGAAATGCTTTGGCTGCTAGGGGAATTACAATTATTGATACTCCAAATGGTCCTACTTGGAAACGTAATTAAATTTTATTTAGGGTTTATTACAAATCCTAAAAACGGCCGAGTCAAGGCCTTGAGCAAAGCGTGCCTTGACCGGACGTATTAATTTTAATTTTGGACAATGACTGTAACTAAAAGAAACGTTTATTTGTTTTATTTTTAAGTTACGGTTAAAATTGGGTGAGAGATTTTTTTTGTAAAAAATTTGTAACTATATTGTTTGTTGAGTGTTTGTTTTATGAGTGATAGTCAGATGGGATTTTCGGAAGTAATTAATGCTGGGAATCCTGTTGATTTTAGAAAAATTTATGATGCATCTATGCAAATGTTATTTAGAATTGCATATAAAATTGTAAATGACGAAGATGCGGCTGAAGATTTAGTTCATGATTCTTTGATTAAAGCTAATGAAAAGAGCTTGGAATTTCCGTCATTGAATGATGCTAAATATTGGCTTATTCGTGTTGTAAAAAATGCTTCATTAAATTATGTAAAAAGAAAGGGTCGCGAGAAAAAGGCTTATGAGAAAGTTCTGTATGAAGAACGTCATGAGACTGATTCTGGCGAAATTGATTTATTAAAAGAGGAATCTAAATTAAAAGCTAGGGAAGCTTTAAAGAAACTTCCAACAAATCTTCAAGAAGTTGTAATTCTAAAAGAATATACTGAATTGAATTACAAGGAAATTGGTAGAGTGTTGGGTATTACAGAGGGAAATGTAAAAGTTAGAATCTTTAGAGCCAGGGAGCAATTAGCTAAGATAATAGGAGAAGATAATGTCTTTTTGCCCGAGTAAGGATATTCATTCTATTTATCTCGATAATGAATTGCCTGCTGAGATTAAGGTTAAGTACGAGGCGCATTTGAATTCTTGCGAAGAATGTCAAAAGCAATTGTCTCAGATGAAGGCCATTAAAGAAAGTTTTGTAAGTGAAAAGAATGAAGTTGTGTTGGATGATGCTTTTCTTGAAGAAAGTTTTGCACGTTTGCAACTAAAAATGAATTATTCTAATAATATCAAAAAAATCAAAAAGAATAATTCTGTTTTTAATAATTCTAGAATTTTTTATGCAATTTCGGGAGTTGCAGCTGCGGCTGTTTTTGCATTAATTATTCCTTTAAGATTAAAAAATGTTTCGAATGTTCAAGCTCCAATTGTGAATTTTCAAACAAGTAATTCTGTTGTGCCTTATTCAATTTCTACCAGTGGTTTTAATCATAATGTTGTAAATAATGTTTCTTTGGGTAGTGGAAAAGGTATGTTAATTTCTGATAATATGAAAGGGTCTGTTTTATATTCAGGAAATAGCAAAGACAGAGTTAGAAGATTGAATGCTAAAAAAACTGCTGATAGTCTTCTTGATAATATAACTGTTATAAAACCTGAAATTGACGACAAAACAATTTCTATAAGGATTACAGTTCCTGGATTTGATTCTGTTCCTGTTACAACAGAAATTGAACTTCCTGTGAACGTAATAACAGGTCAAAATTAGTGAAATTATCTGGAAAAGTTAGTTACGTTTTTCGCAAATATCCAATAGTACGTTTTTTTGCTGGATTATTGTTTATTGGCATTATTCTTTGTTTTGTTTTCCTTTTTAGCAAAAAAAATAAGGTTGTTCCAATTATTGACTCTATTGTTCCTCCGGTTGGTATTCCGGGGGATGTTGTGTTAATTAACGGTAAAAATTTTGGGAATACAAGAGACATTAGTTTTGTAGAATTTTCTGGTAATAAATTAACTTCTAGTTCTTATATTTCTTGGACAGACAATTGCATTAAGTTGGTTTTGCCAGCGAATGTTCAAGATGGGCTTGTGGTTGTTGGTGTAAATGGGGAACTTTCTAATGCGGCGTTATTTGCTAATGAAATTGATATTCCTGTTCCTGTTGAAAATTCTGTTCATTTGACAAAGCCTTTTATTGCTGGCATAAATGTTGCAAAAGGAAAAGTTGGTGATTTAATTACAATTAATGGAACTAACTTTGGTGAAAGCAGAAATAATTCGGAAGTTTTATTTACAATTGATTATGATAACAAAATTGAAGAAAATGATTTGAAGAGTTTTTCTTCTTTGACAGAAAATATGATTGCTTGTGAATCTGATGGATATGAATTTTGGAGCAATAACGAAATTCGCGTAAGGATTCCTGATGGGGCTTATTCTGGGGCAATTGTAGTGCAAAGTGGTGGTGAAAAATCTGACCCAGTGAATTTTGTTGTTGATTCTTCTGTTGGTAAAAAAAGCTTTTCTAATAAAAAGATTTATTTGTTGCAATATACAGCTGATGTTGCAGATGTTGTAACTTCGGATGTTTCTACAATTACTTTTAGATGTCCAATTCCTTGTAAAATGGCTTCTCAGCCCACAATTGAAATTACAGAAACAATTCCAGAGCCAATTTTGTTGAATTATCAGAATAATTTAATTCATCAGATTACAAAAACAAGAAATAATACTCCTAAGACAGTATTTAAGCAAACTTTTGTATTGCCTGTTTATAGGGTTGAATCTTCTGTTAATTTGGCAAAAGTTACTTCTTTGAAAAAATCTGATGAAGATCGTTTTTCTTTATATTTAAAACCAGATGCAATTACTCCAAGTGATAATGAAGAAGTTATTGCTTTGGGAAAAGAGATTATTAAGAAAGAAAAAAATGTTTATAATCAGGCAAAACTGGTTTATAAATATTTGTGTGAAAATTTTAGGATTTTGAGTAGACCTAGAAAAGCAGAAAGTAATCCGCTTGATATGTTTGATGATAAATTTGGCGATGCCTATGATTTTGCTGTTATGTATTGTGCAATAATGCGTTCTTTGGGAATTCCTTGTGTTACAGACAGTGGTATTTTGATTGGGACTAATATGGAAACAAGGGCTCATTGGTGGAACGAGATTTATATTAATGGTATCGGATGGCTATTTGTTGATGTGGCTTTAGGTGCTGGTTTGGAATATGAAAAATGGCTTGATGATTCTGAAGACAGTATGTTCTATTTTGGAAATATGGATAATCATCATATTTGTTTTTCTAGAGGATGGAATCAGTTAAAACCATTTAGTAAAGATAATAAAATTGTTCAGCATCCAAGAAGTTTTGCTTTGCAGTCTATTTGGGAGGAAGCTTCTGAAGATACTGCAAAATATAGTTCTTATTGGAGTGTTCCTGTTGTAAAGGGTGTTTATTAAGTTTGATGTATAAAAATTTATAGAGGTGTGTTATGACTAAAATTTTAAGCGTTGGTGGTTCGATTATTGTTCCTGAAAAACCGGATGTTGAGTTTTTGGGAAAATTTGTTTCTATGTGTACAGCTTGGCTTGATGAAGATAAATCAAGAAGATTGATTTTGGTTGCTGGTGGAGGAGCTCCTGCTAGAGTTTACCAAAATGCGTATGGGGAAGTTGTTGCGGCTACCGGTAAAAAAGCTAATGCAAATGCTGCTGACTGGATTGGAATTATGGCAACTAGAATTAATGCTCAACTTTTGAAGGCTTGTTTTGGTGATTACTGTAAAAATGATGTTGTTTATAATCCAACTGTGGAAGATTTGAGTTTTGATGGACAGGTTTTGGTTGCTTCGGGTTGGAAACCTGGTTTTTCTACAGATACTGACGCCGTTTATTTGGGCGAAAAATTTGATGGAAAAGTGATTGTGAATCTTTCGAATATTGAAAAGGTTTATACTGATGATCCTAGAAAAAATCCTGATGCAAAACCTTTGGATAATATTAGTTGGGAAGATTTTAGAAAGATGGTTGGGGATGAATGGACTCCTGGAAAAAATTGTCCTTTTGATCCAATTGCGTCTAAAAAAGCTAGTGAACTTGGTATGAAAGTTATTTGTGCTGGCGGAAAAAATATTGAAAACATTAAGGCAATTCTTAATGATGAGGATTTTGTTGGCACAACAATTGGTGAATAGATTGTTGGGGAAGTGGATTGCTTCGCTGCGCTCGCAATGACGGTGAGAAGTGGATTGCCACGTCGTCCTTCGGACTCCTCGCAATGACAATGAGAGTGAGTTGTGGCATTCCTATTCCCTACATTTGATAGGGAATCTTTTTAGTTTATAAATTCTGACATTTTTGTGAGGATGGCGTCTAGTTTGTTTCCGTATTCTTTGTCTGTGGCCCAAGTCCCGGCAAGACCAAAAATGTCTTCTGCAAATTTTGTTTTATGGACCCACGAATAGCGTGGGTCTATTAATTTATTGTTAAGTGCTACGTCTTGTGTTGTGGCGTAGGCTTGTAAGTGTTGAATGTGGGCACGAACTCCCATTTGTTTAGTTTCAAAAACGCAGCCAGGATTATTTATGTCCATGGCTCCAAGCCCGCAAAAGTTATTCATTTCTGGAGTAACTAAGTTTCCAAATCTTAAGTATCCTGTTTCTAAACACATTTGTGCAAATGCTACGTCTGAATTAATGTTTTCTTGTGCGGCTTCTGTAACATAAAAAGCGGCAAAAGCGAGTATATCTTCGTATTTTTGTTCAGGATTTTGAGAGAGAAAAAAATTGGTCAGTTGAAAAATGTTTAGTTTTCCTTGTCCCAAAAGCTTTCTGGAAATAGGTTGCTTTTTATAGCGATTTTTGTTTTTTTGAATTAGATGTTTTGAATGTTCTGGAATGGAACTACAATTTGTAAACAAAAGTGGCGAAAAAAGAGTAAAAGTAAGAAAAGTACAAATAATCAAATTTTTTTTAAAAATTTTCATTTTTTTTCTCTCCAAATTGCATAAATTCTTCTGTTTTTTTTAATTATATAGTAATGGATAATAAAAATAAACCTGATATTAGAGAAAGAACCATAGAAAATGGTCTTTTGTATCCAACAAATGTGGAATTAATTATGTTAATTCTTGGTAGTGGAAACAAACAGATGTCTGTGGATGTGATGGCTCAAAAGATTAATGATGTATTAACAGATTCAAATATTGATGATGTTGTAAAAAATCTTTTGTCGGTAAAAGGTGTGGGACAAGGAAAAGCATTAGCTGTGGCGGCTGCTTTGGAGTTGGGGCGGCGGCATTGCTCTCATTTAAAGGCACTTATTCAAACACCAGAAGATATTTTGCCTTATGTTCAAAATTATGCAATGTGTGCAAAAGAGCATTTTGTAATGATAACTTTAAACGGTGGCCATGAAATAATAAAAATTCATTTAATTTCTGTGGGAACTGTAAGTAAAACAATTATTCATCCTAGAGAAGTTTTTAGGGAGGCGATTAAAGAAAATGCGTCTTCAATTGTGATTTGTCATAATCATCCTTCGGGAAATTGTGTGCCTTCTGACGAAGATATTGAAACAACAAAGTTTTTAATTAAAGCGTCAAATCTAATAGGAATTCCAATTTTGGATCATATTATTTTTGATTGTGATTCTTATTATAGTTTTTTGGAGCATGATTTTTTGTTTAAAAATAAAAATCTATTGTAGTGTTTATTTGTTGAATTGATGTAGTTTTTTTTTTAGAATATGAGTATGAAGTTTTATAAAAGATATTTTATTGCAATATGTTTATTTATTTTTAATTTTTATTGTTTCTCTGCTCCTGCAAAACCAATGAATAAAAAAGGTGATTCTGCTGTAGAAAAAGCAGAGCGTTTGGATGTTGAAAAGGCAGACAAAATAGATGAAAAATATTGTTCCTTGGTGATTGAATCTAATGTTTACAATGCAGAAGTTTATATTAACGGAATTTTTAAGGGATATACAAAACTTGAACTTAATAAAATGCGTCCTGGTTTGTATTTTATTGAAGTTGTAAAAAATGGTTATGAAAGAGAACGGTTTGAAGTTTTTTTACGGCGTGGTGATTCTAAAGATGTTTATGTAACTCTAAAACTTATTACCGGATATATTGAATTTTTGAATTATCCTAAAGGTGCTTCTGTTTATGTAGATGGTTCTTTGTGCAAAGACAAAATTGTGGAAGTTCCAATTGGAAGACGTTTAGTTGTTGTGCGTAAGTTTGGTTATGAAAAATTAGAAACTTATGTAGATGTTTATCCTTATGAAACTAGTGGTGTTTCTATAGAATTAAATCCGGCGGAATTCTATCTTGCAGATTTTGAAGTTTCGGAAGATAGAATTAATCCTTTGGTGAACGGATTGTGTAATTGTAAAATATCTTTTTATGTGAATGCGAACGAGCCTGTAACTATTAAGATAATTGCAGAAAATGGTGATGTTGTAAAACAGTTTGATTTTGCAAGATTTACAACATGGAACAATTCTGTTGAATGGAATGGAACGGATTCTTTTGGAAATCCCGTTTTGGACGGAAATTATAAAATTATAATTGAAAGCAAAAACTACAAATTTGAAGAATCAATTGTTGTAGATAGCACAATGAAATATCCTGTTGAAAGTTTTACTTGTTGTGGCGGCGGAATTGGAAATTATCCAACTGTGTTTAATTCAACAAAAAGAACTGTTCGACCAAGTTTTGGAGCAGAGGGAATTTTTGTTATTGGCAAAGAAAAATTTGGTGCTTATGGGTGCCATTTGGAAACTGGCGTTTTGTTTGATATTGGAAAATATGTGGAAGTTGGAATTTCTGTTGGTGGATTGTTGGGAAGTTTTAAATCTGCCAAGGGAGATTCAATTTTTCCATTTAATGTAAATACAAGTGTAAAAGTTTCTAATTCAATAAAAATGAGCGATAGTTTTGCATTGGGGTTTGGTGGTTTTATTACATACGGTTATTCAAACTATTTTATTGAACCAAAATTGAATAAAGGAATTGGTTTTGGTGGAATATTGGGGTTGGAACTTCCTTTGTTTTATGCGGGAATTTCTAGCGAATTTGTAATTGGAGCAGAAACTGGAGATTTTGTAAAAGACAGTAAGATTTGGAAAAATGCTGTTTCACTTAGTTTTAGTCCTGTAGATTTTATGCGATTAAGCGGGTGGTGTGGTGTAAATAATTTTGATTCTTTAGATTGTGGATTAGGATATACAGTTGTGCCAGGAGCTGGAGGCTTAACTTTAGATTTGAGCGCTAATGTTTTGTTATTTTTTGATTACAAGACCTATGTTTCTGGTAAATTGGTGTTGTCTTATTCTATTTGATTTAGTAAATTAAGTATATGAAATTATATACCTCAAGTCAGATTGTGCGTGCTGTGTTATTTAGTGTTGCAGGAACTGCGGTGTTGGCGTGTGCAATCTTTTTTTATAGAGAAAATAAAAATCAAATATCTAATACTACTCAAATTGAATATAATGAAGAAACTGTAAATAGTGAACAAAAAAATCAATTTTTTGAAGAGTCGCAAGAAGTTTCTTCTGGGATGGTAGTTTCGTCGGCTGCAGGTTTTTCTAAAGATGAGCAACAAAATATTTATGTTTACGAAAAATGCAATGAAGCAGTAGTTAACATCAACACCAAAGAAACCGCATATACTTGGTTTTTAGAACCTTTTGTTCAAGATGGTGGAAGTGGAAGTGGTTCAATTATTGATTCCGAAGGTCATATTTTAACAAATGTTCACGTTATTCAAAACGCATCAAAGATTTATGTTTCGTTGTATGATGGGTCTCAGTATGAAGCAAAAATTGTTGGTTATGATTTAGATAGCGATTTGGCAGTTTTAAAAATTAATCCTCCAAAAGGTGTAATCTTAAAAACAATTGAATTTGGTGATTCAAACAAACTAAAAGTTGGACAAAAAGTAATTGCAATTGGAAATCCTTTTGGTATGGAACGAACAATGACAACAGGAATTGTTTCGGGGCTTGGACGTCCAATTCAAAATTCAAATCAAAGAATAATTAGAGATATGATTCAAACTGACTCTGCAATTAATCCGGGGAATTCGGGAGGCCCTCTTTTGGACACTTCTGGAAAAATGATTGGAATTAATACAATGATTTTGTCTTCATCAGGAAGTTCTTCGGGGGTTGGTTTTGCTGTTTCTTCAGAAACTGCTATTCGTGTTGTTTCTGATTTGTTAAAATATGGAAAAGTAAAACGTGGCGTAATAGAAGCTTCTTTGTATCAGTTAGATTATAGAATTGCAAGATACGCAGGTTTAGACATTGCTCAGGGAATGTTGGTTTCGGAAGTAACAACAGGGGGAAATGCAGAAAAAGCTGGTTTAAAAGGTGGAACTGAAGCCGCATATTACGGAAACAGAAAAAACATTATTTATTTGGGTGGTGATGTAATTACTCAAATTGATAATATAAAAATTACTTCTTTGGCTGATTATTATTCTGCATTGGAAGATAAGAGACCGGGCGATGTTGTAAAAGTTGTTATTCACCGAGATAGAAAAGATTTAGAAATGAAAATAAAATTGTCAGGGGAATAATTAAAAGAAGGTTTGTAGTGAAAAAAATTGATTTTGTTTTTGTTCGGAAGTATGTAATTTTTTTTGGCATTTTGTTGGCACTTTTGATTTTTGTTTTATTGGTAACAAAAAAGAAACCTTTGGAGCAAAAAGAAGATTTACTTCCTGTAATTAAAATTGAAAAACCTACAATTCAAAATTTACAAGAATCAATTCAAATTAACGGATATGTTGAAGCAAAATCTATGATTCCTGTTGTGCCTTTTGTTTCTGGAACAATTATGGAATATCCTGTAAAAGCTGGTGATTTTGTAGAAAAAGATACTTTGCTTGCAAAAATTGATGATGAACCATTTATTCAGCAAATGAAACAAGCGGAAGCGGCTTATTTTGCAGCAGAAAACTCTTTTAAGCGTGTTGCAAATCTTTTTAAAAGTGGTTCTACAACTCAGCAAAATTACGATTCTGTAAAAGCCCAAAGAGATGCTTCAAAAGCTCAATACGATTTGGCAAAACTTCAAGTTGATTATACTTTGGTAAAAGCTCCTGTTGAAGGAACTGTTTTAATGGCAGACGGAGCTGTTGGAAGCGTGGCAAGTCAAACCCAACCAATTGCAGTTTTGGCAGATTTGAATAATCAAGTTGTAAGATTAAGTGTTCCAGAAAAATATTATGATTTGTTTTCGTTAGAAAAAGAAAATCTAATTGTTTCTGTTACTAGACCGGCAGAAAAAAATATGTATGATGATGCTGTAACTTTTGCAACAATAGAAAATATTGCGCCTTACATTGCGGCTCAATCAAAAACATTTCAAGTTGTTTGTAAGTTAGATAATCCAGGAGAACGCTTTAGACCTGGAATGTATGTAAAAGTTTTGATTACATATAAAAATTATGTTGATGTTCCAGTTTTGCCAATGAAAACAAAAAAAATGGATGGCTCTTTGTACATTTATCATCCAGAATCAAAAACTGTAGAATTTATTCCTCCTGCAGAATACGCAACAGATAACGAATATTTTATTGTTCCAGAAAAATATAAAGATACATATTTTGTTGTTGATGGGCAAAATTCTTTGTTTGATGGCCAGCAAGTTCGGATTTTTGATGAAGTTATAGGTGAATATTAATGAAGATTTCTGAATTTTCAATCAAACATCCTGTTGTCATCACAATGCTAATTATTGTATTAGCGGTTTTTGGATTTTATTCTGTAACTTTAATGCCAACAGAATTTATGGCAGATATTTCTATGCCTCAAGCAATTGTTTATACAATTTATCCTGGGGCAAGTGCCGAAGATGTTGAACAAGACGTAACAAAAATCCTGGAAGACAATTTTGTAACTTTGCCTCATTTTAAAAGTGTAGACAGTGCTTCTTACAATTCAATGAGTTGGATTACAATTACTTATGCCGACGGTTATGACGCTTACGACCAACTTCAAGAACTTAGAAATAGGATTTCTGAACTGATTGAATTGTTGCCTTCTGGAATTCAAGGGGAGCCAAGAGCGTTGATTGGTGGTGTTTCAATGCTTCCAATTATTTCTTTTTCGGTTCAAGCAGGAAAAGATTCGGCAAGAGTTTCTGATTTTATAAAAGACGAGTTAACTCCAAAATTGACTCAAATTGATGGAGTTTCGGAAATTCAAGTTGATGGAGATAAAGAACTTGAAATTGACATTAAAATTGATGTTGATTCTTTAACTGCAAAAGGAATTTCTGTTTCTTCGGTTTATCAAGTTTTGAATTATGGAAACGTTTCTTTACCTTTGGGAAACGCAACATTCCAAGATAAAGCAATTCAAGTTAGATACGCTGGTGGATTTAATTCTATTGAAGATATAAAAAATCTTCCAGTTGGGGTTGCAGACGAAAAAAATGTTATAAGAATTAAAGATATTGCAGAAGTTTCGTTGAGTTATCCAAAAGAGGAATATTATATTACCGACGGAACCGACCCGTTGATAATTGTAAATGTTACTAAACGAAGCGATGGTAATTCTCTTAAAATTGTTGAGCAAGTAAAAAATGTTTTGGCAGAGTGTGAAAAAGAATCTGCTGGGGCAATTGAGTTTCATATAATTACGGATGATAGCAAACAGATTAAATCTTCACTAAAAACTGTAATTCAGTCTGGTGTAATGGGAATTGTTTTTGCGGTTCTTGTTATTTTGTTGTTTTTGGCAGATTGGCGTGCAACTCTTACAATTTCTGTTTCTATTCCGTTGTGTATTTTATTTTCACTTATTGGGCTAAAAGTTTTTAATCTTTCAATAAACTTAATGAGTTTAACTGGTTTGGTAATTTCTTTAGGAATGGTTGTGGACGCTTCTTCTGTAATGCTAGATCAAATCTACAGGTATTACGCAAAAAGAAATAGCGAAACCGGGGAATTGGAATATACAGTTAATCAGGCAATTAACAAAGGTTGGAGCGAAGTTGCAGCTTCAATTTTGGCAAGTGCCGCAACTACAATTGTAGTATTTTTGCCAATTTCTATGCTTTCTGGTTTAATTGGAAAA
>JAFXDY010000193.1 GCA_017521105.1 Treponema sp.
GTTGAGCATAGCGTTTCCGCCATATTTTACAACAACAACTTTTCCAACCCATTGCTTAAAATAAGGCAACGCTTCAATTAAAACTTCCGACCATTGTTCTTTTGTCAAATTTTCAATAATTTCTTTGTTCATTTTTTCCTCATTTTTCCCACACGGATTTGCTCAGACCTAACGGTCTTCGCTAATACAAGGTGAGCAACGTTAGTTGCGAACAAATCCGTGTGGCTTTCTTTTTCATAGTTCACATTCTGGATTGCCACGTCGCTTTCGCTCCTCGCAATGACTACATCAATGTCACTGCGAGACCTTTAGGTCGTGGCAGTCCATTCTTCATTCTTAATTCATAATTCTTAATTAAATTAAGTTCTATAATCTCCATTAATTTTTACATAATCGTAAGTCAAATCACAGCCCCACGCTGTTCCTTCGGCAGTTCCGTCTTGGCATTGTACAAGGATTTCTACTGCTTCGGCCCCCAAGATTTCTGTGGCTTTTTCTTCGTCAAAGTTGCAAGGTGTTCCGTTATCAAAAACTTGAACAGAATTTTCCCCGTGAACTGTTGAATCTACCGCTGGATCAAAATAGCGTTTTGCATCTTTTTTTGAAGTGAACCAAATGCTTGTTTTGTCTGGGTCAAATTCAATTCCGCTGTAGCCCATTGCACAAAGGAAGCGACCAAAGTTTGCATCACGACCAAAAATTGCAGCTTTTGCCAAAGATGAAGTAATAATTTCTTTTGCCAAACCACGTGCAGCTTGAACTGAAGAAGCACCTTTTACATTACATTCAATCAATCTTGTTGCACCTTCACCATCGGCAGCAATTTTCATTGCCATTACACGATTTATTTTATTTAGTGCTTCTAAAAAGATTTTGTAATTTTCATCTTCTTCTGTAATTTCTTTATTTCCTGCAAGACCGTTTGCCATGATTGTTAAAGTGTCATTTGTACTTGTGTCGCCGTCTACAGAAACACAGTTGTAAGTTCCCAAAATTGATTCATGCAAAGCTTTGTCCAACATTTTGCTTGAAATTGCACAGTCAGTTGTAACAAAACTAAGCATTGTTCCCATGTTGATATGAATCATTCCAGAACCTTTACACATAGACCCCATGCGACAAGTTTTCCCGTCAATTTTGAATTCAACAGCACATTCTTTGTACTGAGTATCTGTTGTCATAATTGCAACACGAGCTTCTTTATGACCTTCTTTGCTTAATCCGTTTTTTAATGTTTGAATGTTGTTTTCTACTTTTGTAACGTCAAATTGAGCACCAATTACACCTGTAGAATAAACAATTACGTCTTCGGTTTTAATTCCTAAGGCTTGGGCTGCACATTTTGCCATTCTGAATGCATTTTCAGCCCCTTGAGCGCCAGTACAAGTATTTGCATTTCCACTAATTTCAATTGCTGCCTGAGCTTTTCCGTCAGCAAGATATTTTTTTGCAATTTTTACACTTTCTGATTGAACTCTATTTTGAGTAAAAACTCCCGCAGCATTACAAGGAACTTCAGAAAAAACAAGAGCTGTATCATTTATTTTTCGGCTTTCTTTAATTCCAACTCTCATTCCATTTGCAACAAACCCTTTTGGTGCGCAAACTCCGCCATCAACAAAACTAATTTGCATAAATATACACTCCTTTTCCTGTATTTTTGCATAAATATACCAAAAAATTGTATTTTTGAAAAGGGGGAGAAAGGGATTCTGAATTCAGAATTATGAATTATGAATTAAGATTTTTTTATCTATCGCGTTTTCCAAGACCGGTGCGGGCAACGTGCCACATTGATTCTCCAATGTTTGGTTCTGTATTTGTGAATTTAAACAAATCTGGAAGGTTTACAAATTCGTAGCCTTGCTCTTTTAGCACAGGAATGGCACGGTCAACAGCTTTTAGAGTTGCATCGTTGCCTTCCATAACGTGAAGCAAATAAATTGTTCCGTTTTCGGCACTGTCAATAATTTCTTGATAGCGATATTCTTCGCCGTAGTTTGAATCCCAGTCCATACAGGCTTTTCCGCAAACAAATGGTGTTGGAATTGTGTTATACATTGTGTCGCTAATTGAAATGTATGGAGGTCTAAAAAACTCTGCTTTTTTACCAGTTAGTTCAATAATGATTTCATCGCATTTTTTGTATTCTTCTGCAACTTCTTCGGCTGTCATTGAAGCCATATTTGAATGCGTCCATGCATGATTTTGAATGTCGCAACCCATTTTTATTGCACGACGAATCACATCTTTATTTTCTTCTGTAACTTTGTTTCCAATAATAAAAAATGATGCTGGAACATTGTGTTTTTCTAAAATATCTAACATTTCTGTCATTGTTTGTGGATCTGTTAGATTTGGTCCATCATCGTAAGATAAACATAAATATTTTTTTTCCATATTTTTTTAGCTCCTACAAAATTTAGCTTTCCTAAAACTTAATAATAAATCGTTTAACAAAAAAATCAACTGCAAATTACGAATAACATATATTGATTGCCGAAACAACAGCCGCAATACCGGCCCTACCAACGTTGGAACTTTTTCCAACGCCCCAAGCGCTTCTTCCATCAGAAAGTTTAATCTGTACATAAGCAATGGCTTGAGTACCAGTTCCGCTACCAACCGAGTGCTCATGAAAATCTAAAATATCAAAATCTAAAACAGGAGTTTGATTTAATGCATTGGCAAAAGAATCCAAAGGTCCATTTCCGTTTCCTGCAATTTCGTATTTTTTTCCTTCCCATTCAACAACAGCACTTCCTGCTACAAGTTCAGAAACATTACTTCCACGCTCCCCTTCAATATGTCTTTGTGTAATTTCCAAAACATTGAGAGGCCATTTTGTATTTATGAACTTTTCTGCAAAAGCGTCGTAAACTTCTTGTGAAGTAAGTTCTTTTTGTAAAGTGTTTGTTTTTTCTTTTATAAGTTCCCCAATTACCCCGTGCATTTTTTTTGGAGCGGAAATGCCATAATCTGTTTCCAAAACATAAACAGCACCGCCTTTTCCACTTTGATTATTAATTCTAATAATTCCTTCGTATTCAAAACCAATATCGTGAGGATCAATGTGCAAATAAGGAACATCCCATAAAGCATTTTCTGGCATAGATTTTCTTGCCAACATTGCTTTTCTAATTGCATCTTGATGAGAACCACTAAAGGCTGTAAAAACAAGATTTCCAGCGTAAGGACTTCTTGGATGAATTTCCATTCCAGTTAAACGAGAAAAATCAAGGGCAACTTTTTTTAAATTTGAAAAATCAAGTTTTGGATCAACCCCAAGGGTGTACATATTCAAAGCCACAGTTACAACATCAAGATTTCCAGTACGCTCTCCGTTTCCAAAAAGGCAACCTTCTACCCGTTGAGCGCCAGCAAGCAAACCAAGTTCACATTGAGCAACACTTTCGCCCCGGTCATTATGATTGTGAAGAGAAATAATTAATTCATTTTTATTTTTGATTTTTGATGAAAAATATTCAATTAAATCTGCAAAGTGATTTGGCAAACAGTTTTCTACAGTTGTTGGAAGATTTAAAATGACATTTTTTCTGCCTTTTTGCCAAGTTGGATTATCTTTTTTCCATTCATTTACAACAGCCTGACAAATCTTTATAGAAAAATCAATTTCTGTTTCAGAAAAATTTTCTGGAGAATATTCCAAAACAATATTAGTTTCTGGAACTGTTTTTAAGTATTTTTTAATCCATTTTACGCCATCTGTGGCAAGTTTTACAATTTCATCTTTTGTTTTATTAAAATTGTATTTTCTTTGGGCAGGAGAAGTGGCATTATACAAATGAAAAATTACATTTTTTGCACCTTTAATTGCTTCAAAACTTCGGGCAATTAATTTTTCTCTTGCAGGACACAAAATCTGAATAAATACATCATCTGGAATTAAGGATTCTTCAATAAGCTGACGAATAAAAGAAAATTCAACATCATTGGAAGAAGGAAAACCAACTTCAATTTGCTTAAACCCAAGGGAAACTAACATCAAAAAAAATTCTTTTTTCTGTTCAATTCCCATGGGAGTTTCTAACGCTTGGTTTCCATCACGTAAATCAACAGAACACCAAATAGGGGCTTCTTTTATGCAATTCTTTGGCCAATTTCTGCGTCGTAAATTTACATTTTTGAACTGTTGATATTTTCCATCAATTTTCATAATTTTGAAAAATCCTTAAAATGGTTTTGAATCTTAATCTGTATTATCTACAAATTAAGACACCCCCCCCCTATAAATGTATGGATTTTTTCTACAAATTCTTTTGTTTCTTCTTTTAATTGAATCAAGAATTCGTTATCAGAAAGTTTTCCAATTACATTTTCCATTTCAGAAGAACTTCTGTATGTCATATTTCGGTAATAATCATAATAATCTTTTTCTCTAGACTTAAAAGCTTCTGAATAAATTTCATTAGCAACCACAACAACATCATCCAAAATATTTTTATAAATTTCAGAAGTAAAATCTTCAATTGGGCAAGAATATAATTGCTCCAAAAGATACAAAGCATATCTTACTTTGTATTGGCCATATTCACATTCACAAAGATTATAGTATTGATGAACAGATTTCCAATCATTTATTGAACCAGATTTAATTGATTCAAATAATAACTGAATTTTTTCGGAAGGCATAATTTGACCACCAACATTTTCCCATTCTGTGTATAACGGCAATTTCCTAATTTTATTTACAACGTCTAAGTTTAATGAATCTATATTCAAGCTTGTACAATATTCCATTAGGGTTTTTGTAGCATAATATTTTACAATTTTTCTGTACATTTTATATGCTTGAGCAGGTTTTACAATTACAGCTCCGTATCTTTTTTGGCAAAGATGATCTTCTAAAACAAAAGTTGCAGTTGGATTTTTATGAAGATAATCTTTTGCCAATTGGAATATTTCCGAGTCATTTTTTGCTTTTTTCATGTATTCTGGATTATTTTGTTTTAAATAAACTGCAGTTAATCCAATAATTCTATCTAAAGCAAATAAAATTTCTTGCATTGTGTCTGGTGCTAATGGATCAAATTCAATATTTTGAATTTTTGTTTTTCTTTTATCACGTTTTTTGAATTTCCCACCATTTCTTGTAATTGCAAACATATCATACATGAACATCCATGCGGGAATAATTTGAATTGCTTGAGTTTCTGAATTTTGTGGTGAAACTAAAGCAAAAGGGTACGGAATATCTAATTCATATTGATAAGAGCCTTTTGAAACAAGTACAAAAGATGCAAAGCGAGAATTGTGTTTAAAATCGCTACAAAGTCCTGGCCAGAATCCTCTTTTTGCAAAAATTTCTCCATCTGGGCTACGGGAATTGTGGTTACTACCAATTGTTGCACCAGCAGCAATGTTTGACTGCCCCATAATTGTTGTGGCAATCAAGAAAGACGAATTGTGGTGTTGTTCGTGGAATGGGAAAATCAAGTTGTTCAAAACTTCACAACAAGAAATTGTAGAATTATCACCTAAAACCGAATTTAAAATTCTTGCTCCATACTTTACCTGACAATTTCTTCCAATTACAAAGCGAACTGCAATTGCCTGATAGAAAACTCGGCTTCCGTACCCTAAAATTCCATTTACAAGTTCAACACCTTCACCAATTTGCGAAACTTCTTCTGCAGAAGACAAAATTGTTGTATTTTTGATTTTGAACGCACCTTTGATATAAGCACATTCACCGACTTTTGTATCTTTAATGATGTTTGA
Organism: Treponema sp.; assembly: GCA_017521105.1. GTDB lineage: Bacteria > Spirochaetota > Spirochaetia > Treponematales > Treponemataceae > Treponema_D. The sequence goes on from JAFXDY010000193.1 coordinate 5,743, forward strand.
ATTTTTGATTACAGAATCGTTGCCAACAAGACCAATAGTATCAAGCTTTTTAGTATTACCAAGTTCTGTCATTTCTTTAAATCTGTCTAACAATTCCTGATCATCTCGATAATGAGACCAAAGATAAGCATCAGCAGGAATCATATCTTCAAAAGGAAGAACAGCACGTCCATCATTTTCGTTTGCAATACCAAGCCAAACTCTATGTTCTTCTGGCTCCCCTTCTTTTAATATTCCGTTTCCAAATTTTGAATGTTTTGTACAACACATTTCCTGAACATTAAAAAGTATTACTCTATCTTTTAAAATATAATTATCTAAATAATGAACATCTCGAATTGCACAGTGGTCACCAACAACAACATTACTTACTCTTGAATTTTGAATTCCACAGAGCAAATGTAAATCGTTATAATTTAATTCAACGGACTGAACTTTTCCTAATATGATAAAACCTGAAAAAGAAGAATTATGAATTAACTCTGGAACAAAAGCGCCATCTTCCTGAGAAACATAAAAATTTTGCCAAGAAGAGTCTAAATTCCTATTACCATTTTTTTTCAAAACAGCAATTTCGTCATCTGTTAAATGTCTTTTACCAATTAAATAGTTTTCTGGAATTTGTTCTTTTTCAATTATAACTTCATTTAGTTTTACCATAATGAAATAATTTTACTGTAATTGATAAAAATTGAAAATAAAAAAAAATATATTTTTTTATAATTTTTTTTCAAAACTAAAAATAATCTTGACTTTTTAAACCTCTATTTTGTAAAGTAATCCTATGACATTAGACTTACTTTTTTCAATAATCGCAGGTTTTCTTTTATTAATTGGATTTTTTGGAACATTTGTCCCTGTTTTACCAGGAGCTCCTTTAGCATGGTGCGGACTTTTGTTATGTTATTTTTCTAACTACAACACCATAACTGTAACGTGTCTGATTATTACTGCAATTTTTGCAATTGTAGTTTCTGTTTTAGACAACTTTGCACCAATCATAATGACAAAAAATTTTGGTGGGAGCAAAAAAGCAATAACAGGTTCCACAATTGGCCTTATTGTAGGATTTTTCGTTGGGCCTGCAGGAATAATACTAGGGCCTTTTTTGGGAGCTTTA
>JAFXDY010000194.1 GCA_017521105.1 Treponema sp.
TGAAGGATGGGCATTATTCTTTGATGTTAAACGCTACAAAACAAAAGATTATCCTGCAGGAGAATTCTCAAACCTAACAGGCTGGTTAATTGACCAGAGAAGAGCTGAAAACTTCCATAAGTTTGGAGAACATTTTACAACTGAATACTATATTACTTTTGTTTATCAACTTCCAAGTGATATTAATTCAAAAGCTTCTGGCATTTTCTATAAAAACAAAAAAAAGAAGAAGAAAGAATCTCTTTTTGGAAATCAAAAAAACCTACCACTACTTCAAAAAGAAATTGAGGATTTCTTAGATGAATGTGAAAAAGTAATGGGTTCTATGGCATCAAAACTCTGGATTCATCATCTAAATGACAGTGAACTTTTTTCTTATATCAAATCTAGCGTGTCTTTACATAATCAAGATTTAGTATATCCAGAAGACACTTTCTTTTTTCTTGATAACTACATTTGTGATATGGATGTTAGAAACTCTCAACCATTAAAAATTGGAGAATACTATGTTCCAATTATGGGCATTATGGATTTTCCAAACAGAACTTATCCTGCGATTTTTGATCAATTGAATCGTACAATGACAGAGTTCAGGTGGACAACAAGATTCCTACCTCTTTCAAAGGAATTATCTTCAAAAGAAGCAGAAAAATATCAAAACAGATTTTACTCTGCAAGAAAATCAGGAAAAACTATCTTTGCAGAATTGGCAATGAATGTTGAAATCGACAAGGAAAAGAAAAGTGCTGTAGAAATGGAAGCTCAAGCTGCAGATATTGAAGGAGACATTGCTCTAGGTGAATATGTTTTAGGTTACTACACAAGTAATCTTATGGTTTGGGATAAAAAACTAGAACTTGCAAAAGAGAAAGCACGAAAACTTCAACAAGTTGTTCGCTCTTGTGGTTTTACTGTAAAAGAAGAAACATTTAATAACTGTCAGGCATGGCTTGGAATGATGCCAGGAAATGTTTATGCAAATATAAGACGTCCACTTATTTCAACAAAGAATTTTTCAAACATAATCCCTTTGAGTTCTGCTTGGCAAGGTATGCTTTTTAACGACTTTACTGCAGAAACTTGTGGTTCATCTGTTCCATTATGTACTTGTTCAACTTCATACGGAACTCCATTTTTCTTAAACTTAAATGTTCGCGATGTTGGACATACTTTTGTGTTTGGACCTACAGGTGCTGGTAAATCAACTCTTTTAGCATTACTTATGGCAAGTGCTACAAAATACAAAGACGCAAATATTGTTTGTATTGATAAACAACTTTCAAGTAGAGCCTTTATGGTTGGAGCTGGTGGAATATACATAGAACCTGGAAAAGATGAGGTATCTTTTCAACCATTGTCGGAACTAAAAACTCCAAATGAAGTTTCAGAAAGCGAATATTCAGAAAGCCTTATGTGGTGTCAACAATTCATTGAAGGTTTATTGAGTCAACAAAATATAGAAATTACTCCACAAATGAGCAAAGTAATTTCTGAAACACTTCGCCTTATTTCATTAAAAGAACCACGAATGAGAACTCTTACAACTTTCCAACAGTACGCAACCTATTCAGACCCTAAAACTGGGGATAATACGCTACGTATTGGACTTGATCCTTACTGTTCAGGCGGTCAATTCGGTTCAATTTTCGATGCTGATGAAACAAACTTACCATTATCAAAACTTATAACAATCGAGATGGGCAGCCTTATGAGATTATCAGAAAAAGCCGTTGCTCCAGCTCTTATGTATATTTTTAGATATTTGGAAAAACTTTGGAATGTTCCTACTGGAGAAAAACAACCTCTTACTTTCCTTTTTTTAGATGAAGCTTGGTTATATTTGCAACATCCGATTTTTGCAAACTTCCTTCAAGAATGGTTAAGAACATTAAGAAAGAAAAAAGTATTTTGTATATTTGCTACTCAAGAAGTTGCTGCTGCTGCTAAAAGTTCATTAAGCGATACTATCGCCCAACAATGTTTAACAAAGATTTACTTAGCAGATGAATCAGCTTGTACACCCGGACTTTTGGAAAGTTATAGATACTTTGGACTTACAGATAGCGAAATTATTTCATTAAGTAATGCTCGAATGAAAATGGATTATTACTTCAAAAATCCTAACGGATGCAGAATGTTTACTCTTGATTTGGATCCATTCCAATTGGCGTTAATCAGTTCTGACCATGAAATACTTGATAAAGTTGAAAAAGAAAATGGAAGAAATACAACAGAGCCATTGGCATTTGAAATATTGGAAGCTACAAAAAATAAAATGCTAAACATTGGTCGGGATGTTAAAAATCTCGAGTTTGCAAAATATAAAAAAATGCTAACAGCATAAAAATGGAGATACTAATGAGAAAAAGAATTTTTACAGTAATAATTGCACTAATCCTTGCAGTATCGAATGTAAATGCTACGGGATATCCTGTTTTTGATATTTCAGGATGGCTTGCTGCAATAGACCAGCTTTATAGTCAGTATGAGATGGTTATGAATACAATCACTCAAATTGAAAATCAATACAACATGATTCACCAAAATATTGAACGTGCTAAAGGTATCGATTGGGAAAATATTAGATTTGATGGTGACTTTGATATTCGAGATGACATTAAGGATGCCAATAAACGTGTTAATAGACTTCTAAACTCTGCAAGAAACATTAAAGACTTAATGACAAAGCCATCAATTAATTGTGGGTATGGTTCTTATTCCCTTGCTGATTTATGTGGAATGAATGGTGCTGAACATAACTTTTTTGCAGCCTGTAAAGATACAACTAATTATATGACAGACAATATGAAAATGGCTGTTACTGGAATTATTGAAGGATTGGATGCAGACCAGAAAAGAAGTATTTGGATTAAATACGGCATAAGTCCAAGAAACTATATCTTTGTTCAACAATCAATAGCACAAGTAAAAGATGGTGCTTCAAAACTGATGGCAAAAGTAAATGAGGAAGCTCGTAATATGAAACGAGAAGAAGACACTCTAAGAAAAAATAACATTGTAAAAGCTGCAACAGAAAGCCGTGATTCAGAAGGGAATATAACACAAGGTGCAGCAAATGAAGCTCAACTATATCTTTCAAGTGAGTTAGTAGATAAAACAAGTGAACTTACAGAATCTGTGGAAGATATGGCGGCCGCTGTGGCTAATAAAATGATTGCAGAGGAAAATGAAAAACAAGCAGAAGCAGATGAATTAGAAGCTGCACAAAAACAACTTGAAGCCGTAGAAAGTCGAGTTCCTAATTACTTTAAGAAATAGGAGATTTTAATTTATGAATACAAATGTAACTACTTGGATAGATATTCCTGTCATAGATGCAATAGATTATTTCTCTGGTGTTTTATATTCCTTCTTTGGTTGGGCAGTCCACTATGCCCAATTCTTTGGAGTAATAGGATTAGCTTGGTCTGCTTTTAAACTTGCTAATAGTCGCTTTACTGTTAGAGATTTTTGGTGGGATACATTTTATAAATGGATTTTATTCATACTATTAATGAATCTATATGTTCCTGTTACTTCAGGAATTGCTTATCTAGGTAACAGAATTGGTGTTTCTGCTGGAAATGGAAAGCAAACTGTTATCACAGCATTAACAAACATGAAGAACAGTATCGAAAAAGATTTAGCAACTGAACAACAATGGAAAAATGATTTATCAACTACACTTCAATCTAATTTTGCTAACTTGGAACTTCCTTCTATTCAAAGTTCAGAAAACCAAACTTACAAAGAGTATATTGATTCTGTAAGTGAATCTATTGGAAACGGAAGATTTAATTCAAGAGCTCAAAAAAAGGAAGCACAAGCAATCGTTGATGAATATAGACAAAGAGATTCTGGACAAAGTGTCTTTGGTGCAAAAACTTTAACAGCGATAAAAAATGTTCTAGTTGAAAAAAATCTTGATGGAACAGATGGAGATAAACTCACTAATTCTTATATCGATTTGGATATTTGGTTAAAGGATGCAAATGGGAATGAAACTCACTACATTTCTCCAGCTTCATTATTGCGTGTTGCGACATTATCAAGTCAAATTTTATGGGATAAAAACCAACTAGTTCTGACAGCTGATTTAGATGAGATTGAAGAAGATGACATTAATTTTATTAAAAAAGGCTTTACAAAATTTACAGCAACATTAGCACATGTTCCATCAATGATTATGACTATGATTTGCTGTGCAGCGTTAATCATATGTATCATTTTTTCAGATATTCAATATTTGATGTGTATTCTTGAATTCATAATTGTAACTGGAATCGGAGCATTTTTTATTCCATTCATATTGTTTGACGGAACTAAAGAAATGCCCAAAAAACTTGTTCCAGTGTTTACAGGTTTCTTAATTAAAATGATAACAATGAATATCGTTGTTTTTTTTATTTTTAATGAAATTCTTGTAAATACAATTCAAGTCATGGCAGATAATTCTTCGATGAATTGGGTTACTTTTGCCGGACAAATATTCTTCTGTTTTATTGCATTTATTTTATCTTCAAATGGACCAAAAATTGCAATGACACTTTTAACAGGACATCCACAATTAAGTATGGGCGAATTTGTTCAAATGGCAGGTTCTGTAGCAGCAACTGCTGTTGGAGCTGGAAGAATTGCAAAAAAAGTCGGTTCAGCTGGAAAAGAAGGTGTAAGAAAAACTGCACAAAGTGCTGTAAATGCTCACGGAAGTATTTCAAAAATGGCATCTGCAGGAAGAACTGCAAGTAATGCTGTAAAAGAACTAGGTGGTACAACAGGACAACAAAGAAGTGCTGCTGTAAAAGGAATGTTTGCTGCAGCCTCTGGAGATTTAAAAGACAAGTTTAAAAATACAGGTAATAACTTCTTACACGGTGGTAAAAAAGGAACTGCAGGAGGTTCTGGAGGAAGTTCGGGTACACAAGCTCACCAGAGAAGTGGACAAAATACAGATAGAAGTTTGCAAAATGGAGAATCAAGAACTCTTAACAATACTTCTAATCCAAATTTCCAAACTGCTACAAAATTTGATCCAAAAACTCAGAGCAATGTAAATATGACTCGAGGAGAGTTCTATTCAGAAAAACGTGAACAAGGAGCTAATATTGGAAATAATATCGCTCTTGAAATGATGGAAAAAGCTGAACAAAAGCAGCAAGCCCAAAAGAAAGACACAAGTCTTCCTGATAAATTAACTAATAATGAAAGAATGAATTAAAAAGGAAACTTAAACTTTAAGGAGTATTTTTTATGACCCAATTAAACAGTATTATTATTGAAGGGAATCTGGCCCAAGAACCAGAATTAACAAAAACCCCATCTGGAATGGAAGTTTGTAATCTTCCAATTGCTGTAAATCGTTTTCACAAAAACAGCAACGGTGAAGAAATCAATGAAGTATCTTTTTTTGATATTCAAGGTCACGGAAAACTTGCCGAAGTCTTATCACAAACAAAAAAAGGACAAGGCATCCGTATTGTTGGTCGCCTTAAACAAGAACGTTGGCAGGACCAAGAAGGGAAATTTCATTCTAAGGTTCGTGTTATTGCCGAACACGCAGAAATACGCCCTTTTAGAGAAGTGAAACAAGAAACAAAGAAAAATATGGATTATGATATAGAGAGGTAAAAAAAAGGAATCATTTGATGAAGTGTACCTCAATTATTTCCAAATTTTGGGATACACTTCACTTTTCTATCCATAATCCAAATAAATTGTTTTTTGCTTTTAATATTATAAATAAATTGCAGTCAAAATTTCTATACTTTCTTCCATTGTATGCAAATTATAAAGACTGTTTAATGGTACATTTTCCTCAACAATTTTTTCAAGAAACTCTTTCACTTTTTCCCTTACAAGTCCTTGGGTTTTTATTTTTGCAGATTCATTTATAATATTCATTAAACGAAAAACATCATATTTATGCTTTTTGAAATCTTTTTCTTTTACAAATTCTCCATTGCTTTTTCGTTGCTTTAAATCAAGCCAAGCATACATTTTAAAAGGAATCAAATATTCTGTTGATAAAACAGGAATATCTTCAACTATTCTTCTTCCTTCTATCATAAAATTATAGAAATCATCGTTTAACAAAATTGCAGAAAGAGAAGATGTATCTTCATCAATATAGATTGGAATAATTCCTTGCTCAACATTTAATTGATAATCTTGTTTTCTAGAGAAAAGTTCTATTTGACATGGATAATTTTTTTGTGGCTCTGTAAATCTATAAAAATGTAAATTATCGTTATTTTTCCAACCACATTTATATCCACCTTCTTTTATAAACTTCCAAAAAATATTTGCAAAAGCTTCCTTTTTATCTTCTAAAATAAGAATCATATCAATATCATGAGTTGCTCTAAAATCAATATCCTGTTCATTCATAAGAATTTCACAAGCAGTCCCACCAATAACAGTAAAACAATCTGCAAAATCCTTAAAATTTTCTCTAAATTTTTCTAGTCCTTCTACCATGTTGCATTCCTTATTATTTCTTCAATTTCACCTTCAATTCGTTCATCTTCTATATTATTAAAAGAACAAACCAACGATATTATATCTACACGATTTTCAATTTCAAATAATTGTGGAGGATATTTCCATAATTGGATTTTTACAGGATTTTCATATTCATCCCAACGTATATCAATCTTTTTTAAGTTTTCTACAATTTCATTATCTTTAAATATTGCAACTTCATTTATTTTTGGAGAATTTATCATTGAACATTCTGCTAATGCTGAAACTCCTGCTTTTACTGATTGATTCAATATTAACTCTGAATTTTCGACATAAAATTCTTCATAGATAGGATTTATAAGATAGTTCTTTGCAAGTTTATATAATTCAATTCCTGTTGTTATAAGTTCCATTCTATATTCTTTTCCAACTTTTGTTTGAACAATAAGTTTCATCTCACATAATTGTTCAGATGCTCTTGTTAATGAAGTTCGACTTATTTTTAATTCTGATGCAATTTCACTTTTTAAATAATATTTCTGTTTTTTATAAAACATATATAAAAAAACAGATTGAGTTACAGGCATCATTTTTTCTGAATTAATTTCTTTAATTTTAGCAACCCTTCTATTGAAACAAATACCAAGAAAAGAAAGATAAATTTGATTATCATTTGTAATAAAAGGTATTTTATTTTTTATAAAAGAATCTGTTTGTTTATCTGTTGGATTATATAAAATATAGGCACACTGATTTTCAAACTTTTCAATATATATTCCCAGATGTTTTTTATATGTTGAAACTGAAAAAGATTCGTCAAGACGAGGAATAATTCCTATAAATGTTACTGTTCCTATTTTAATTTTATAAAAACTTCTATTTGCTAATATTGCAATTACTTGTGAGTTTTTAGGTAATTCTACCTTTTCATATGAGATCTTTTCTGTATAAAATACTTGTAAGTTTTTTATAATTTCATTCACATCTTAATAATAACATAGTATATGTTATTATACAAGTGTTTATGTTATTATTATTCAACAACATCCTCTATATATTGGCAATTTTTGTAAACATTTACCAATATGTAGTTTTACTTAAAGTATGAAACTACTTTATCTAATACATTTTGCACAAGTTTATCATTAAGCTTCACTATAAATTTCGGCA
>JAFXDY010000195.1 GCA_017521105.1 Treponema sp.
TTCATTTGGCTTTCTGTTTTGCCATCAATATCACCAGAGAATGCAACAAGTACACCCCAGTTTGTGTGTCCTTTTTGTGTAAGTTTATCCCGCAAGGTTCTGGCATAAAGAACAGCTTCTTTTCGCGAAGAAGTTACAACCATTGCCTTGCCCTTTCCATCAATTGTTTTTGAACCAATCTTTTCAAAGTGTTCTATTATGATATCTGTGATTTTAGCAATACGATGTTCATGTTCTGCAACATATTTTGCAGCCATTCCGTAAATTGCTTTTGTGTCATATTGATTATTATCATCTTCATTTTTTATACGAAGATTATAATATTGTTTATAAGTTGAATAGTTTACAAGAACATCTAGTATATATTCTTCTTCAATTGCCTGCTGCATTGAATAAACATGAAAGGGTCTAAAACCATCTACATCTTTTCCAGATTTTGAATCTTTTACTTTACAAGGAACACCGAACATTTGAAGTGTTTGTCCAGTTGGCGTTGCAGTAAAAGCGAAAAAACTCATATTTGACTGCTTCCCTGTAGCAACTTGTCTTAAGATTTTTTCCTGTTCTTCGTCAGATGCATCTCCTTCTTCTGGAGTATCATCTTGATCTTCAGCTTTTACCTGAGATTCTGCATCTGCACCAAGCCCAATTTTTACTTTTCCAGCAGCGGTTCCTGTTTGTGATTGATGAGCTTCATCGGCAATTACAGCAAATCTACGATTTGGATTTTTAGCTTTTATTTTTTCAAGTTCTTTGTAAATCATAGGGAACTTTTGAATTGTGCTTATGATAATTACATTACCAAGTTTTATATAATCAATAATTTTAGAAGATTTTTTGGCAATTTTGACAGTCCCGTCTTTTGGGTTAAAAGACATAATAGTATTGCGAGTCTGTTTATCAAGAACTCGGCGGTCATTCAGAATGATTATAGAATCAAATACTTTTTCATTTTTATCTTCAAAATATAGATTATTTAAATGGAATGCCAACCAAGCAATTGTGTTAGATTTACCAGATCCAGCACTATGTTCTACAAGATAGTTTTTTTGTGAACCATTAGTAGAAACATCATTTAATAGTTTTCGAACAACATCTAACTGATGATATCTAGGGAAAATTAAAGTTTCTTCTTTTGTTTTTGAATCTACTTCCAAGGTTATAAATGATTGGATTATATCAAGAAGACTTTCTTTTGTAAGAACTTTTTCCCAAATATAGTCTGTTGCAAATTTCCCTTGAGATGCTTTTGGATTTCCTTTCCCTCCCTGATTACCAGCACCATTTGAGCCAAGATTAAAAGGTAAAAAATTAGTTCCTAATTTTGCGAGTTTTGTTGTCATAGAGGCATTTGTTGTGTCTACAGCAAAATGAACAAGAGGTCCTGTTTTAAATTTAAAAAGAGGTTCTGCAAGACTTCTAAGTTTGTACTGAGTCTGTGCTTCAATGTAATCTTGCCCCTGTAATTCAAATTTTAATTCTGCAGTAATTACTGGAATACCATTTATAAACAGTACAATATCTGGAATTGGAGTATGAACAGATTTTCCTGCATCCCCGATTAATTGATTTATAACTGTAAAAATATTTTTTTTATAAAGATTAATTGTTTCTGGATTTAAGGTATTTTCGGGTTTCCAGTATACTGTGTCAAATTGAATGGAGCGAAACACAAAACCTTTTCTAAACAAATCTAATGTACCTTGATTTTTTCTTGAAGTAAGAAGTTCTTCAATAAGTTTTTCTTCAGCTTCTTTTTCAGAATCAAATTTGTCACAAAGGCAGGTCCAATTATCTGGTTGTGTTTCTTTTATAAAAGAAATGAAAGTTTGTGGAAGAAGAGCTTTTTGAGGATTATATTCATTGTTGTTACCTTGAATATATCCACTTTTCGAAATGAGTAAATTAATAATGTATTTTTCAAAATCCTTTTCAGAGTAATCTATGTCTGACATATTCTTTCTTCCTTTTCTTCCCATTCTACCACAAATTCCCCAAATTTTCCATAACTCAATTCTACCACACCCACAGTGTCAAATAACGTCCCTGCCATATTTTTTTTGGAGCATATCATATCACATCCTAAAAGCGACACCTGTCTCTCCAAATTTCCCCCTATTCCACCACTTTTACAACCCATTCCATAACAACTTTTTCAACATCGTCATTGCTAGCCATCCAGAACAAAACCTATCTTTCCAAACTATAAATCAGCGTATTTTCTGTTAAAAAAATCCAAAATTTATTATATTTTTCTATCCATTCTTTATTGCTCACCCACATTGGCGAAGTTAGCAAAACTTTTACCCAAACGCCCTCGCAGTTTTCAAAAGTTTCCTTTTCTGCAATTTCTAAAACTCTTACTTTCATTCCGCCTTCATGGTTCAAAGTTTCAAACTTCACTTCCGAAGAAAATCCTTTTTCTTCTCGCAAATCAACAATTCCCATAATTGTGTAATCTTCTAATTCAGAGATTTTTGACAAATTAAATTTTTCTTGGGCAAAACAGAAAAAGCTCATAAATAGATATAAAAATGAAATAAAATATTTTTTCATAATTTAAATCCTTTCTCCAACGTCAGAAAAGCTTGTTTTTCTCATCGTCATCGAGAAAAAATGTTCGAACATATTCTAGACTGCCAAGTGACGTTGTTTTTTGATAAGCAGGGATTTTAAGGGGCAGCGCCCCTTAGGAGAGGGGGTAGGTTGCAACGAAGTGCAACCGACGCCTCGATAAATCGGGTCAAGCCGTTTTTTTCGTTAAACCTAAAACAACCCTAACGGCTTGTTTTTTAACGGTTTTTCGATTTTAGGCAGGGGAGACTTCCCCCTTCTATAATTTAGTTTCTAAAACTGTGAATTGGAGCTGGGATTCTGCCACCACGATTAATAAAATCTGCACAGCTAAAGCGATTTACTGGCATAATTGGAGCGCCACCAAGCAATCCGCCAAATTCTGCCCATTCGCCTTCTTTTTTGCCAATTACAGGAATTAAGCGAACTGCTGTAGTTTTGTTATTTACCATACCAATTGCAAATTCGTCTGCCATAATTCCGCTCAAAGTTGTAGCACTTGTGTCCCCAGGAACAGCAATCATATCAAGACCAACAGAACAAACAGTTGTCATTGCTTCAAGTTTTTCCAAAGTGATTGAACCTTTTCTAACAGCTTCAATCATTCCTTCGTCTTCACTAACAGGAATAAAGGCCCCAGACAATCCACCAACATTTGTAGACGCCATAACGCCACCTTTTTTTACCATGTCTGTAAGCATTGCCAAAGCGGCAGTTGTTCCAGGAGCACCACAGCCTTCAAGACCAATTTCTTCCAAAATACGAGCAACAGAATCGCCAACAGCTGGAGTTGGAGCCAAACTTAAATCCAAAATACCAAATCCTACACCAAGTCGTTGAGCCGCTTCGCTACCAACAAGCTGACCCATTCTTGTAATTTTGAACGCCATTTTTTTAATTCCGTCAGCAAGTTCATTAATTGGTTTACCTTTATATTCTCTAGCCGCAGCCAAAATTACACCAGGCCCAGAAACACCAACGTTAATTACACAATCGTCTTCACCTGGCCCATGAAAAGCACCAGCCATAAACGGATTATCTTCCGGCGCGTTACAAAAAACAACTAATTTTGAACATCCAATACTATCGCGGTCAGCAGTTGCTTCGGCAGTTTTACGAATTGTTTCTCCCATCAATTTTACAGCATCCATATTGATTCCGCTTTTTGTTGAACCAACATTCACACTTGAACAAACACATTCCGTACTTGCCAATGCTTCTGGAATTGAATCAATTAAAATTCTGTCTGCAGGAGTAATTCCTTTTTGAACAAGAGCACTAAAACCGCCAATAAAGTTTACCCCAAGTTCTTTTGCACATCTGTCCAAAGTTTTAATATATGGAACATAATTTTTTGCATCACTAGCACCAGCAACAAGAGCAATTGGAGTTACCGAAATGCGTTTATTAATAATTGGAACCCCAAATTCTTTTTCAATATCTTGCCCAACTTTTACCAAGTTGCCAGCTTTTTTCATTATTTTATTATAAATCTTTTCACAAGCTTTATTCGCGTCAGAATCTGCACAATCCAAA
>JAFXDY010000196.1 GCA_017521105.1 Treponema sp.
GAAAGCGAATCTGAAAAGTGCGCCGAACTTTGTTTGTCAAATGGTGGCAGCGTAGCGAACCATTTGACCTAAATCACAATTCCTTAAAAGTTCGATAGCATCTTTTACAGTTCGCTTGACTGGGAGCGTCTCAACGTACTTTCAGTTTTTATATTTCAATAGTGTTTAAAATAAACCAACCTTTTTAGCGACAGCAAGACTTTTCCGAATGTCGATATAATTTTCATAATACATAATTCTGATTTTAAAACATGTTTTCCCCAAAATCTTGTAAAAATATTGACTTTTTTTTTTGTTAATACAATTATTAACTTATGAAACCTTATATTCACAAAATTAATTATTACGAAACAGACAAGATGGGAATTACTCATCACTCAAATTATGTGCGCTTTATGGAAGAAGCGCGCGTTTATTTTTTGGACCAAATTGGATGGAGTTTTATTGACCTTGAAAATAAGGGAATTATGTCTCCTGTTATAAATATTGAATGTAATTTTAAGAAAACTACAACTTTTCCAGATGAAATCAATATTGAAATTTATGTAAAAAAGATTTCGGCTTGTAAAATTACATTTGGATACACTTATACTGTAAAAGATGAAGTTGTGTTTACTGCCTCAAGTTCTCATTGTTTTTTGGATATGAACGGTGCTCCTGTTATTGTTCAAAAAGTGTTCCCAGAGTTTTTTGATGAACTTACAAAGTATGTAAAGTAAATTCAGAATTCGGAATTCAGAATTCAGGAATGGGAATAAAACGTCATTACGAGGAACTTAGTGACGAAGTAATCCATTGGGAAAGTGGACTGCCACGCCTTTGGCTCGCAGTGACAGAAAAATCAACAAATAAAGGAGCTTTTTTTATGAAAAATACCTTTTTAGATTATGGATATTCAAAAGAAGAAATTGAAAATCGTGTAAATGATACTTTTTATGCAATTTTTGAAGGGATTAATCGTTTTTATTTTGAAGGATTAAACGAAACTGGATATTTTATGGACACCGGAAACTGTGATGCGCGAACTGAAGGTATGTCTTACGGAATGTTAATTAGTGTCCTTATGGATAAAAAAGAATTCTTTGATCGTATGTGGAAATTTTCTATGGAATTTATGTATATGAAAGAAGGATTTTTTAAAGGGTATTTTGCTTGGTCTGTTGCACCTGATGGAAAGAAAAATGCTTTTGGACCTGCTCCAGATGGTGAAGAATTTTTTGCAATGGCACTTTTTCTTGCTGGAAAAAAATGGGGGGATGGTGAAGGAATTTACAATTATACATATTGGGCAAAAAAAATTTTGCGCACTTGTTTGCATCATGAATTGCCAATGTGGGATAGATCTAATGGATTAATTAAGTTTGTTCCAAATTGTGATTTTAGCGATCCTTCTTATCATTTAATGCATTTTTATGAATATTTTGCACTTTGGGCTGATGAATCGGACAGACCATTTTGGAAGCGTGCGGCAGAAGAAAGTCGCAAATATTTGATAAAGGCTTGTCATCCAAAAACAGGAATGAACCCAGAATATGGAAACTTTGACGGAACTCCAAATCCTTATGGACCACCAGAAGGCCACGGAGATTTTTACAGCGATGCTTACAGAACTGGTGCAAATATTGGACTTGATGTTTTATGGAATAACAACGGAAAAAAAACTGGTTTTAGCACAATTGCAGACAATTTAATCAACTTTTTTGCAGATGTTGAGCCAAAAGATTACAAAAAATATAAAATTGATGGAACACCTGTTTTGCAAGAAGATGGAACAGAAGAAAAAGCTCTTCATCCAATTGGGCTTTTGGCAACTTTGGCTCAAACTACAATGGCTTGTTCAGATGCTGCAAAACAAAATGCAGAAAAAATTGTACGTCGTTTTTGGGAAATTTCACTTAGAACTGGAGAACGTCGCTATTACGACAATTGTTTGTACATGTTTGCAATGCTTGCTTTAAGTGGAAAATATTGTGTAGAATAAGAACTAGATATTGAAAATTAGGAGAGAGGAAGTGAAAAAGTTTTTTTCTATATTTTTTGTTTGTGTTTTTTGTATTTTTGGTGTTTTTTCTGAAGGTACTGAAAAATCAAAAAAAGACTTAGGTCTGGAATTTGGTATTAATTTGATTAATCAATATGCAATTGGTGATTTTTCTGAATATGCAAAGGCAACTTTGGGTGGTGAAGTTTTTGTAAACTATGTTTTGCCAAAAAAACTTGTCAAAATTGAAAATATTGGAGTGAATGCAGCTTTTGGATTTGCAAATGTTTTTCCAAATGGAAATTATGTAGAAAAATTCACGCAAAACTATTTTTCTTTTGGCGCGTTTTATTTGATAAATCTTCCTAAAAGTTTTCAGTTAAAACCTCAATTAAATTTAGGAATAATTAATCACAAATTTTCTGGTGGTTATTTTATGAAAGATAGTTATTCTGATTTTATGATTTATGCTTCTTGTGATTTGCGATATATATGGAAATATAATTTAATTTTTAATGTTTCGCCAGTTTTTACTTTTGTACCTGTGAAAGATGGAGTAATAAATTATTTGGGTGTGAAACTTGGAGCAAGTTACAGATTTTAATTAAGAATGAAATTTGGGCCACACAGATTTGTTCGCAACTAAAGTTGCTCACGTTTATCGTATGGAAGATAAATATAATTAAAGGAAAAGTAAAATGAAAAAGTTTATTTATATAGTTATTAGTTGTTTTTTGTTGTTTTCTTGTAGTGGTATTTTGCAAGATTTGGATAAGTCTAAAAATTTTGGAAAATATGAAGCTGATTATGACCGCGAAGCTTTTACCCAAAAACAAGGACCAATTGCAGATAGTGAAATTGTAATTGATGGAGAAAAAATTCCTTATACTTCAAGTTCTGTGATTATTCCAGAAGGGTATCACGAAGATATTTGTTTTGAAAATACAAATCATTTGAATTTAACTAGTGATTATCAGAAAGCAAACGATGATTATAAAGGTGCTTTTA
>JAFXDY010000197.1 GCA_017521105.1 Treponema sp.
AATGCAGCAAATATGGAAATTGGTTTGCTTGTAAATTTTGGACAAACATCTTTAAAATGGGAACGAATAACAAAATTTACAAAAAGAAATGTCGTAGACATTTCGAATCCGTGTGGCAACAAAAACGAGGAAGAAAAATGAACGAATGGAAGAAAGTGAAAATTGGGGACGTTTGTGAAATTATAAAAGGTGCAACAGGAATTGCGAGTGCTGAACCAGGAGAATATCCTCTTGTTGTTACCGCAGTAGAACGAAAAACATGTTCATCGTTTCAATTTGATTGTGAAGCGGTTTGTATTCCTCTTGTTTCTTCTAGCGGACACGGTAAAAAATCACTTAAAAATGTCCATTATCAAAGTGGAAAATTTGCATTAGGAACAATTCTTTGTGCTGTAATTCCTAATGATTCAAATGAACTTGATGCTCGATTTTTAAGACAATATTTACAGTTTTATAAAGATATAATTCTTGTTCCTTTGATGAAAGGAGCTGCAAATGTTTCTCTTTCAATGAAGGATATTGCCACCGTAGAGATTCCATTACCACCAATTGAAAAACAGCGTGAACTTTCTGAGCTATTTGTTTCGTTACAAGAAAAAGAAAAAATTCTCAACGAGGAATATGAAAAACAATTTGAATACACAAAACAGCTTCGTCAAAACATTCTGCAAGACGCCATTGAAGGAAGACTCACGGAGGAATGGAGAAAAAATAATCCGGTGGTAAAGGGAAATCCTGATTTTGATGCAGAAGCATTGTTTGAAAAAATACAGGAGGAAAAGTGCCACACGGATTCGGAATTGCTACGCAATTCCAAGAAGAAAGAAAAGTCTTTGCCAGAGATAACAGAGGATGAAAAGCCATTTGAAATTCCGGAAGGTTGGAAATGGGTAAGATTGGGAGAGATTGTTTATTCTGTTGTTTATGGAACATCTTCTAAATGTTCTTATGATTCAAATCAAAATTCAGCTATATTAAGAATTCCTAATATCTCATTAGGATATGTTGATGTTTCAGATTTAAAATATACAAATCTTAGTGAAATAGAAAAGAATGAATTAAGCCTAAAAGAAAACGATTTACTTGTTATTCGTTCAAATGGTAGTCCAGAAATAGTTGGGAAAATGGTTTATGTACCAAAGAAATTTGAAAACTATTGTTATGCAGGATATTTAATAAGACTTAGATTTACAATTCCTTCAATTGGTTTTTATATTGGGAATATCTCAAACGCAAAATCATTAAGAAATCAGATTGAAGAACCTTTGCGTTCAACTGTAGGAATAAATAATATTAATTCTGATGAAATAAAATATCTTATATTCTCACTCCCACCACTCGCCGAACAAGCAGAAATCGTTTCTCGTGTAGAAAAACTTTTGGCAAATGTAACAGAACTAGAAAACCAAATCACAGAACGAGAAGAAATGACAAAACAATTAATGCAGAGTATAATGAAAGATGCGTTTAGGGAGGTGTAGAAAATATGATAAAGATTTTTGTAAGTTATTCTCACAATGATGAACAATTTTTAGTGGATAAATTTATTCCTATGCTGGAAGAATTAAAGACAGAAGGTATAACTGACTATTTTTATGATAGGCAATTGCGTGTTGATGGCGGTTTGTTTGATACAATTGATTTTAAGTTAAAAGAATGTGATATAGCAATTTCTCTTCTTTCTGAAAGCTTTTACAATTCAACTTCCTGTATAAATGAGAAAAAAAATCTTTTGGACAGAAAATTACAAGATGGAATCTATTTTTTGCCAGTTGTAGTTTCTTCCTGTGATTGGAAAAAAGACGCAACTATAAATAGCAATTTACTTTTAAATACCGATGCAAAGGAATTATCTTTGTTATCCGAAAACGATTTAAAAACAGAGATTGATAAAATAAAAAAGAGAATTATCGAAATTACAACTGATATAGAATCTATACGAAATCTGACTTTTTCAAAAAACTTAGCTGATTTTCTTGATGATATGGATGTTTTAAAAACTTCCCATCGTTCTAGAAATACATTGCTACTTTCTGATGTATTTATTTATCCAACATTACGAAAATTTGTATTTGATGATGATAAAGATGATGAAATCAATTCGGAGAAATTATTTGGAGATTCAATAGATGGTAAATTCGTTTTTATTTCTGGTGATGATTTATCTGGAAAAACATCTTTAGTAAAGAAATATATTTTGGATTTAAGAAGAAAAAATTTTATTCCGCTTTATTTTTCAGCAGAAGATGATTTTGATGGGCATATATTCAACATTTTGACAAAGAAGTTCAAAAAACAATTTAACAATACATTAAATGATGATGATGTAAAAAAAATGTTGGAAAACAACAAAGAAAGAATCGTATTGTTCTTTGATGATTTCCATAAGGTATCAAACAGACAAAAGATTATAGAAAAAATAAAACTATTTCCAAAGATTATTTGTATTGTTGATTTGATTTATAATCTTGACTATGAAATAAAAGATATAAAAGATGTTGCTGTAAAGTATTCGATAAAGGAGTTATCACCGAAACAGCGTAATGAACTGATAAAAAAATGGCTAAATTTGGATACCAATATTACGTCTACCAGTGAACTAACAAAAATTAAGGAACTAGACAAAAAAGCAGAGCAAATAGAAACTATTACAGGAAAGTCAATAAACGGTGGAATAATGCCAGCTTATCCTTTTCTTGTTCTTTCAATTCTAAGCAATGTTGAAACCTTAAATCATCCGTTGAATCAGCAGATGACTTCTTTTGGCTATTGTTATGAAGCATTAATAATTATCGCCTTTACAAAATGTGGACTAAAGACTGATGATCAAATCGGTGGTGCAATTAACTTTTTATCATCATTTGCATATCGATTATACACAGATGAAGTTTACGAAATGTCATCTATTAATTTTACAGCTTTTCTTGACGAGTATGAGAAACGAATTGCCTTACCGTTTGAGAAAGATGTTTTTGTCCAAAAACTTGAGGATAGTCGATTAATGATTAAATCTACATTGGGTAATTATCGTTTTGATTATAAATATATTTATTATTATTTTTTGGCAAAATATTTTGCAGATACAATGCCTGATTCTTTGACTGAAATTGAAAAACTGTGCAAAATTATTCACAACGATGAAAATGCATATATCGTTATTTTCTTTTCGCATAATTCAAAGTCAAAAGCTTTCTATGATGTTTTATTAAAAGAGGCAAATTCTATATGTCCAAATATCGATACAGTTTCTCTTAGAAAAGATGAAATGAGTTTCTTTGATGAAAGCTATCAATCTCTCATAAATGTTGTCTTACCAAATAAAACTCATAACTATAAAAATGAGCGGAATGTTAGATTAGAAAATACAAATGAACAGGAATATTCACCAGTTTCGGAAGAACAAAAAGAAAGTTTTGATGATGAAAATATTCTAAATATGCGAAAGTCAATAAAATTGACAGAAGTAATAGGTTTAATTGCAAAAAACAGATACACATCTGTTGAAAAAGCAAAAATTCGAGAGCTTATATCATCTTCTATAAATCTTAATTTGCGACAATTAAATTTATTTTTTTCATTATTTAAAGAACCTAATAAACAAAAAGAAATAATAGGATTTCTTGCAGATATTGTAAAAAGAGAGATAGAAAGAGAAAATAATATTGATGATGATAAATGCCAAAAAATAGCAAGTAATATTTTCTGGGGAATGAATTTCTTTTTTGTATTTGCAATAATTATTAAAACCATCCAATCAGTTGGTTCTGAAAATTTGATTTCATTTTTAAAAGAGATTTCGGATGAAGATTCAACTCCAGCAAAACAATTGATTTTAGAAGGTGCAAAAATAATATATTCAAAGAATGTTGATAAAAATACATTGTTTAAGCAAATAAAAGATTCTAATTACTCTCATGTTGCTAAAACAATTCTAAAAATGCTTGTTATCGAACGTTGTCGAATGAATCCGACAGATTATAGAGAAATCCAACAATTGAGTGCAAAAATGAATATACCAATTGAAAAATTAAAGAAATAATGGTCCCATTAAAATGTCGTAGACATTTTGAATCCGTGTGGCAACAAAAAGGAGACAAAAAATCATGGCAAATGAACCAAGTTTAAACAAAAAAACTTCTCTTTACAATAAAATAGCTTCAATCCTCGAAGAAAGCAGAAAGTTTGTTGCAACTACAGTAAATACTGCCATGGTTCAAACTTATTTTGAAATTGGTAAGCTCAT
>JAFXDY010000198.1 GCA_017521105.1 Treponema sp.
CTAGAACTTCGTGAAAAATATAATTTAACAATGAAAGTTGAACGCTACATTTCTGACAAAGATGGAATCCCAGAAAGTGATAAGAAGTTTATAAAAAATGCAGCAAATGTTTCAATTTGCGGTTCTGATTGTTCAAAATGCTATTGTTTTGAATCAAAAATGTGTAATGGTTGTAATGAACACAAAGGTGTTGTTTTTCACTGCAATGGAAAAGAATGTGCCATTTATAATTGTTGTGTTACAAAAAATGGTTTTAAAAATTGTTCAGAATGCAGCAAAGTTCCTTGTGAAATTTGGAAAAAAACTCGGGATCCAAAATTTTCTGATGAAGAATTTGCTAAAAATATTGAAGAAAGAATTGAGATGTTAAAGAATTTATAAGATTATTTTCCCAAATATCTTAATTCAATTTTTCGAATAGATTCATTAATTTCATTTGCAAAGCTTTTAATACTTTTATCTTCTTGAAAAACATAATCTTCTGGAAGAAAAAATTGATATACTTCAACATCTAAAAATTTTGAAAGTTTTTCAATTGTTTCTGGAGAAACCCATTTTTTACCGTTTTCAATGTCACTAATAAAAGTAAAAGCTAAATCAACCTTTTCAGATAATTCAATTTGAGAAATTTTCTTTTGTTTTCTTAACCGTTTTAAATTATATCCAAATAATTTTCTGACTTCTGAATTATTCATATTTAATCTTACAGCATAAAAAATAAACTATTCGCTTGACTTATGTCTAAAATCTGTTAGAATAAATTTAATACTAAAAGAATAATATTTTTATTCAATAAGGAGTTTTTTATGAAAAAGTTTTTATTTTCTTTTTTATTCTTCAGTTTTGTTATACTAAATTTATGGTCAAGTCCTAAAAAATTTTCTTTTGGAGTTAATAGAGATTACTATGATAGTTACAATGTTCAAATAGTAAATTTTACCAAAAATAAACTTTTTGTTTGTAAGGTTTATTACCTTTCCGACAGAAATGGAGAATTAACTACAGAAGAAGAGTTTACATGTCATATCAAAGATTCAGGAGATACATTTACAATCAGTGAAAAAGTAGCTGGAGATGAGTATATTGGAGTAATATTACCATTTGAAAACTACATCCAAAGAATTAGACGTATTAATTCACAATATAGTAAAGTAATTCAAATTTGTTTATACGATGAAAATACAGATTTGTTAGATGGGGATCCAAAATCTTGGTAAAACAAATGATAGTAGCAACGTAGTAAATAAAAATACAATACGAAGTAAATATGGACTTTTGCATGAAGAATCTTGGGATGAAGACATTGTAAGAGAGACGTTCATTTGGACTGTACATGGATCTGAGTGTACAAATAATATGTGTATAAAATATGATGCTTGGGGTGATGGTGAAGATACATGGTATATAAAAGGGCTTACAGTAGAACTTTCAATTGGTCCTAATGATTAAATTATTAGAAAAAAGTAAGCAATATAATAAGTGCATAAAAAAAATATAATTTATATTTTTTTTAATAAATTTTTAGGAGGAAAATATGGAAGAAAAAACTTCATATTTCGATGGCGGTTTACTCCAATTAATTGGTTGGAAAATCTTAGGAGGATTAATTACAATTTTTACAATTGGAATTTGTTTTCCATGGGCTTTTACTATGATTTACAACTGGGAAATTAAACACACAGTAATCAATGGAAAGCGTTTACAATTCGATGGTAAAGCCATTCAATTATTCGGAAATTGGATTAAATGGCTTCTTTTATCAATCATTACATTAGGAATTTTTGGTTTCTGGGTTCCAATAAAATTGATAAAATGGAAAACACTTCACACTTCATTCTGTGAATAAAAAAAAAGAAAAAATTTAATTCTGAATTCTGAATTCCGAATTCAGAATTATTCTACTTACTTCCAACAACTTTTCCCTTGTGTTCATTTCTGGGTCTTCCAAAACGCAATCTAAAAGTTGGTTTAAAATTATTCCAATTTGTTTGCCAGAGCCACCAAGAGAAATTATGTCGTTTCCGTTGATTGCTAAATCTTTTAAACTTAGTGCATTTTGATTTTTTAGTTCTTCATCAATGCGGTCTTTTAATTCTAAAAGATTTTGGCAGGTAAGTGTGTCGTGTTTTCTAACATCTTTATTGTGCATTCCGTAAACATCGGCAAGGCGTAAATCAAACAAGTCTTCAAAATTTTCTTTTTGAACTCGCACAATAAATCTTCTGATTGCCGCATTTGTCCAATTTGATTCGTAATGAAACATGTGATTTTTTATTAAATGGCAAAAATTTTCAATTTCGGCATTTGAATATTTTAAGCGAACAAATATTTTTCTGGCAATTTTTTCACCAACATTTTCGTGATTATAAAAAGTAAATGTTTCTACATCATTTTCCACAAGAACTTTTTTTACGGCAGGTTTTCCAATATCATGAAAAAGGGCAGCAATTCTTACATTAAGTTTATTTTGAGGTGCTCCGTCACAAGCGTAAAAAAGATGATCTAAAACATCAAACTCATGAAAGCCCCGAAAATCTCCTTGAATTACACCACGAGCATCTGCAAGTTCTGGAATAAACAACTTTAAAACTCCAGTTTCTTCCATTAGTTTTAGCCCAACAGAAGGCTTTTTAGAAACTAAAATTTTGTTAAATTCATCTCTAAAGCGTTCAATAGAAATTGAAGTAATTTTTTTTTGAATATCTTCCTTGAATATTTCTAAATATGTATACTTTTCTATACTAAAATTTAATTTTGAAGCAAATCTTAATGCTCTAATTGGTCGCAAGCCATCTTCCATAAATCGCTCATGGGGATTTCCAACAGTCTTTATCAATTTTTTTGCAATATCATCTTGTCCACCATAAGGATCTACAATTTTTCCATCATTCAAATCAACTGCAATAGCATTCATTGTAAAATCACGACGGCTTAAATCTTCTTCAATTGTTGCGGCATAATTTACAGAATCTGGGTGACGACCATCAGAATAACCAGTTTCAGTTCTAAAAGTTGTAACTTCAATTTCTTCGTTTTTAAAATGAACTGTAACTGTTCCGTGTTCAATGCCAGTTGGAATTACAACTTTAAAAAGTTTGATTACATCTTGTGGAGTAGCGTTTGTTGCAACATCATAATCATTAATCTTACTTCCCAAAATTACATCTCTAACAGCACCACCAACAAGATAGGCTTTATATCCTGCATCAACAAAAATTTGATTAAATTCTTTTAAAATCTGAGGCAAGGCAATCTTACGAACTTTAAAAAATCTAAAAAATGGAAAAAAATTAATTCTCATACAACCCTTTATCTAAAAAATACGTCCGGTCAAGGCACGCTTCGCTCAAGACCTTGACTCGGTCGTTTTTAGGATTTGTAATAAACCCTAAATCAAAATAATCTATTATAAAGTTAAACCCAAAGATAAATAATTAACTAAATAGGAAAACACATTGGCAAAAATACTAAACAAAATAAAAAAAATCATCAACAAAAATGCAGGAATTCTATTTTTAATTTTAATTTTTTTAATTATTAACAAAATATTTACAATTAATCCTATAAAAGAAAAAAATCCTAAAACAATTGAACTTACAGAAAGCCAAGATAAAATCAACTTTTGTGAACTGTCTAAAAATTCTTTATAATTTCCTATAACGTAAAACACACATAAAAAAAGACAAAATAAAAATAAAAAAACTATCAAAGAAAGAAGTTTTCTATATGTGAGCACTAAATTATCTGTAAAACTAATCTTTTTTTTATTATTATTTTCTGCCATCTTTTTTATTAATATTAACTTGAAAACCTTTATTTCAAATTGATATACTATTATAATATTATTAAACTTTTGAGAACAAGTCTATGAAGAAAACTTTTATTGCCTTTTTTATACTTTTAATTTTTTGTGGTGCTGTATTTTTTATCGGTTGGACTCAGCTTAGAGTTGAACCTGATTCTTGCGGAATTGTAGTTACAAAGCTTAATGGAGCAAGCGAAAAACCTATCCAACCTGGAGAATTTTATTGGAATTGGGAATTTTTACTTCCAACAAACGCCCAATTAATAACTTTTAAAGTTACTCCTGCAAATCTTACAAAAACCACATCAGGTTCGTTACCTTCTGGGCAAGTTTATTCTTCAATCTACAGTTCTCCAAATAATTTTGATTACAGTTTTACAATTTCTATGACACTTTCAGTTTCCCCTGAACAAATTGCTTCAATGTACAAAGCTGGAAAAATTTCTGATAATACAACTTTAACTGAATATTTAAACACTTGTGGCGACACAATTTGTCAATTAGTTGCAAATTTTTATCTTAAAAAACTAAAAGATAATCCTTATTTACCAATTGAATCTTACCGTCGTGATGAAATTGTAAATTCTATTAGAGCTTACAACGAAATTCCAGAAGTTGATATTTATCAATTGGCTTTAGTTTCATCAAAAGTTCCAGATTACAATCTTTATGATAAAATGAAAAAAAATTATATGGAAAGTCCTGTAATTACAAATAACAACCTACTTGAAAAAAATGACAATTCATCAAAATTTGAATCAAACTCGCAAAAAGAAGATTCTGAATTAAAACAAACAGAAGTTGTTGGGGAAATTTAAAAATGAAACTTTGGATTGCTAGTAGAGAATGTGCAGAAATTTCAGAGGCTGGGGGAGTAAAAAATGTTACTTATTCTTTGTGTAAAGAATTTTCATTATTAAAACATTCTGTAACACTTTTTATTCCTTCATACAAATGTACAAGTTTTGATTATATTCAAGATTTTCAACCTGATTTTTTAACAACTGAAGTTACTTTGTGTAATTCAAATCAAAGAATTACATATTCAAAAGGCATTTTTAAAGAGGGAAACTTTAATGTAATTTTTGTAAATCATCCATCTTTTGCAGAAAAAGAAGGGATTTATACTTATACAGCAAATGAACAAAATCAAAATCCAGAACATATAAAAGGACATGGCCACACAGATTCTTTATTTTTAGATATTTTGTTCCAAAAAGCTGTGGCACAATATTATAAAATTATTTTTGAGCAAAAAAACAAATCTCAATTGCCAGATATTGTTCATTGCCAAGATGCTTCTACAGCCTGCATTCCTTCACTAGTCAAAAACAGCAGTGCATCAGTTGTAGCAAACACAAAAACACGATTTTTTGTAACAATTCACAACGCAGGTCCTGCATATCATCATTATTTTAATAACATTGATGAAGCCCAATGGTACACAAATCTTCCTCGCATAATTTTAGAAAAAGCACAAAATAATGGAAAAATTGAACCATTTTTACTTGCTAAGGAATCGGGGGCAATTTTAACAACAGTTTCTGAAGAATATGCAAAAGAATTAATAGATCCACACAATTACGCAAGTACAGAAGGTCTTTCTTCAATTTTTAATGAAAGAAATATTCAAATTGAAGGAATTACAAACGGAATTGATGCAGACCGCTACAATCCAGAAGACACAA
>JAFXDY010000199.1 GCA_017521105.1 Treponema sp.
TACTCGCTAAACTCTCTTTTACTTTTTCTTTCTTGTATTATACCATAGTTTGTAACACTGTCAAATGGTTTGTAAAAATTGTCGGGTAAGCTCTTCACCATCCCCCGATTTTGCGTTAGCAAAATCCAATCCGTGTGACAATTGCTGCTAATCCTACAAAAACTCTTCAATCAATTCCAAAAGCGTAAACAATTCGGCACGGTCTTCAAATTCCTGCCGAGTTTGCGGTAGTGGGCGTTTTTTCATTTCTTGCCAGATTAAATTAAATTCTTGTTTTAAATGTTGTAAATCTTCTGTGGCAGAATATTCGTTGGAAAGTTTTTGTAGAAAATCAGAAATAATTTTTGCGGTGTGAGGTTGTGTTTGAATATTTTTTACGCGTTTGTACATTTCATACAAAACTGCAACTTTTTGACTTTGTGCTTTTAAGAAATTTAAATCTGAATCGTCTTTTTTTAATTGATTTTTGTAATTTTGTTCTGCCAGTTCCATTGCCAAAAACAGAGTTTTATTTAATTCTTCAAAACAAGAGCCATCATAATTTGCAAGATTCTTGTCTAAAATTCGTAAGGACATTCTTTGTAAAATATTTTTGATTTTTTCATTAATTTTCTGTTTTAATTCGTTCATTTGTTTTGTATTTTTGTGCAAATGAAGATTTACAAGAATTCCAAAGGCAACTCCAATTAAAAAAATTAAACTTTCGTTTAAAATTGCTTGGCCATTCATCACACCTGTGGAAACAAAATGAGAAACTAAAACAGAATTCATTACAATGGAAGAAAACCACTTGAACTTTTGGCAAACAAAAACATAAATTGCAAGGTAAACAAAAAATGCAAATGTTGTAATTCCAAAAATCTTAAAACAAACAAAACTTATTACAATTGCAATCACAAAACCATAAAATCTGGCAATAGCAGTGCTAAAAGTTTCACGCTTGGAAGGTTGAATTGTCAAAATCGCCACAATGCCTGCAGAAATTGCAAAATCTAAATGCAAAACCTGAGCAACCAAAATAGAAACAACCCCTGCAAAAATCATTTTTATAGAATTAACAATCATTTTTTTCCTCTGAATTCCGACTTCTGAATTAATCTTCATTCATCATTCTAAATTTTCAATTAACCTTTCCACATCATCCATTTTTGTTGCCCAACTTGTGGCAAATCTAACAACAGTGTGAGTGGTATCATATTTTTCTATAAAACAGTAGCCAATTTTTTCGTCCCATTTTTTAAGTTTTTCGTTTTCTACAATAAAAAATTGTTGATTTGTAGGAGAGTCCAAATAAAGTTTATAGCCTTTTTCTAACATTTTTTGTTTTAAGTACATTGCAGTTTCAATTGCATTTTTTGAAATTTCAAAATACAAATTATCTGTAAACAAAGTATCAAACTGAACCCCAAGCAAAAAACCTTTTGCCAAAAGAGCACCGTGTTGTTTTATCATTGTAAAAAAGTGTGGAATTAAATCTTTTTTTGTAATCACAACCGCTTCACCGAACATTGCCCCAACTTTTGTTCCGCCAATATAAAAAACATCACAAAATTCCCCAATTGTTTGCAAAGTAACATCAGTTTCAAAACTTGCAAGAGCGTAGCCCAATCTAGCTCCGTCCAAAAACAACGGAATATCATATTTTTTACAAACCGCACTAATATTTTTTAATTCGTCTTTTGAATAAAGCGTTCCGTATTCAGTTGGATGGGAAATATAAACCATTCCAGGTTCCACCATGTGAGTATTATTTCCATCATCCTTAAAAGTTTGCAAATATTCTTGTAATTCTTCCGCCTGGATTTTTCCATCTTTGTGACCAATTTCCATCACTTTGTGCCCTGTATATTCAACGGCCCCAGCTTCATGAACCGCAATATGCCCACTTTTTGCACTTACAACTCCTTGCCAAGGTTTTAAAACACAAGAAATTACAGTTGAATTTGTTTGAGTTCCACCAACTAAAAAATGAACTTCTGCGTCTTTTCCAAATTTTCCAAGGGAATCTTTTATTTTTTGTTTTGCACTTTGGCAAAAATCATCTTGTCCGTATCCTACTTGTTTTTGAAAATTAATTTGTGCAATTTTTTCCAAAATTTTTGGATGACAACCTTCCATGTAATCGCTTTCAAAATGAATAATTGAATCTTCCATAATATTATTATAATAGAAGTTTCTGTATCTTTTAAAGGTGATTTTTAGTATAATTTTGATTATGAATGATTTTTTAATTGCAACACCACAAGATTTAAAAGACCGCAATCTTTCTGAAGTTGATTTTGTATTTGTTAGCGGAGATGGTTACGTGGACCATCCAAGTTTTGCCGCTGCACTTTTAGGAAGACTTTTGGAATCTCACGGTTTTTCTGTTGCAATTTTAGCTCAGCCAGATTGGAAAAATCCTGATAGTTTTAAGATTTTTGGAAAACCTCGTTTGGCATTTTTAGTTTCTAGCGGAGCAATGGACAGCATGGTCAGTAATTACACTGCCAACAACAAACCTCGTTCAGAAGATGCTTACGCTCACGGTGGCGAAAAAGGCCACAGACCAGACAGAGCCCTTACAACTTACGTTGGAGCAATTCGTCAAGCATACAAAGGAACAAATATAATCATCGGCGGAATTGAAGCAAGCCTTCGCCGATTTTCTCACTACGATTATTGGAGCAACACCGTAAAACGTTCAATTTTGTTAGACAGCAAAGCCGATTTATTAATTTACGGAATGGGCGAACGAGCAATCATAGAAATTGCAAATCAATTAAAAGACGGAAAAACTGCCAGAGAGATTCGCAACGTTCGTGGAACTTGCTGGTACACAGGAAAAGAATCTGATATTGCGGCATTGCAAAATTCCACAAACCTGTCATTCCCGAAAAACAAAAACTTCATCCATCTTCCTTCTTTTGAAGAAGTAAAAAACGACACTCCTGAATCAAAACAAAAATACGCCCTAAGCTATTTGATTCAAGAACAAAACACAGACGCCATAAACGCAGACATTTTAATAGAAAAAACTGATTCAAGATTTGTTGTGCAAAATCCTCCTGCAATGCCACTTTCCACAGAAGAAATGGACAAAATCTATTCACTTCCCTTTACAAGAAAATGGCATCCAATGTACGACAAACTTGCAGCAAATGGAAAATCTGGAATTCCAGCTCTTTCGGAAGTAAAATTTAGTCTTACA
>JAFXDY010000200.1 GCA_017521105.1 Treponema sp.
ATTTCCAAATTTCTTAAAAATGCCTGTAATGGAAGTTTTTTATAGCGAAGCCTGGTCTTTATATATGAATGATCGTCCTGGTTTTAACTTATTCATAAATGTATGCTCTTTTGTTCTTCCTGCATTGTTATGTGTGTTGTATGCTGGTAATGATAATCCAAAGAAGTTTGATTATAGGTTTATTAATTTGCCTTTTGCGTTTTCTGTTTGTGGAATAAGTGGATGGGCTTTTTATTTTGTTTATGAAGTGATTTCTATGATTATTATAAAATCTAGTTATCACATGAGCATTCTTCCTGTTATTTTGACATCTCTAATGTACACTTCTTTGCAAATGATGATGAGTTTTTCATTGGCATTTTTTACAATGGAAACTTTGCATAGAAGAGTTATTTTGCCAAAGTATTATGCAGAAGGTCATCTTGAAAGATTTGAAAAAGTAAAGGGAAAATCCTTAAAATTTATTTTTGTAGTTTTTTACATTACAGCTTTAATTTTCCCCTTAATTTATGTTTCTATGGTTTATCTTACAACAGTGGTAAATAATGGTTTGTCAGTTGAAAAAAATTGTGTTATTGTTTTTTCCATTTTGTTAGTTGTTTCTGTTGCTATTACTTTTGTTTTGTATGATTATTTTGAAAACCCTTTGAAAAAGTTGCAAGAGGCTACAAAAAAAATAGAAAAAGGAAATTATGATGAAAGAGTTGGAATTGTAACAACAGATTCCTTTGGTATTTTGGCAGATTCTTTTAATGATATGACAGATTCTTTGAAGGCAAAAAACAAAAAGATTTTGTCTATTCAAAATTCTATTGTTACAGGAATGGCCACAATGGTTGAAAGCCGTGATAATAGTACTGGGGGACATATTAAAAGAACTAGTGATTGTGTAAAAATTTTTATTGAAGAATTAAAAAAATCTTCTGATTTTAATTTTATGACTCCTTCTTTTTGTGAATCTATGATAAAAGCGGCCCCTATGCACGATTTAGGCAAAATTGCAGTTGATGATGCAATTCTTCGTAAGCCTGGAAAATTTACCGATGAAGAATATGAAATTATGAAAAGTCATTCGGTGGCTGGTGCAAAAATTGTTGCTAATGTTTTGCAAGAAGTTGATGATTTAGAATTTAAGCAAATTGCGGTAAATGTGGCTCATTATCATCATGAAAAATATGATGGAAAAGGGTATCCTTGTGGGCTAAAGGGCGAAGAAATTCCTTTTGAAGCTAGAATTATGGCTTTGGCAGATGTTTTTGATGCCTTGGTTAGCAAACGCTGCTACAAAGATAGTTTTAGCTACGATAAAGCCTTCCAAATTATTGAAGAATCATTGGGAACTCACTTTGATCCACTTTTAGGAAAAGCCTTTATTGCATGTAGAGAAAATCTTGAAGCCTTGTACAATAATGATAATGTTTAATCTATAAAAATAACTTTTCTACATCTTCATCAGATAATAATTTGTATTCGCCAGGTTGCAAAGTTGTGTCTAATTTTAAATTTCCAATTGAAAGTCTTTTTAAGTAAACAACTTTGTTTTGTACTGCTTGGAACATTCTTTTTACCTGGTGATATTTTCCTTCCGAAATTGTAAGCAATGCAACTGTTGTGTTTTCCAAAACATTTTCTTTTGGGTATGTGCTTTTATCTAACCATTTTTGAATTTGTTCCGAAGTTGCCCATTTTACTGTTGCACTTTGACATTTGAAGCCTGGTTCGTTATCTTCTGGTCCAACTTCAATTCCTTGTAAAAAAAGTTCTTCAATTTGTTTTTTATGTTCTTCTGATTCTGACTTTTCTAAAACGCAAAAATAAGTTTTGTTTATGTTTGATTTTGGGGAAATCAATTTGTGAGTTAACTCGCCATCTGTTGTAAAAAGCAAAAGTCCTTCTGTGTCCATGTCTAAGCGACCCACAAGGTGAAGTTTTTCTTCCAAATATGGAGTATGAAAACTTTCGTCAAGTAAATCAAAAACTGTTTGATGCTCTCCGTCTTTGTTTGAAGAAACTGTATGAGCAACTTTATTCATCATAATGTAATAATGTTCTGTAAAATCAATTTGTTCATTATCAATTGTCAAAACATCAGTTTGTGGGTCAATTGTAATTGAAGGATCGTAGATTTGTTTTCCATTTAGAAAAACATCCGCCTGCCGAAGCAATTTTTTAATATCTTTTCTAGTTCCAAATCCTTGGTGTGAAAGAAGTTTATCAATTCGTTGTTTTGCCATTCATGATTCCTTATTTTTTTAGACAATTATACTGTAAAATAGTGAAAAAATACTATTTAAAAACTAAAAATTGCTGATACAATGATATTATGAGTAAGAAAATTATTAATCCAATCTTATCTGGTTTTTACCCAGATCCATCTGTTTGTGTGGCAAACGGAAAATTTTATCTTGTAAATTCATCATTTTCGTATTTCCCAGGACTTCCTATTTTTGAAAGTTCTGATTGTTGTGAATGGACACAAATTGGTAATGTTATTGACAGAGATTCTCAATTGAATTTTAGCGGGCAAGGAGTTTCTAGAGGTCTTTTTGCTCCTACAATTCGTTATAATAATGGAAAATTCTATTGTATTTGTACACAAGTTGATAGAATTGGAAACTTTTTTGTTACAGCAGACAAGCCAGAAGGACCTTGGTCAGATCCAATTGTTATTGAAGGTGCAGAAGGAATTGACCCTTCTTTGTTTTTTGATGATGACGGAACTGTTTGGTACATTGGAACAAGACCTGCTCCAGAAGGTTGTAAATATAACGGAAACTGGGAAATTTGGATTCAACAAATTGATATTAACACTGGAAAATTGCTTGGAGATTCAAAAGGCATTTGGCGTGGTGCATTAAAAGATTGTGTTTGGCCAGAAGGTCCTCATATCTACAAAATTGACGGAATGTATTATTTGCTTCATGCAGAAGGTGGAACTGGACCTGATCACGCAGTTTGTGTTGCAAGATGTGCAACAATTGACGGCGAATGGGAAGGAAAAAAATCAAATCCAATTTTAACTCACAGACATTTGGGAAAAACTGCGGGTGTAGTTTATGTTGGTCACGCAGATTTATTCTGTGATAACAACAATCGCTGGTGGATGGTTTGTTTGGCAAGTCGTCCTTATGGTGAAGGTGAAAATCGTTGTTGTAATATGGGCCGTGAAACTTTCCTTGTTCCTGTAAAATGGGAAGATGGCTGGCCTGTGGCAAGTTGGCAAACTGGACTTGTTGAAAATGCTTATACAATAGAAGGAAACGTTTCTAAAAGAGAAATTGGCGATAAAAATGCTGTGAATTTCCCAAAAGAAGACGATTTTAATTCAGAAAATCTTGATATGTACTGGCTTGGTTTGCGCCGAATTGATAAAAACTATATTAATTGCACAGAAAATCTTGGCAACTTAAGACTTTATGGTGGTTCTGATTTTGATGGTGATAATGTAAGTTTTATTGCAAGACGTCAAACTTCATTTAGTTTTAAAGCTTATGCAAAGTTGTGCACTAACTTTAATAATGATAATGATAGTGCTGGTTTAATTTGTTTCCAAAATGAAAAATTCTACTATAAAGTTCAGTTTAAATTAACTGGAAAAATTGTTCGCATTCAGTTGATAAAATGTGCTGGTGAAAATGAAGAATTGCTTGCCGAAGATGTTTACACTGGTGGAACAAAAGAAGTTTGTGGAATTTTAAAAGTTGTTGCAGAAAAACAAAGCATCAGATTTGAATATGGTAATGATGACAAAAATCTTACAACTTTGGCAGAAAATATTGATGCTTCAATTTTGAGTGTGGAAAAAGCTGGCGGATTTGTTGGAACTGTGATTGGTATGTTTGCGGTTTCTGGTGGCGATTTTACAAAGAAAGATTTTTATGCTGATTTTGATTGGTTTAAGTATGAAGATTTTTCAAAAGATTGGACATTGTAAATAAAAGTTATATAATGGTGAAATACTAGTATATCAGTTTAAAATGAGGTTATAAAATGAGCTTAAAAGTAAAAGGACTTTATGCAAATGGCATGGTTTTGCAACGTGGAATGAAAAACTGTGCTTTTGGAACAGCAGATGCTAATTCCCAAGTAAAATTAAATTTTAGAAATGCTGATTTTTCTTCGGTTTGTGATGTAGAAGGAAATTGGAAAATTGAATTTGAAGTTGGAGATGCTGGTGGTCCTTTTGAATTAAAAATTTCTTCTGGAAGCGACGAAGCGTTATTTAAAGATGTGTACGTTGGTGAAGTTTGGGTAAGTTCGGGACAGTCTAATGCTCAACTTCCAATGTCTAGAATGTATTTTTCGTACAGAGAAGAATTTGAACTTCCTGCAAACCAAAATATTAGAATTATTACAGTTCCAATTACTTATGCTTTTGATGGCGAAAAAGATTCTGTAGAAAATCCTCAGTGGAATTGTGCTTGTTCAGAGCACCTTGCAAATATGGCTGGAACAAGTTACTTTTTTGCAAAAAAACTCCAAAATGATTTAGGCGTGCCAGTTGGAATTATTAATCCTGCACAAGGTGGTTCTCCAATTAATTCTTGGGTAAACAAAGAAGTTTTGGAAAAAATGAATCAAGAAGAATTTTTGGCTACATTAAAAATTTATGAAGATCCAAAAAATATTGAAGACAAAAAAGCAAGTGTTGCAAAATCTCAAGGTGAATGGGCTCAAAAAATTCTTGATAGTGATTTAGGTTTAAAAGAAAATTGGCAAGAAATTCCAGTTTCTTCTATTGATAATGATTGGTCATCTTGTACAATTCCTGGTTTTATTGATGAATTGGATTCTGCTGGAATTGTTTGGCTTAAAAAATCTGTAAACTTAACTGCTGCTCAAGCAGAAAAGCTTAATTCAAAAAAATCTTGGATTTGGCTTGGAACAATTGTTGATGCAGACAAAGTTTATATTAATGGAACTTTTGTTGGCGAAACTCCTTATAGTTATCCTCCAAGAAGATACGTTATTCCTGCTGGAACTTTAAAAGAAGGTGAAAACACAATTACTTTAAGAGTTCAAAAAAATGGAAGTTGGGGAAAAGTTAGATTTTACCAAGAAAAGCCATATTACATTTTTACTGACGACGTAAAAATTTGCCCTGTTGCCACAAGAAACGTAGAAATTCCTGCAAAAAAAATTGATATGCCAAAAGATGGTGTTTTAATTGATATTTCTGGAACTTGGCGTTGTAAAGTTGGATGTAAAGTTGAAAATTCTCCAGAGGGAATCTTTTTTGAATGGCTTCCTACTGCATTGTACAATGGAATGTTAGCCCCATGTTTTAATCACAGTGTAAGAGGCGCTTTGTGGTATCAAGGTGAATCTGACGGTGGTAGATGGAATGTTTATGGTGATTTCTTAAAAAATATGATTGCTTTGTGGCGTCAAAAATTTGCTTATTCTAAAAAAGATTTTCCATTTATTGTTGTGCAACTTCCAAACTGGTGCGATGGATTTGATGAAGGTAAATCTGCGGTTAGTGATGGTTGGGCAGAACTTCGCATGACTCAATGCAATTTGACTAGAGAATTAGAAAATGTTGGATGTGCAGTTTGTTTGGACGCTGGTGAATGGAATGATTTGCATCCAGAAAAAAAATTGACTGTTGGAACAAGAGCAGCAAAAGAAGCATTGCGTATTGCTTATGAAAAAAATTATTCGCCTGCGCCTGCTTTTGATTCTTTGGAAACTTGCAAAGAATCTTGGATTGTAAAATATAATTGTTTTAATTCTGAATTAAAAGCCTTTGCTGTAAAAGGTAAAGCTGCAAATCTTTGTAAAAAAGGAAAAGCAATTTTTGGATTTACAGTTTTGTTTGAAAAAGATGGAAAAGTTGATTTTGTTGAAACAAAGGCAAAATTAAAGTCTAATAATTCTGTTGAAGTTTCTATTCCAAAAGTAGAAGGAAAAATTCTTGAATTAAGATATTTGTATGCATTTAATCCTGCACCTGTAAATCTTTATTCTGCAGAA
>JAFXDY010000201.1 GCA_017521105.1 Treponema sp.
ACAAAATTACAATACAAGGTTATTTTGACGGAAAGGCAATTCAAATTGATACTCCAGAAAATATTCAACAAAGTTTTTTCCAAGGACAACGCTTCCAACTAATTCCACTCTATGACGAAAAAGAAGAAGAACGCCGAAAAGCAGCATGGAAAGAATTGCAGTCTCTTGTGGGAAGTATAAAAGTGCCAGATGATTTTGATGTAAAAGAAGAATTATACAAAGCTTTGGAAGAAAAATATTTAAAAGATTAAAAAAAGAAAAAAAATCAGATTATCATTTGATTTCATTACAAAATATAAACAAGGAGAGATAATTTTGATAGTTTTATTAGATACAAACATTATTTTAGATTATATTGCAGAAAGACCTTTTTATAAATCT
Organism: Treponema sp.; assembly: GCA_017521105.1. GTDB lineage: Bacteria > Spirochaetota > Spirochaetia > Treponematales > Treponemataceae > Treponema_D. Next base: position 382 of record JAFXDY010000201.1, read on the forward strand.
GAAACAAAACAGATTTTTGACATGATTTATTCTCACAAAATTTCAGGCATTATTGCAGCCCATTCCATTTCAAACTTATGGTATCTTTTAAGAAAAATATGTGATGATGAACAACGCCGAAAAATAATTTCATCCCTTTTAAATTCCTTTGAAATTGCTCAAATCGATAAATCTCATATCAAAGCCGCCATTGAAAGAAAAAACTTCAAAGATTTTGAGGATTGCCTACAAGACGAATGTGCATCTTCTTTCAACGCAGATTTTATTATTACTCGTGATAAAAATGACTTTTTAAATGCAAAAATACTACCACTACTTCCAACAGAATTTTTGCATGCAGTGTAAATCTACCGAAGAATTATTTATTTTTTATTTTCAAACACGCTTCCAGGTGCATAATCCAGTGGCGACTAAATGGCATTTGCAAAAGTCCACGGATATTTTTATCGCACCAATATTCTATGAGCCAATCATCAGCAACGTTTAGTGTTCTTAAATATTCTTTTTTTTCTTCTGGAATTTTTGATTTTGTCTGTTCAAAAGATAATTCCAACATCATTTTTTCTGAATTTTCTTTTACAAGTTTTGCGTAATTATAAAGTTCTTGAATATTTAAAACTTTTGAAAACTCAATCATTGTCAATATTCTATTAATCTTTCATTTTTTTGAAAAGGGATCAACATCCAATTATAAAAAATTAATGGAAGTAATTTTTTGATTATGTCTAATAGTTCTAGCCAAATTGATAATTAGCACAAGCTGTAAAAAATCAACCTGCTAGAACTTTAGACATCACTTTTTGTTTAACTATATCTCATTGCTTCTACAAAATTAATTGGAAATTTTCTTAAATACACTTTTATTGTTGAAATAAAATCACAAATTGAATTTCCAATTAATTTTATAAATCTGCAACCACATTCTTCAGCAAGTCTTTGAAGTCTTCTGTTAACTTCTTTTGCAATATCATTTTCTTCGCTTAAAGAAATAATATATAGAGTACAATTTTTGCAATTTAAATTTATTTTATATAAAAACCATTCATATTTAGAAATAAAATCTTCAATATCTAATTTTTCATTTTTTATTTCTTCTTCGCCTATTGAAATAAAAAGTTTTGAAGGTTGTAAATTGGAAATCATTTCCACACATTTTTCCAAATCTTCAATTTTTAGTTTTGGCACACTTTCATTATAAATTGAAAATGAAGTTGTATCTCTCAAATAATCATACAAATCCATATTTGCTAGTTTTGTTGACCCCAAAAAAACAATTTGTCCCAATTTTAGACTTTTTTTTGATTCCATAATTTTTTTCATTTTTTCCTCCAATTTTTTTCAAAAATAAATTTGCTCAAAAGCAAAGCGTTTAAACCAACTTTAATTTTTTGTCATATTTTTTATTCACAAAATAAACAACCAGATTCATGCACACAACAATTACATTAAAAATGTAAATCATTAATACATAATTAATTGTTCCACTTAAAATTTTTGAAGTTATACCAGCAAAATATCCCAAAATAATTAAAACAGTAAATCTAAAACTCATATTTTTTGCTGAATGAGATTTTATGTTTTTTATTAAGGATATTGGCCAAGATAAACCAAAACAAATCAACATCATTGCTTCTAAAAAATCGTTCATAGCTTTTCCTTTTGTTCTAATTTTATTGAGAAAACTATATACAAAAAAATCATTAATGTATAATATATTATTACAATAGTTTTAATACATTTTAACTTATGGATTAAAAGAGGAGTTATAACTTTAATATTATGGAATTAACTCAATTAAGGTATTTTTTAAAAGTTGCTGAACTTCAACACATCACTCGGGCAGCAGAAGAATTACACATTGCTCAACCTGCACTAACTCAGACTATTCACAGATTAGAAAAAGAACTAGAAGTTCCACTTTTTGGGATGAAAGGTCGAAATATTGTTTTAACTGAATATGGAAGGTATTTTTACGAAAAGCTAAAACCTCTTTTAACTGGGATTTTAGATTTGCCAGAGCAACTTCAAACTATGGCAAAAATGGAAAACGCCACAATTCATTTAAATGTTTTAGCGGCGTCTAGTTTAGTTACTCGGGCAATTATTGAATATAAAAAAATTGATGATGAAGTGCATTTTCAAGTTAGCCAAAACGAAACAGATGATTTATGTGATATTTGTGTAACAACAAAACTTTTTTATAATCAATCTTTACAAAATCACGATGAAATTTTTGTATGTAATGAAGAAATTTTTCTGATTGTGCCAAATAATGCCAGATTTCAAAACATAAATGAAATATCGCTGGAAGAAGTAAAAAATGAAGATTTTATATCGCTTTCTGGAGCAAAACATTTTAGAGCAATTTGCGACAAATTGTGCAAAAAAGAACATATTCATCCAAATATCGTTTTTGAAAGTGATAGTCCAATTGCTGTAAAAAATATGATTTCGGCA
>JAFXDY010000202.1 GCA_017521105.1 Treponema sp.
ACAAAATTACAATACAAGGTTATTTTGACGGAAAGGCAATTCAAATTGATACTCCAGAAAATATTCAACAAAGTTTTTTCCAAGGACAACGCTTCCAACTAATTCCACTCTATGACGAAAAAGAAGAAGAACGCCGAAAAGAAGCATGGAAAGAATTGCAGTCTCTTGTGGGAAGTATAAAATTTCCAGATATGCCAGCAGATAAAGATCCTTATTATAAAGAAATGATTGCAGAAGCTTTGGAAGAAAGATACATTCATGGAATTAAATCTTATTATGAAGATGGTAAAAATGATGAAAAGAAATAAAATCCTAATTGATCTAAATATTATTCTTGATGTTTTTTTAAAACGAGAACCTTTCTTTCAAGATTCGTACAAAGTATTTGATTTGTGTTATTCTCAAAAAATTCACGGAGTAATTGCTGCTCATTCATTATCAACACTTTGGTATGTTTTACGAAAACATCTTTCGGACGAAGAATGCCGAAAAATCATTTCCTCCCTTTTAAATTCCTTTGAAATTGCACAAATCGATAAATCTCATATCAAAGCCGCCATTGAAAGAAAAAACTTCAAAGATTTTGAGGACTGCCTACAAGACGAATGTGCATATTCTTTCAACGCAGATTTTATTATTACTCGTGATAAAAATGACTTTTTAAATGCAAAAATACTACCACTACTTCCAACGGAATTTTTGCATACTGTGTAAATCTACCAATGTTATTCCCCACAACAAAACTCATAAACCACATTGTTAAAATCTTTGGCTTCTTCGTAAAGGGCGTGACCGTACTCTTGGTAAGTTTTTAGTTTTGCATTTGGGATTTTTGAAACGATTTCTTCACTTGCACCGTAAGTTACAATTTTGTCTTGTTTTCCTCCAATTGCGTTGTAAAACATAAAGGGCTCCTTTTTATTTCTTTGTTAAAACTCTAATAGTTAGGAATAATATTCCTTCTACTTCCACGGTCTGTTTTTGCCTAGCCAACCTTTTTCTTCCCAATATTTTCTGTCTGCTTCACCTGAACCAAAATTTGCTTTTTGCATCATTCGCATTAGCATAAATATTGCTTTTGTTTTTATTCCAACTTTTACATTTTTTTTGCTCAAAACTTTTTTTGCAATTTTTGAAGTGTCTTTTTCAATTTTTTGTTTTATTTTTTCTTTAACTCCATTCCAATTCATTGCTTGTACGCTAATTCCGTAAGACAAAATATATGGAATTCCCCAATAGAATAATGCAGTTGTTACATCTTTTACCGCTGATTTTGCTCCTTGCCCAGCCGCAGTTGAAACGACAATAGCTTTTTTACTGAACATGCATTTTCTTGGTCTATGAGACATCCAATAATTAAAAGTTAAATCAATAAAAGTTTTCATAGGTGCAGAAGAACGCATACAGTATGTTGGAGTGGTAAAAATCACCACATCAGCAGCTTCTATTTCGTTCATAATTTTATTTTTTTCTTGGTAAAAAGGACAAGTTTCAGGATTATCTATACATTTATAACAGCCAACACAAAAATGATTCAAATCTTTTGGCAGAAAAAATTCCACAATTTTGTCATCACTAGTAATTTTGTTTGCAATCATTCTGCCAATATTGTATGAACTTCCTTTGTAGTTTTGTCCATGAATTACTGCTATTTTCATTTTTTTGCTCCTATTTTCCTTTTTCCTCTAGTTCTTTCAGCAATTTTATACCAATTACTGTCGCAGGGATTTTTTTCATTGGAGAAAGGTTTGAAAGCACAACAACACCGTTTCCTGTTTTTTTATTAAATCCAAGATAGCTATTATAATGACCAGTTCCACCATTGTGCCACAGGAAATTATTTTCTGTATCAATTATCCAAGACATACCAATTTCATCAATATTTACGCCTATAGATTTTGACATTTTATTTGAGCTATCAACTTTTTTAAGGCTTTTGTGACAATCATCAAAAAGAGATTTTTCTTCAAGTTGCATTTTTGCGTACAAAAGCATATCTTCTATATTTGATGTAATTGCTCCCGCTGGCAAGTGAGCATCATTTTTATCCCAATCCCAATAATTCCCAAGATTTCCAGATTTATCAGAAATTTTTGTTGAAGATAATCCTAATTCCTTTTGAGCAAAATCATTTAATAAAGTTACATAATCACAATTATAAACATTTTCAATCACTAGCCCCAAAACTGCAAAACCAAAATTGGAATAATTAAATTTATAATCATCTTTTTTTAAAGATATTTTGCAAACTTTTTTCAAAACCGAATCTTTTGAAACTCCATAAAAATCATTTCGTCCTTTAAAAAAGTTCTTAATCATGGAACGTTCAAAATAATGACTTTTATATCCAGAAGTATGGGTCAAAAGTTCTTTTATAGTTGGATATTTTTTATTGGAAGGAAGGGACAAATATTTTGCTATAGAATCATCTATATTGATTTTGCCCTCTTTTACAGCTTTGTTGATTAATGCCGCAGTAAAAGTTTTTGTAAGAGAGCCAATTTCGTAAACATAAAGTTCTGCAGGCAACTCTTTTGCATTTTCACCATATACTTTGTACGAAACTTCCCCATTTTTTATGATGCCAACAGTAATAATAGTTTTAGAATCATTTTTTGTTACATATTCCAAAGTATCTTGAAAAGTCATAGCAGGAATTTTTCCAAGCCGATAATTTGTAATCAACAAAAATCCACAAAAAGCAAAAACAAGCACACCCAAAACAATTAAAGAAATCAACATAATTTTACCTCTCCCTTTTATCATCGTTTATTCCTACTTTAATTTTTTGTAACAAAAGAATAATAAAATTCCAGAAGTTATTGCAGAAGACATTGAGGCAATTGGTTCTGCCCAAAAGATTCCATCAACTCCAAAGAATAATGGCAAAATTAAAGCCAAAGGAATTAATAAAATAACTTTTCGTAAAAGTGCAATGAATAATGAAATTTTTGCTTTTCCCAATCCTACAAATGTTGTCTGTGCACACATCTGAATGCCAAAAATCCACATAGCACCAAAATAAACAGGAACAGTTTTCCCCGCAAGAGAAATTAAAGCTGTGTCTGTGGCAAACATTTTTGCAAAAAATTCAGGAAAATTTGTAATCACTAAAAAAGCAACAATAGTAAATGCAAATCCAATTGAAGTCATACGTTTTATTACCATTTTTACACGATTATAATTTTTTGCACCGTAATTATAACTAATAATTGGTTGAATTCCAGATGTAAATCCTTGTAAAGGACAAAAACACAACTGCATCAAACTTTGCATAATTGTCATAGTGGCAACATACAAATCTCCGCCATAACGTTGAAGTCCTGTATTAAAAATAATAAAGATTGCACTTTCTGTTGATTGCATAATAAACGGAGAAATTCCCAAAGAAGCAATTTTTAAGCAAGTCTTTAATTTAAATTTTATATATCTAATATCCAATCTTAGCACTGTAGATTTTTTTGTTAAAAATAACAAAATCCATATAGCACTAGCAGCCTGACTAATAATAGTAGCGATTGCAGCTCCTTTTACCCCAAGATTAAAAGTAAAAATAAAAATTGGATCTAGAATAAGATTTAAACAAGCACCAATAAGCATACTTACCATTGCAGTTTTTGCTTTTCCTTGGGCTGTAATAAAAGGATTCAATCCAATAGAAAGCTGAACAAAAATAGTTCCAATCAGATAAATAGATAAATAATCACTAGCAAAAGGTAGCGTATCTTTACTTGCCCCAAAAGCCATCAACAAAGAATCTTTAAAAATAAAAAAGAAAGAAGTCAATATTACAGAAAAAAATAACAGCATAACAAAAGCATTAGTAAGATACTGTTTTGCCCTATCTAATGCCTCACTTTCTTTTCCAGATTTTCCCAGCTCAATTGCAGCAAGAGGTGCCCCTCCACTACCAGCAAAAGAAGAAAATGCAGAAATCAAAGTAATAATTGGAAGACAAATGCCAACACCAGTAAGAGGTAAAGACGAACTTCCAGGGATATGTCCAATATAAATACGGTCTACAATGTTATATAAAATATTAATTACAAAAGCAGTAATAGATGGGATAGCTAATTTTACCATCAATTTTCCAAGTGGCGCAGAACCAAGTTCAATATTATTTGTCATAGAAATTAGTTTAATTAATATGTATATAAGTTTCAATAATTTTTTACTGGGGATTAGCTCTACGTTATTTTTTATAATCAAATGCAAACAATGTGTTCCGAAGAAAAGCTGTCATTGAGAAAAAATTGTCTTCTTCTGGACATTCACCTATACAAAATCCGTCTGATTGAATCTGTAGAAAGTGCAAATTCTTCGGCAAGTTCCGAAATTGATTTTCCTTCTTCATGTTTTTGGCGGATTTGGGCATTTCGTTTTATGTAAAAATCCCGTGAACCAGATTTTTCGCCCCAACCTTTTTTTGTTTGGGCAGATTCTGGAATGTAAATCAATTCTCCCGACGAATACTTTTGGATTTCCGCCAGTAATTCGTCTGGAAAAATATCAGTTGCATTTCGATATTTCAAATCAAACTCCTTATCCACGCTTAGACAAAAAGTCTTTAACCGAACTGTAAGAATTAATTTTAATTCCATGTTCAGCCAAAATATCTTGAATTATCTTTTCCAACTGATTGCTTCTGTCTGCCAAAAGTGAAAGATTTTCCTTATCAAAAGAATCCAACAGATTCAATTCATCAATTTTATATTCCTGAGCAATATACAAAAATTCTTCCTGCAAATAACAAGCATCACTATAAGCTTTTTCAACCATATTATTTTTGCAAAAATACCGCAAACGTCGCCAAGTCAAACTTAATTCTTGATACCAATCAGCCAATCCCTGAAAATTAATTTTTGAATCAGATGCACAAGCTGTATCACGTATTGAATCACTAGCAGAATCACAATTTGCAACCAAAGGTTTTCTTTCAAGAATAAAAGAGCGAGTTGTTTTTAGAAGATTTAAAACTGTTTCTTTAATTTCATCCACATTTTGAGCTTCAAGAAGTTTTCTTGCATTTGCAAAAAATCCATCTGGAACAATTTTCATCTGTGGACAAAAATACATTCTATTTTCATCTTCCCCATTATACGCCTGATTTTCGCTATAAATTGCCGATTCCGTATATGTATGATTCAAAAATGCCACCGCCTTAGATAAACATTCATGAATACAATCCGCTTCCGAACGAACACGATATAATTTTTCTTCAAAAATCATTGTGCGGTAAATGTCCAAAGCCTTATCCATATATTCCAACGCCTTTCCATAAACAAAAGCATCCTTGTTCAAATTTTGAATCATTCTCTTTTTACAATCTTCAAAACGCTCAACATCTTTCTGGCTACGTGCATAAAGAACAATCGCTTTGTCTAAAAGCAAAGGCATATCATCCAAATTCACAGAATTTTCAAGACGCTCCCAAGAACGTGGATACAAATCATGCCCAATTCCATCAATTATAAAAGTTTCTGCAAGTTCATTTGCCCTCTCTGTTTCCGGAACAAAAAAATCAAAACATTCCCCGTGTCCATCCCCATCTGTAGAATGCCCCTTAATACCAATCAAAAGTGCAACATCATCCTTATATTCCTTTTCAATTTTATTAATAACCCATTTTGTAAGTTCATTCATAATTTTACCTCTCATTTTCACTTTTGAACGTTCAATTTTTTTCTTTAAGATCTTGATTTTATAATAATAGACAAAATGGGAATAGAAAAGTGTCAAAATTGATTTAAACTAATTTTGCACCTTATAGATTTTTTCTTTTGGGCGTTCCCTTCCGCTCCTTTCAGTCGCTACAGGTCGGGTGTTCCGCACTTCCGCTTTCGCTCCATTCGTGGAATTTCCTCGCTTCGCTCAAAACTTCCACGAACGCCTTCGGCGGTGCTCCATACCCTAACGCAAGAAAGCTCGCAGGCAGGCCTACCTTTCAACAATTTTTGAAAACTAGGAATTCAATCACGAAAAGATTTGTGGTAAAATAAATAACAGGAGAAAAATTATATGAGTTACGTAGAAGAAAATAGCAAAATTTGGGACGAACGTTCAGAAAATAATGATATCTGGTCAATTCCTGTAACAAAGGAAATGGTACAAAACGCAAAAGAAGGAAATTGGAGCATTGTGTTAACTCCAACACAACCAGTGCCAAAAGAATGGTTTCCAGAAAATCTAAAAGACAAAAAGATTTTGTGTTTGGCAAGTGGTGGCGGGCAACAAGGTCCAATCTTGGCGGCAACAGGTGCTGACGTTACAGTTTTTGATAATAGTACAAAACAATTGGAAAAAGATAACTATGTTGCCCTTAGAGACAATCTAAAAATCAAAACTGTTCAAGGAAATATGCAAGATTTGTCCGTTTTTGAAGATGAAACTTTTGATTGTATAGTTCATCCTTGGTCAAATGGCTACATTGACAATGTTCTACCCGTTTGGAAAGAATGTGCCAGAGTTCTAAAAAAGAATGGTTTATTATTATCTGGTTTTGGAAATCCTATTGAATATATTTTTGACTCTGGAAAAATAGATCAAGGAATTTTAGAAGTAAAATATTCAATTCCATATGCTGATATTGACCATCTGGATGATCCAGAAATCAAGCAAATTGTAGAAAGTGGCGGCTACATTTGGAGCCACACTTTGGAAGACCAAATCCAAGGTCAAATAGCAGCTGGTTTTGCAATCATAGGATTTTACGAAGATATTGGCGGTACCGTTTTAGATAATTACATAAACTCTTCCATTGCAACAAAAGCTATAAAATTGTAATTTATAAATCATTATGACAAAAATCCAAGAAATACTGTTTCAAAATCAAGATTTAAAATACAAAGAATTTCACTCAAAACTTATGCCAACAATTAATCCTGAATCAATAATAGGAGTTCGCATTCCTGTTATTCGAACTTTGGCAAAAGATTTATTCAAAAACAATTTTGAACTTGTAAGTAACTTTTTTTTGGAACTTCCCCACAAATATTACGAAGAAAATAATCTGCATGCATTTTTAATAGAACAAATCAAAGATTTTTCTGAATGCGTTTTACAAACCCAAAAGTTTTTGCCTTTTATTGACAATTGGGCAACTTGCGACAGTTTTAAACCAAAAACTTTTAAGAAAAACCTTCCACAACTTTTAGAACTTTCCAAAACCTGGATCAAAAGCAGCCACACATACACATGTCGTTTTGGAATGGGCTGTTTTATGAACTATTTTTTAGACGACCAATTTTCCCCTGATTATTTTGACTTGATTTTGTCCATTCAAAACA
>JAFXDY010000203.1 GCA_017521105.1 Treponema sp.
AATGACCAAGTTCGTTTTGAATTGGCAATTAAAGCTTTTGCTCCAGATTTAAAAGTAATTGCTGCATGGCGTGACGACAAATGGAACATGGACAGCCGCGAAGCTGAAATTAAATATCTTGAAGACCGCGGACTTGAAGTTCCAATGAAAAAAGACCAATCATATTCTCGCGACGAAAATATTTGGCACCTTTCTCACGAAGGTTTGGAACTTGAAAAAACAGAAAACGAACCAAATTACAAACACATGCTCCAAAATACAGTTGTTCCAGAAGAAGCACCTGTAGAAGGTGAGTATGTTACAATTGATTTTGAAAAAGGTATTCCAGTTGCTGTAAACGGCAAAAAAATGGACGCTCTTGAACTTCTTACTGAATTAAACAAAATTGGTGGAAGAAACGGAGTTGGTCTTGTAGATATTTGTGAAAACCGTTGTGTTGGTATGAAAAGCCGTGGTGTTTACGAAACTCCAGGTGGAGCAATTCTTTACTTTGCACACAGAATGATGAATCACCTTACTTTGGACAGAGATACTTACCACTACAAACAGCAAGTTTCTTTAAAAGTTGCAGAACTTATTTACGACGGAAAATGGTTTACAACTTTGTTTGATTCTTGTATGGCTTTTGTTGATAAAACAGAAGAAACTTGTACTGGTTGGGCAAAAGTAAAACTTTGCAAAGGTCAAATCCGTGGTGCTGGAAGTGGTTCAAAATATAGTCTTTATAACGAAAGTTTGGCTTCTTTCACAACTGGAGAACTTTACAACCACAAAGATGCAGAAGGATTTATTACATTGTTTGGTCTTCCATTAAAAGCTCGTGCATTAATGGAACAAGAAATTGGTGAAGGACAAGCAATCTTAGATAGCAAATCCTTCAAAAAAAGACCAACAGAGTAATATTTTTTATAAGGGGCTGCCTAAAAAGTTTAAAATGTCATTGTCGTACTTGATACGACAATCTCTAAATTCTTGCTATATATAGAATTAGATTTTCGGGTCAAGCCCGAAAATGACATGAAAATTACTTATTAGACATCCCCTTGTCTTTTTATCTCTTTTTATACAATTTTTTTAGACTTTTTATATTCATTCAAATCAAAAATCAACTAAAATTAAACTCATGAAAGATTATGTTAATTGGGCAATTTTAGCTCCAGGTTCTATTGCAAATAGTATGGCTGCTGCAATGAAGTGTTTTGACAGAAGAATAAAACTTTATGCAGTTGGGAGTCGCGATTTAGATCGTGCAAAAGATTTTGCCGAAAAATGGGGATTTCAAAAATATTATGGATCTTATGAAGAACTATTAAATGATCCAGAAGTAGATGCTGTTTATATTTCAAATCCTCATGCCTTTCATTTTGACTCTGTAATGCAATGTTTGGAACATAATAAACATGTTTTGTGCGAAAAACCTGCAGGATGTAATTATTTTCAATTAAATAAAATGATTCAAACAGCAAAAGAAAATAATCTTTTCTTTATGGAAGCAATGTGGACTGCATTTAATCCAACTGTAAATGCTATAAAAGATTGGATTGAACAAGGTAAAATTGGAAAATTAAAACATATTGAATCTCGGTTCTGTAATAGAATTCCTTTTGATGAAAATCACAGATTGTGGGCTCCAGAACTTGCAGGTGGTGCTTTGTTAGATTTGGGAATTTATAATTTATTCTATGCATTTTTCTTAAATAATTTTGAGCCAATTTTGGATTTTAGTTCCAATGTAAGAATGGAAAATAATATTGATGCTTGGAACAGTGTAAATATTTCTTTTACAAATGGGGTAACAACTTCTTTTCAAAGTGCCTGTGATATGACAGCTGCAAGTTCAACTCATGATGCAATAATTTATGGAACTGAAGGGTACATTACCACAGAAAACTTTTTTATGGCTCAAAAAGCCCAACTTCATAAATTTGATTCTGAATGGGGAAACGAAAATAAAGTAACAGAAACAATAGATCTTCCATTTATTGTGAATGGTTATGAATTTGAAATAATTGAAGCCACAGATTGTATTTTAGATGGAAAAATTGAATGTGAAAAATATCCATTTGTTCAATCTGAAATTTTATGTAAAACAATGGATGCTTTGCGTGCTTCATGGAATTTTGTTTATCCTTTTGAAAATTAAAAAAAATAAAAAAATAGAATTGCTACTTGACCTCAAATTAATTGTGCTTTATAATCAACGATTAATATAAACATTCAGTTTATTCAAAAGTAATAATTTTATAAAATTATATCACAAGGTTTCGTTGTAAACTTTTTAAAAAGATTTTTTTGATAGGATTTGTTGTAGACAGTTCCTGTCAAAAAAAAAAGCCCTTTTAATGTTTTCATTAGTGTGCTTTTTTTTTAAGGAGTTTAATTATGGCATTTTTCTTTGAGGAACCATCACACACATTCGATGAGTATTTACTAATCCCTGGTTACACAGGTCCTGATTGCATTCCAGCAAACGTTTCATTAAAAACACCAGTTGTTCGTTATAACAAAAAGAATGGGGAACCTTGTCCTCTTACAATGAACATTCCTTTTACTTCGGCAGTTATGCAATCTGTTTCTGATGACAAACTTGCAGTTGCCCTTGCAAAAGAAGGTGGAATTTCTTTTATTTACGGTTCACAAACAATTGAAAATCAAGCTGCAATGGTTGCAAGAGTAAAAGCTTATAAAGCTGGTTTTGTAACATCAGATACAAATATTCGTCCTGAACAAACTTTGGTTGAATTAGTTTCTCTTATTGAACAAACTGGACATTCAACTGTAGCTGTTACAGAAAACGGTGAAGCAAACGGAAAACTTTTGGGAATTATTACAGAAAGAGACTTTAGAATTAATCACTGTGCAGAAGGTGCAAAAGTTAGTGAATACATGACAGCTTTAAAAGATTTAGTTAAAGCTGAAGATGGAATTACTTTAGAAGAAGCAAACGAAATCATTTGGAAAAATAAAATTAATCAACTTCCAATTGTAGATAAAAACGGAAATCTTTTATATTTGGTATTCCGTAAAGATGCTGC
>JAFXDY010000204.1 GCA_017521105.1 Treponema sp.
GTTTGCAAGGTGCAAGTTGTGTAAGTAAACGATATTGCATTTGGATTTGTAAGATGTTGTTTGCTTCTGTTTCTGCATCAACATTGTTTCCATTTGCTTTTGCTGTTGAAAGATAATCTGTTACACGACGTGGTTCAACTGTGCGGTAATCTATTGGAGTATTAATTTGAATGTGTCGGCTGTCTGTTGTTGCTAATTTAAAACCGTTTTTTGCTGCGGCTTCAGATTCAAAAGCTCGTTTTAATTCGCTTTCAAAATTAACAACACTTCTTTTAAAATTTGGAACTTCTGAGTTTGCTAAGTTATTTGCGCTTACTTGGTAACGTAAACTTGTTACGTCCATTTCGCGCTGTAGCAAATCTACAGAGCGTGAAAAAGAATTCATAATAATTAATCCTCCAAAAATTTAAATTTACATCTAGTCTGATTTTCGGAGGATTAATTTTTTACTTTAGATTTTTTTTACAAAATATATCTGCTTAAATCTTCACTTTGAACTACATCTGTCAATTTTGAATCTACATAAGCTGCGTCAATTGTAATTGTTTCTCCAGAATGTTCATCTGCTTCAAAACTAATATCAGAAAGGACTTTTTCCATAATTGTATGAAGACGTCTTGCACCAATATTTTCGGCTCTAGCATTTACATCTTCTGCAATAAAACTCATTCTATCTAAAGCATCTTCTGAAATATTTAATTTTACACCTTCTGTTTCCAAAAGTGATGTATATTGCATAATCAAAGAATTTTTTGGTTCTTGTAAAATGCGTTTAAAATCTTCTTTGTGCAAAGATTCAAGTTCAACTCTAAGTGGGAAACGCCCTTGAAGTTCAGGAATTAAATCGCTTGGAGCAGAAACACTAAATGCACCTGCAGCAATGAACAAAATATGAGTTGTATCAATTACACCCCATTTTGTGTTTACATTACTTCCTTCTACAATTGGCAAAATGTCTCTTTGCACACCTTCGCGACTAACATCTTGACCATGACTTTCACCGTGAACTGCAATTTTATCAATTTCATCAATAAAAATAATTCCACTTTGTTCAACACGTCGTTTTGCTTCATCACAAACCTTATCCTGGTCTACCATATTTTCCAAAGTTTCTTCTGTAAGAATTTTTCTTGCTTCTTTTACTGTTACAGAACGTTTTTTGCTTTTTCCGCCACCGTTCATCATATTCAAAATGCCTTGCATGCTATTTTGCAAATCATCAATTGAACCACCTGCAATAATTTCCATGCTTGGCATTCTGTTTTGTCGCTGAACAACCATATCAATTTCACGGTCTTCAAGTTTTCCTTCACGCAACATCTGACGGAACTTTTCTCTTGTAGATTTATTGCGTTCTTCTTCGGCTTTTTCTTCATCTGATAATTGTTGATTTGCCGCTTCTTGATTACTTAAATTAATTTGTTCTTGCAAATTGCCCATTTCTTGAGCAACTTTGTTTAAATCAATTGTAATTTCGTTTTCATTTGCCTGAGTTAAAAATCCCATTGGTTTAATTTCTGTAGATGATTTTTTAGATTTTTTTTCATTAGAACCTGGCAAAAGCAAATCTAATAATTTTTCTTCTACAATGCTCACAGATTTTTCTCTAAGTTCATCTTCCATTTCGGCTTTTACATCATTGAATCCAACTGCCATTAAATCGCGAATCATACTTTCTACATCACGACCAACGTATCCAACTTCTGTATATTTTGTAGCTTCAACTTTTAAGAAAGGAGCTCCGCACAATTTAGCAAGACGACGAGCAATTTCTGTTTTTCCAACACCAGTAGGCCCAATCATTAAAATATTTTTTGGCGCAACTTCATCACGAATATCTTCTGCCAATTTTAATCGTCTAAATCTGTTTCTTAAAGCAATTGCAACAGCTTTTTTTGCTTTTTCCTGACCAATAATGTATGTGTCAAGTTTTTCTACAATTTGTTTTGGTGTTAATTCTGTATTTTTTAATTCTGCCATTTTATTTTCCCAATTCCAATTTTTATTACAATTCTTCTACAATAATATTTTCATTTGTATAAATACAAATACTTCCTGCAATGTGCAATGAACGTTCTGCAATTTCTTTTGCACTTAAATCTGAAGAATCTAAATAAGCAAGGGCAGCTGAATATGCATAATTTCCACCAGAACCAATTGCAATACAATCTTTTTCTGGTTCAATTACGTTGCCGTCTCCACTAATCAATAAAATTTTATTTTTATCTGCCACAAGAATCATTGCTTCAAGTTTTTGCAAAGAACGATCTGTTCTCCAAGCTTTAGCCAACTCAACAGCAGAACGCATAATATCGCCATTGTATTCTTTCACTTTTGATTCAAATCTGTCTAATAAAGTAAAAGCGTCTGCCACAGAGCCTGCAAATCCTGTTAAAATTTTTCCATCATAAATTTTTCTAACTTTGCGTGAATTTCCTTTGCAAACTGTTTCACCAAGTGTACATTGTCCATCACCTGCCATTGCAACTTTTCCGTCTCTTTTTACTGCAAGGATTGTTGTACTTCTAATTTTTGTTTTTGACATTTTATACCATTCCTAAAAAATTACTCATTTAAATATAATAAATACGGTAAGGGAAATCAAGTTTATTTGAAAA
>JAFXDY010000205.1 GCA_017521105.1 Treponema sp.
AGATTCTGATACAGATAAAGTTATTGTTGCTGGTGAATCTGAATTATCAGGTTCAGACATAAATGGTGTTTTGATGAGTTTACAAATGTCAGATTCTTTAGTTTTGTCTATGAAAAAATCACGACGAACAGATTATGACGTGCTAAAATCAAAAAAAGCAACTTTTAATGTTTTTGATTCTTCAATTTTGGGGTCTTCGTCAAGATCTCCTAGAGAAATGACAGCTGTTGATTTGTATTCTGAGATTCAAGAACTAAAAAATACTATGAATGAAACTTCTTCCTCAGACAAATATAAATTTAGAATTTGGATGATGGAATTTCATAAAAAATTTGCAATTCCTTTTGGGGCAATTTTCTTTGCATTCTTAGCTTTTTCTTTGGCATTTTTATTTGGAAAGCATAATGGTCAAACTATAGGTCTGTTTTTAGGAATTGTGATTTGTGTTGTTTATTGGGCAATGCAAATTATGGGGCAGTTATTTGTTCAAAAAGTAGGATTGGATCCATTTTTGTGTATTTGGGTTCCAAATTTTGTTATTGGGATTTTTGGTATAATTTTCTTTATTAAATTGATAAAAAAATAAAATGAAATTAGTTGGTTATTTGTTAAAAAAAATAATTCCTCTTTTTTTAGGTTCTTTGGTTTTCTTTTCCTTAATTTTGAATCTTGTAGATTTGTTTATGAACATTGCTACTTATTTACAAAATAATTGCACTGTAAAAGATATTCTTACGGTAATGTTGAATTATGTTCCAAAAACTGTATGGTATGCAATTCCTGTTGCAATTTTGTTTTCTACTTCATACACACTAAGCAATATGTATGCCACAAATGAATTAGAAGCTTTGTTTGCATCTGGGGTTTCTTTATTACATTTTTGTTTACCAATCTTAATTATTTCTTTTTTTATGTCTTTTGGTCTATTTATTTTTGAAGATAATTTAGTTGTAAAAACTTTTGAAAAAAAGACTATTTTGCAAAATCAACTTTTGAATAAATCTGTAAACGAAAACAATTCTGATGTAATTGTAATTTCTAATAATGGAAAAGTAATTTATAAGGCAAAATCATACAACGAAGAATTAAAAAAACTTTCACGGTGTTACTTTGTATTTAGAGATGAAAACAAAATATTGCAAAATGTTGTTTATGCAGAAGAAGCTTTCTGGTCAGAAGAAAAAAAATGTTGGGATTTATCTAATGCAAGTCAATATAAAGTAAAAGAAAATGGTGAAGTGGAATTTGCTTTTAAGGTTTCTAATGAATTTTTGGAGCAGTTAACAGAATCTTACGAAATTTTTAGAAAAAGCATTGTAGATATTCAATCTGTAAATACAAAAGATGCAAAAGTTTATATTAATCACTTACGAAAAGCAGGTTTACCATATCAAGAGCAACTTTCGGAATATTACAAAAAATATTCATTCCCATTTATTGTTTTTTTGGTTGTTTTTGTTTCTATTGGATTAACTGGTAAAACAAAGAAAAACGTTTTGCTTGTAAGTTTGGCTTCTTGTATTGGTGCTTCTGTTTTATTTTATGTTATGATGATGGTAACAATGGTTTTGGCAAAACACGGATACATTTCGCCATTTATGGGGGCTTGGTTTCCTGTTTTCTTCTTTATTGTTGGAAGTCTTGTGTTGTTAAAGTATAGTAGAACTTAGTTTTTAGTTAATTGAGGTAGAATATGAATTTTTTTGAAATTAAACATAAATCAAAAGGCAGAGCAAGAACTGGTGTTTTGCATTTGCCCCATGGGGATGTTCAAACTCCGGTTTTTATGCCTGTTGGAACAAATGCAACTGTAAAAGCAATGCCAAAAGATTTTTTGGAAGAAATTGATTTTGATATTATCCTTGCAAATACATATCATTTGTTTTTGCGTCCAGGGGCTGATTTAATAAATGAAGCTGGCGGGCTTCATGGATTTTCTCAATGGAAGAAAAACTTTTTAACAGATTCTGGAGGTTTTCAAGTTTTTTCACTTTCTAAACTTAGAAAAATAACAGAAGAAGGCGTTAGATTTCAAAGTCATATTGATGGAAGTTATCATATGTTTACGCCTGAAAATGTTGTTCAAACACAGGCAAAATTTAATTCAGATATTCAAATGCAACTTGATGTTTGTTCTGGTTATGGCGTAGACCGAAAAGAAGCAGAAAAAGCATTGAGAATTACTTCTAACTGGCTTTTGCGGGCAAAAAAAGAATGGGAAAAAGAACAAGAAAATGGCTACAAAGGATTACTTTTTCCAATAGTTCAAGGAAACTTTTTTGAAGATTTGCGCAAAGAAAGTGCAGAATTTGTTAGTTCTTTAGATATGCCAGGAATTGCAATTGGCGGACTTAGTGTAGGGGAACCAAAAGAAGAATTTGTAAAATTTATGGATTATACAGTTCAATATTTGCCAGAAGACAAAGTAAAATATGTTATGGGAATTGGAACTCCTGAATATATTTTGAATGCAGTGGCAAGTGGTGTTGATATGTTTGATTGTGTTTTGCCAACTCGTAACGCAAGAAACGGTTCTTATTTTACACGCAAAGGAATGCTTTCTATTAAACAGGAACGATTCATTCATGATTTTGGTCCTCTTGATCCTGAATGTAATTGTAAAGTTTGTCGCACTTATTCCCGAAGTTATTTAAGACACTTGTTTAAAGAACAAGAAATTCTTAGTTCAATTTTGGCAAGTTATCATAATCTTTATTTCTTGAATAATATGGTAAAAGAAATTAGAGATGCCATTAATGAAGATAGATTTGAGGAATATTACAATACTTTTATGACAAATTTTCATAGTGGTGTTTAATTTTTTTTGTAGTTTATTTTGAGGTTTTATGAAAAAATATCTATTTTTGTTATTTTTGATTTTTTCTTTTGATTTATTTGCTCAAACTTATTCAATTCCTGAACCAAAACGTCCAAAGGAAATTGATGTTGAAAAAGCAAAAGCAGCTGCCGAAAAAGACGAAACTTCGGAAACAGAAAGTGAATTTAAAAATACAATAAAATATGGTCTTCCTTCCGAAATTAATGAATTACTTGATGATTTGTTAAAAAATGAAGATCCTCGTTTTACAAATGAAATTTATGATTTGTTCCAAGTGAGCAAAAATCCTCAAATTAAAGAAAAAGTTCTAAGATATTTTACAAAATTGGAAGATCCATGTCTTGAAAATTATGCAGTTGAAATTTTAATTGATCCTTATGATACAAAAAATGAAATTGTTAAGGCTGTTTTTCAATATGTTTCAAAAGTAAAAACTGTGGAAGCTATAGAACCTGTTGTTGAATTAATTAAAAGTGAAAATGAAGATTATTTTAATGATGCAATTTCTACAATCGGTGAAATTGGTTCAGAAAAAGAAGCAGTTTTTTTAGTTGAATTTTTGGACAGAGATGATTTGTCTGATGCTCAACGGCAAACTTTAATGCGCACTTGTGGAAAAATGCATGCAATTGAAACTTGGGACAAAATTGTAGAAATTCTTGAAAATGAAGATGAAAACTCCTTTGTTAGAAGTTATGCTGCTGAAGCAATTGGTTTAATGAAAAAAGAAGAATCTGTGCCAATTTTAGTTGAACATTTTGCTTCTACAGATCCAAATCTGCGTCAATATGTGATTAAAGGCTTAATAAATTTTCCAGATATTGTAGAAGCAAAAGCTACTTTGTTGCAAGGAATTAGAGACGAACACTGGAAAGTTAGACAAGAATCAATTCGTGCTGTAAAAGAACTAAAACTTCAAGAAGCGGTGCCATATTTGACATATCGTGTAGAAAAAGAGTCTGAAAAAGTAATTCAAAATGAAAGTTACAGTGCAATTGCGGCATTAAATTCTTCTGAAGGAAATGAATTTTTAATTAATCAAATTACAAATAAAAAGGTAAGTGATGCCAAAAAACAAAAGGTGGTAGAAGTTTTACTTAAAGAAGGTTTTGCTGGAGAAAAGGAAATTTTGGAACTTGCAAAAGAAGTTGTTGAAGATGACAGAAGAAAAAGTCTTAGATATGCAATTGGAAAAGAACTTGCAAAAAATCCAAAAGATAGCTACCAAGAAATATGTTTGATGTATCTTAATTCAAAAGATTCTACAACTCAAAATCTTGGCCTTGATATGTATAAAAATAAAAAGTTTGCGGCAGCTGAACCAAAAATGCAAGAAATTGCAAAAGATAAAAAAGCAAACTCCACTGTAAAAAGCAGAATCAAAAAAATGCTGAATATAGAAGACGAACCAGAAGAAAAAAAGTAGGTTTATTTTAAACACTTTGACTAAAAAGAAAATTGAAACTTTGTTGATAAGCTTACAGTCGAGTCGTGTCTGTCAAAGTGCGGTTGTGCTGCTAAAGAAAAGATTGTATCAAAATTGTTTTCGCTTTGCTCAAC
>JAFXDY010000206.1 GCA_017521105.1 Treponema sp.
AGATGTGGCGGAACCAGAGAAAAAGCGTAAAATCATTGGTGGTGAATTCATTAAGGTTTTTGATGAAGAAGCTTCTAAATTAGAAGGAATTTCTTTCCTTGCACAAGGAACAATTTATCCAGATATTCTTGAAAGTGATGGAGTAAAAGCTCATCACAACGTTGGTGGACTTCCAGAAGGAATGCAATTTGAACTTGTTGAACCTGTTCGGTTGCTTTTTAAAGATGAAGTTCGTGTTGTTGGTGATGCACTTGGTTTACCAAAAGGCATGGTTTATCGTCAACCTTTCCCAGGACCTGGACTTGGTGTTCGTTGTCTTGGAGCAATTACTCGCGACCGTTTGCATGCTTTGCGTGAAGCAGACGCAATTTTACGCGAAGAATTTGATAACGCTGGATTGGCAGGAAAAGTTTGGCAATATTTTATTTCTGTTCCAGATTTCAAGAGCGTTGGTGTAAAAGATGGAAAACGCTATGAAGGTTGGCCAGCAATTATTCGTGCTGTAAACACAACAGATGCAATGTCTGCAACAATCGAAGAAATTCCATATTCACTTTTGCACAAAATTACAAATAGAATTACAAGCGAAGTTGAAGGAATTAACCGCGTTCTTTACGATTTAACTCCAAAACCAATTGGAACAATCGAATGGGAATAATAAAAATTCAGAAATTCTAAATATGTCCTATCAAGGGTTCCTTTGTTCAAGGCCTTGACTCGTCCGTTTTTAGGATTTGTAATAAACTCTAAATAAAAAAAATGGTGTCTAAAAGTATTTAGACACCATTTTTTTAAGGCTTATTCAAATAGCTTCTTTAATTTTTTTCCTGCTTTTTGAAAATCTTTACCTATGTCTTTTGCTGTATCCGTAACTTCTTTTCCAATATCTTTAGCAGTGTTTCCGAATTCAGAACCAATAAATTTTCCAAAGTTTTTGTGTGCTATACCATATTTTTCGGTAAGTTTTTTGTACAATTTTGTGTCTTTATCTGTCCATTCATCAGATAAAACTAATTTGCCATATTTTACTGTTAATTTTGTCATTAATCCTTCAACTTTTGTCATGTCAGGAATAGATTCTTTTTTTACAGCTTTTTCAGCAAGAGAAACCATTTCTTTATCATCTTTGAAGAATTGTTTAATTTCTGCACGAGTTGTTTCTGCAAAAAGATTTGTACAGAAAATAGAAATAAGAAGAGCTACTAAAACAATTTTATTTTTTTTCATTTTTTCCTCACTTTGTTTTTTTTTTGAAAATATCATATTTTTGTTAAATCTACAACAGTTCCACCTTTTAAAATTCTTCCAGAAACAATTGTTTTAGAATTTAAAAAGTTCCCTTTATTTTCAATTTTTGAAATTAAATTTTCTGCCATCAGGTTTCCCATCTTAACACCATCTTGCTCATAAGTTGTTAAAGCTGGCAACATCATTGAAGTTAACATAATTCCGTCATAACCAACAATACTAATGTCTTTTCCCAAAATTAAGTTGCGACTGTTTAATTCTCTAATTCCGCCAAGTGCAGAATAATCGTCTGGGTAAAAAATGCATGTTGGCGGATTTTTTAACGACATTAAAATATTTGTTGCTTCAGAACTAATCATTGGATCATGGTAAAGTGCTTCTGCAAAATATTCAGATGGAATTTCTATGTTGTGTTTTTTACAAGTGTCCAAAAAGACTTTTTTTCTTTCTTTTGTTACTAAAGTGTTTTCTCCATGAATCATTGCAATTTTTGTATGACCTAAACTAATAACATATTCAACTAAGTCTTCCATTCCTTTTGAATTGTCACTCAAAACTGCAGAATGTTCATCATCATAAAAATAGTCTAGGGTGATTGTGGGAATTTCACTTTGAACAAGATCTTTTATTCCTTTTTTTGTAAAGTCAGCAGATAAAATTGCTACTCCGTCAAAGTTTCTACTTCTAGAATGATTGTAATAATCATTTTCTTTATTGCGGTGATATGACATAAACGTAATTTCATAATCACGAGATTGTGCAACATCCTGAAACCCACTAATAATTTTTGCAAAATATTGATGTTGGAATCCAGCCCCTGTTTTATCTTCAAAAATTACACCAATGTTGTATGTTTTGCTTGTTCGCAAAGTTCGCGCCGCAATATTCGGATGATATCCCATTTCTGAAGCTTTTTTTTGTATTAAATTTATTGTTTCTTCACTAATTTCAGAACTACCTTTTAAAGCTTTACTTACTGTAGAAAATGAAACGTTACATTCTTTAGCAATATCTTTTAATGTTACCAAAAAAAAGCCCCCGAAAAATCTTTCTAATAACAATATTTTATTACATTTTGCATAAATTTCAAGTTTTAGATTTTCAAAAAGAATGAAGTTTTATTTATATAATTATCCTTGAAAAATGAGCCTTGTTTTAGTATATTTTATATATATGAGTATTTATAACAACGAAGAAAAAGAAAGCAAAAAGGATTTTCAAAATCCTCTTTCAGAAAAGTTTTTAAAAACAAGACAAATTATTTTAACTGGTGAAGTAAACAAAGAATTGGCGGAAGCAATTGCTACTCAATTATTAATTTTAGATTCTGATGATTCTAAAAGCCCAATTTTTATGTACATTGATTCTCCTGGTGGAGATGTTGACGCTGGTTTTGCAATTTTTGATATGATTCGTTTTGTTCAAGCTCCAGTTTATTTAATTGGTATGGGGTTGATAGCTTCGGCAGCGGCTTTGATATTACTTTCTGTTCCAAAAGAAAGAAGATTAGGTTTACCAAACAGTCGTTATTTGATTCATCAACCATTAGGTCAGTATGAAGGTGTTGCAACTGATATTGAAATTTTTGCAAAAGATATGGAAAAAACTCGTGCAAAAATAAACAAAATTATTGCAGAAGCAACAGGAACAAGTTTAGAACAAGTAACAAAAGATACAGAGAGAGATTGTTGGTTAGATTCGGACGAAGCTATAAAATACGGATTAATTAATTCAATTATTCAAAAACGTTCTGATTTGCCAACAAAATAAAATATGGTTTTTACTTTAACAGATAGTTTAGTTCAAGAAATTATTAATGCA
>JAFXDY010000207.1 GCA_017521105.1 Treponema sp.
CTGAACCAGTTGGACTTTCTACAATAACAACTTGATTTTTTTCTAAACAGTCCAATATTTTTTGTTTTTGTTCGTAAACTGGAAGTGCTTTATAATCTATTGCCATACAATTAAATCCTTTGTTTCTCTATTATTGATTTTAATTCGTCGTTTGATGTATTCCGCCCAATTTGTTCTAGGAACATCATATAAATAATCTACGAAATCTTTATTTAAAAGTTTAATAACATATTCATTTGCTGTATTTATGTAAGTTGTAATAAAATGGGGAGTTGCTTTTTTTATAGTGATTGAAGTTTTTCCCTCTTTTTCTTCTTTTGAAAAAATCACTTGGTATAAAAGTCCGTCTCCTGTGTTGTCCCGTTCCCCAATTGGATTTTTTGATTTAAAATCTGGGGCTGTTCGCTGACCACTAATTGTGTTTCCGTTGGCGTACATAATCATTTTGTGACGTTGATTTTTTGTATCAAAAATGAATTTTCTGTCTTTAATGATGTGAGCATGATTTGCCCAAACAATATCAACTCCAGCATTTAAAAGATTCATATAATATTCTTCTTGTGCGTCTGTAACTTTTCTGGTGTATTCTGGCTCTGCAGTGTGCAACGAAAAAATGAATAAATCGCATTTTGTCTTTGTTTTTAATTCTTTACACAATTCAATTATTTTTTGTCTTTGTTCTACAGTTGGTTTTGAAAAATTTATGTAAGCAGAAAAATCTGGTCTATTTAATAATTCAGTGATTGGTAAAAATAAAACTTTCCAACCATTTTTTTCTATTAAATTATATGAAAAATTTTCCTTTGGAGAATTTTTTATTCCCGAAAAATAAATATCTTTGTTTTGATTTTTAGCTGCAGTTTGTAATGCTTTTGTTGTTTTTGCTGTTTCTTGAATTCCTGTTAAGCCTTGGTCGTTTGTGTGATTATTACAAAGTGAAAAAACATTAAAGCCTGCGGTTATAGAAGCATTTACATAATTATAAGTCATATTAAAATTTGGGTATGAAGAATGTTTTTTTGTTGTATCAATTGGGGCTTCAATATTTGCAAATGCTAAATCTGAACTTTGGAGTAGAGGAGTTATATCTTTCCAAATTTTTGCGTAGTCGGTGATGGCATAATTTACAGTGTGAGCCATAATGTCTCCACCAAACAAAAGTGTAAGATCTTGTTGAACCTGTTTTTGTGGAACTACAGGTTCTTCAATTTGAACTTTTGTAGATTTACAAGAGAAGAAAAATAATGTTGTAATTAATAAGAAAATTATTCTTTTTTTTGTATTCAAATTATCCTCAATTGTATTTTAGCAGTTTGCAATTGTTTGTAAAAGGGTTTCAAGATTTAATGGCTTAGCAATATGTGCATTCATTCCAGAATCAAATGCTTTTTGTATGTCTTCCGAAAAAACATTTGCAGACATACAAATGATTGGAATGGAAGCTTTTTCCTGTTCAGGTAAATTTCGAATTGTTTTAGCAGCTTCGTAACCGTTCATATTTGGCATTTGAATGTCCATTAAAATGTAGTCATAATAATTTGGAGAATGTTCTTTTATTTTGTTTACACATTTTGCTCCATCATAAGCTTCATCAACAATAAAACCAAGTGTTTCTAATAAATCTTTTGCAATTTCTCTGTTTGATTCATTATCTTCTGCCAAAAGAATTCTTTTTTTGTCAAAATTTAAAGAACTATAATTTGATTTTTGTGCATAATTTTTGCTGTATCCATCTTGTATTTTTAAATCCAATTTAATAATTATTGTAGTTCCTTTTCCAAGTTCACTTCTAACAATGATTTTTCCATTCATTAATTCAATTAAATTTTTTGTAATTGACATTCCAAGACCTGTGCCTTGAATTTTTTTAGAAAGTGAAGATTCTTCTCTCTCAAATGCTTCAAAAATATGATTTTGGAATTCTTTGCTCATTCCAATTCCTGTATCTTGAATTGTAAAAATAAAAGTTCCCATGTTTGTAGAAGAAGAATTTTCAGTTTGTTCTATTGTGTATGTTACAGTTCCACCTTCTTGTGTGTATTTTATGGCATTACTTAAAATATTTAATGTAATTCTGTTCAGATGAAGAATATCTACAAAAACGTTTGGATTTGAAACGTTGCTGTAATTGAATCTTAAAGAAATATTATTGTTTAAAGCTCCTTGCTGAACAATATCAATAATTTCTTTTTGGCAAGTAATAATATTTGCTAGAACTTCTTCAATTGAAATTTTTCCGTTTTCAATGCGGCTCATATCAATTACGTCGTTAATTAAAGCCAAAAGATGTTCGCTGGAAACTTGCGCTTTATTTAAATATGTTAAAACTTTTGATTTATTATCAATATATTTTTTTGCCATGTTAGTGTATCCAATTATGGCGTTCATTGGAGTTCTAATATCATGAGACATATTTAGTAAAAAAGCACTTTTAGCCTGATTTGCAGCTTCTGCTTTTATGTTTGCTTGTTGTAGTTTTTTTCTATTATATAAAAGTATTAAAATGATAATAATACCAATTAAAATTATGTATAAAGTTGTTAAAATTACATTTTTATAATTCCAAAAAAGATCTTCCAAAGAATATACAGAATCGTGAGATGCATTTTTAGAAATAAAACTAAAGGAAATGTAAGAAGGAATTAGAAATATTTCTCTATTTAATAATTTTACAAGAGGTGTGTTTTTTCTGCTCACACCAAATTGAATTTCTGAAGTTTGTTGTAATTGTCTAAAACTTAATTCTTCGTATTTTTTGTAATTTGTTAAAAATTTATTTGTTTTATATGTGTTTAAAATTGCGGAATCTGCTTGTCCAGAAAGTACCATTTTTAATGTATCTTCTTGTGTTTCACATTCAATAAGTTTTGATTGAGGATAGTATGCTTTGGCATAATCTTTTTCTAAGTGATTTTTTGAAACAGCAATTCTATTAAGTTTTTTTGACGAAAAAGTTCCCTTAAAAATTACGTTGTAAGCTACACTCATTAAAGTTTCTGTGTACATTGTGGAATTATTTGATTTTTCCAAGTGTTTTGCTACAGGGTAAATTAAATCTACATAACCTTTTTCTAAAGCTTCGTTCATTTCTTGTTGTGTATTATAATATTCATAAGTGAAAAAGGTTTTTGAAAGATTAAGATTTGATTTTAAGTAATTGAGCCAATCTACAATTACCCCTACAGGTTTGTTGTTTTCTGGAGCTTTATCTGAAAAAGGAAGATTGTTTATTAAACATCCAACTTTTATTATGTCTTTTTTGAATAACCAGTCTTCTTCTTGTTTTGAAATTTTTTTGGAAATTAAAATATTGTTGTAATATCTGTTAAAAAGTTCTGTTGTATATTGTGGTTTTAATTCTAGAATAAAGTCCAAAGCGTCATCTAATTCTTTTACTAAATCTGGTCTGTCTTTATTAACTGCAAGATAAAATTCCGACGAACTGATTTTATATAACGCTTTTAAATCTTGAATAAAATCTATGTCTAATTCAATGGAAGCGTCTATTTTTCCTTGTATACAATCTTTTTGTCTGGTCTCGTCAGATGTGTAAATGACAAGTTCTGCTTTTACATTATTTTTTTTAAGCCAATTTTTTATGTCTTCAATTTGAGTTGATCCTTTGCTTACACCAATTCTTGCTCCATTTAAAGTTTGCGGATCTAAAGGAGAAAATGTTGTGTTATTTACGGAAGTGAAAATCCAAGAAGATTCGTGGCCCATTATGTTTTTTGGGAATAGCATTTTTTCTGCCCGTTCTTTTGTGTAAGAAATGTCTGGCATAAGGTCGATTTTGCCTTCTAAAAACATATCTAGCAATTGGGACCAAGAACCATAAACGTATTCGTAATTCCACCCAGTGTAATTTGCTACATCTTGAAGATAATGATATCCATAGCCACTTTTATTTAATCCAGGGGCTGCACCTTCAAAAAAACAATTTGCCTGATAATAACCAATTTTTACAGTTTTTGCATTGTCTGATTTTTGATTTTGTTCATTAGAAAATAAAGATTGTATTAAAAATATAGAAAAACTAAAAAGAAGTATTGTTTTTTTTATAGTAATTTTTTTCTGTTTATTATTCATGTTAAAACGTAATTCCTTCTATATTAAAAATAGTTATACAAAAGAAATTATACTATGAATTAAAAAATTAAAATAGTTTTTAGGTGATATTTTATATATGGTTTTGTTGTGATTTTTTACTTATTGTAATAAAATATATTTATGATTTGTTGGAAATGTGGAAAAGAAAATAATATAGATTCTGTTTTTAGAAATTCAGAATGTTCAAGTTGTCATGCAGAGCTTCACAGTTGCAAAGGTTGCAAATTTTATGCGCCTGGAAGTCACTATGATTGTAAGGAATCTGTAGATTTTTTAGTTTCTGATAAAGAAAAAGCCAATTTTTGTGATTTTTTTCAAGTTGGAAATTCTGTAAATAATAATTCTGAAGCAAATAAAAAAGCTCAAGATGCAAAAAATGCTTTTAATGCTTTGTTTGGTGATTAATTTTTATGACTGATTTTGTTTTTATTGATTCTGGAACTGGCGGAATTCCATATTTGTTACATTTAAAAAACTATCTTCCACAGGCAAATTGTGTTTATGTTGGAGATACAAAAAATTTTCCTTATGGAACAAAATCTTCCGAAGAAATTATAAAATGCGTAACTTCTCTTGTGCAAAAAATAATAGAAAAATTTAATCCTTTGGTAATTGTTGTGGCTTGCAACACTATGAGCGTAAATGCCTTGGATTCTTTAAGAAAAACATTTCCAAAAACAGCTTTTGTGGGAACTGTTCCTGCAATTAAGGTTGCAGCAGAAAAATCTAAAAAAAGAGTTTTTGGGCTTTTGGCAACAGATTCTACAGTTAGTTGTGATTATAATTTTGCCCTTAAAGAAAAATATGCTAGCGATTGCAAAATGGTTTTGCGTGGAGATTCCAAACTTATTGATTTTATAGAAAGAAAAAGCTTTACTGCTACCCAGGAAGAAATTAAAGCTGCTTGTTTTCCTGCTGTAGATTTTTTTAAGCAAAATGATTGCGATGTGATTATTTTGGGTTGTACTCATTTTTTAAATATTTCTAGTCAGATTCAACAAGTGTGCGGAAGTGACATTTTAGTGGTTGATTCAAAAGATGGGGTTGTAAAGCACGCCATTGAAGTTTACAAGCAGGCGTTGCGGGCGGCGTCTGAGCCCGCAGAGGGGGTGGCGGACAAGACCGCAGCCCAGAACACAAAGTGGGCTGGGGCAGGACTTGGGAGCCAGGGGGAGACTTCCCCCACCTTGTATATTACTGGTTTTAACGAAAAAGAAGACCAAAAAGAATACGATGTGTTGAGTGAAAAATACAAGTTGAAGTTTTGTGGGCTTTTGTAGTTTATTAATCGTTTTACATTTTTAATTTTTTGTTTTAGGGGATTATTCTGTTTGACAATTAATCATTCACATATTAGTATTTTACTACCAAAAAAAATTGTGAAAAATAAATTTTAATAAAAGGTTTTGTGTAGCTTATGAAAGAATTTTTAGAAAAGATATTAAAATTTGTAAAATTTCCTAAGAAGGTTTCTACAAAAAAAACTTCATTGTATTTGAATATTTTAATTCCAACTTTGGTTTTTGCTGCAATTGGAATTACTGTTGTTGCAGTTTCGTTGCAGCGTGGTGTAAAAAATGTAATGAACGAAACTTATCAAGAAGATTTGGAACGATGTAGAAAAATTATTCTTGATGCAATTGCAGACGAACAAAAACAACTTGTAAATGATATGGCATATATTAAAAATGATGTTTTTACTGGTGAGTCAGTTCCAACACCATTGTCTACTATAAAATACTTATGTAAACAGTATAATTTATATTCTGTTATGCTTTTAGATAAAGATGCAAACTTAATGTACAGTTCTGGTAATAATAAAAGCGTTGATACTGATTCTGAACAAAATGCTTTAAGAGTTGGAAAAGAGGGATCTATTTCTGCATTTACAACAATTAAAAATAACGAAATTTTGCTCACAACTTGTTGTAGATTAGCCACAGATGATAAATGTATTTTAATTTTGCAAAAGTCTATTTCTGATATTAAATGGATTGAAAAATACGCAGAATACTTAAACTGTAATATTTCTTTCTTTGTTAGCGATATTCGTGTAGAAACAAATATTCAAGCTAATGATGGTTCTTATTTAAATAATACTCCTTTAAATAATAAAGAGATTTTAAGTACTGTATACGAAAGTAAAAATATTTATAGAACTGTTTCTAAAATTGATGGTCAAAATTATGTAGCTGCGTATATGCCTTATACAAATAGTGTTGATGCTGAAACTATGTTATCGGTTGCTTTTTCTTATAAAACAATTAACACTGTTATTAATCACTTATTGGTAAATATTTTCCCAATTACATTGGCAGTTATTGTAATTATTATTGCATTAATTATGTTTTTTGTTTCTACATTGATTATGCGTCCATTAAAAAATACTGTAAAAGCTTTTGAAGCTTTGAATGGTGATTCTGGTGTTTCTGATTTAACTTCTCGTATTGAAGTAAAAAGAAATAACGAAATTGGAGCTATGGGAAGTGCAATTAATGAATTTATTGAATCTCAACAACATATTATGAGTGATGTAAACGAAGCTTGTGATTCTTTAACTGAAGTTGGTGGTTCTTTGGCAGAAAGTTCTCAAAGTACTGCTAATGCAATTTCTGAAATTTTGTCCAATGTAGATAATGTTAAAAATGCAGTTATGAAGCAAACTGAAGCGTTGGGCGATGTAAAAGTTCAATTGGAAAACAATATTATTGGAATTGAAACTCTTGACCGTTTAATTGAAAATCAATCTTCTGGTATTATTGAATCTTCTTCAAATATTGAAGAAATGGTTGGAAGTATTTCGGCTGTAACAACTTCTGTTTCTAAAATGTCTAGTGAATATACAGAGTTAATTGCAATTACAGAAGAAGAACGCACAAGACAAGATACTGTTGCGGCTCAAATTAATGATATGGCACAAAAATCTCAGCACCTTGCAGATGCCAATAACGTAATTTCTCAGATTGCGGCTCAAACAAACTTACTTGCTATGAATGCTGCAATTGAGGCTGCTCACGCTGGTGATGCTGGTAAAGGTTTCTCTGTTGTTGCCGACGAAATTCGTAAACTTGCAGAGGACTCTTCAAAACAGTCTAAATCTATTAAGTTGCAGCTTTCTGAAATTTCTAAAATTATTAATGAAGTTGTAAATACTTCGGCATTGTCTGTTCAAGGGTTTGCCGAAATTCTTGATAAAGTAAGAAGTACAGAAAATCTTGTATCTGAAATTAATAATGCAATGATTGAACAAAAAGAAGCTTCGCACCAGGTATTGGAAGCTTTGCGTGATGTTAATGATAGTACAAGTGAAGTTCAAGTTACTTCAAAAGAAATGTCTAGCGGTATTGAAACTGTTGTTTTTGCTAAAAACAATCTTGATTATTTTGCTCAAACTGTTGCAGAAAGTATGGATGTTATTTCTTCTGGTGTTTCCGAAATTAATAGCTCTGCTCAGGATGTTTCTTCTATGGCAACAACAACAAGTGATAATATTCAGATTATGAAGAGTATTATTGATACATTTAAGTTGGAATAGAAAAAAAAAGATTCCCGTGGCAAGCACGGGAATGACATCGTTTTGTTTGTACGGAATGATGTTATTCCGTTTTGTTTGTTTGTCATTGTCGCACTTGATGCGACAATATTTGTTTTAAAGCATTTTTTCTAAGCGTGATTTAATTTCTGCAATGTATTCCCAAGAATCAAGAACTTTTTTTGCAGCTGGTGTTGCAATGCGTGCAATGTCCCCAGTCATGTAGCCGTCTTCAATTGTTTGAAGTGTTGCTTTTTCTAATTTTTTTGCAAAATCAACTAATTCTGGAGTACCGTCCAATTCACCACGTTTTGCAAGTGCTCCTGTCCAAGCAAAAATTGTAGCTACAGGGTTTGTAGAAGTTTTTTCGCCTTTGAGGTAGCGGTAGTAGTGTCTTTGAACAGTTCCGTGGCTTGCTTCGTACTCAAATTTTCCGTCTGGGCTTACCAAAACAGAAGTCATCATTGCTAAAGAACCACAAGCAGAAGCAATCATATCACTCATAACGTCGCCGTCGTAGTTTTTTGTTGCCCACATGAATCCGCCTTCGCTACGCATAACACGAGCAACTGCGTCATCAATCAATGTGTAAAAATATTCAATTCCTGCTTGGTCAAATTTTGCTTTGTATTCTGTATCAAAAACTCTTTGGAAAATTTCTTTGAAGTTTCCGTCGTAAGTTTTAGAAATTGTGTCTTTTGCACCAAACCAAACGCTCATTTTTCTGTCTAAAGCGTAAGTAAAACAACAACGAGCAAAACTTTCAATAGAGTTATCCAAGTTGTGAATTCCTTGAATAATTCCAGGGCCTTTCATGTCCATAATTGTTTTGCGAATTTCTTTTCCGTCTTCACCTGTAAAAACAAGTTCAGCTTTTCCGGCAGTTGGACATTTAATTTCGCAGTTTTTGTAAACATCACCATAAGCGTGACGACCAAGAACAATTGGTTTTTCCCAACAACTTACAGTTCCTTTGATGTTGTTTACAAAAATTGGTTCACGGAAAACTGTTCCGTCCAATTCTGCACGAATAATTCCGTTTGGAGAAGGAGTAAGTTGTTTTAATTTATATTCTTCCATACGAGCTGCGTTAGAAGTGATTGTTGCACATTTTACACCAACTCCAAGGCGTTTAATTGCTTCTGCAGACTCATAAGTAATTTTGTCATCTGAATCATCACGACTTTTCAAACCTAAATCATAATATTCAGTTTTTAAGTCTACAAAAGGAATAAGTAATTCATCTTTAATTACTTTCCACAAAACACGTGTCATTTCGTCGCCATCAAGTTCTGCGATGGCATTTTTCATTTGAATCTTTTCCATGATTAGCATTATAAACTTTTGCAGTGGTTTCTACAACTACATCTCAACTGTTATTGCGTCATCTGCCTTAAAAAACGCTGTATAAGGAACTTCTGTGCGTGCAAAAGTTTCTGTTTCAATTCCGTAAGTGCCATCTCCGGGCTTGCCACCTTTTAACACCGCTTTTTCGTAATAAACTTTTCCCGCCGCAATGCCTTCAACACAAACTACGCCTTCCATTGTGCCGTTTCCTGCCATGTTTGACTTTGTAATAATTTGCCCGTCAAAAGTCCAGCCTTCTTCGTCGCAATAATTAGAGTAAGTAATTGTAATTACTGCTCCAAAACCTTTAATTTTTGTTTTATAATGCAAAGTTCCCGAAACAAGACCTTGGATAGTTTCTTCACCAAGTTTTGCAAGGGCACCTTTTTTGTTCATCAAAACAAGGCGTTTTTGAGTTTTGTTAATGGCATTTAAATAATCAACAAAATAGTTTTCTGCAATTTGGGTTTCTTCTTGTTCTAAAGATAATTCTTCTATGGGCTCACTTTCAATTTCTTGAGCATATAAAAATCCAAAACTTAACAAAAATAAAAATACAAATTTCTTCATAACTTAATTATAATCTAAATTTTAAAAATGTTGAATTTTTTTATTTTTATTTGGCCCCAAAATGACTGTGAAAGTCTCATTTAGATAAAAAAAACGGGGCGTTGCGGGGTGTCCCCGCTAGAGAGGGTGGCGAGCAACGAAGTGCGAGGCAGGGAGAGACTTCTCCCTTCAGAATTCCGAATTCTGAATTCTGAATTTCTATAAACCCTGTTCAAAAAAAATCTGTTTTGTGATAAAATCTTTTTCATAAAAATATTCAATAATTCAATCTAAGGAAAAAAATATGAAACTTTGGGAAAAAGGTGCTTACCTTTCTAATGGAAAATTAGTAGAAAATTTGGCTGGAGCAAATGCAGCAGACGGTGCAAAAAAAACAATTGCTTATTCAATTTTACAAAAACACAATACTAGCGGCGATGCTTCAAAATTAAAGATTAAATTTGACAAAATTACTTCTCACGATATTACATACGTTGGAATTATTCAAACTGCTCGTGCTTCTGGCTTAGAAAAATTCCCACTTCCTTATGTTTTAACAAACTGTCACAACTCACTTTGTGCAGTTGGTGGAACAATCAACGAAGACGACCACATGTTCGGTTTGACTTGTGCACAAAAATACGGTGGAATTTACGTTCCTCCACATCAAGCTGTAATTCACCAATTTGCTCGTGAAATGCTTGCAAAATGTGGCGATATGATTTTAGGTTCAGACAGCCATACTCGCTACGGTGCTTTGGGAACAATGGCAATTGGAGAAGGTGGTGGAGAACTTGCAAAACAACTTTTGGGAAAAACTTACGATGTAAATATGCCTGGTGTTGTTGCAATTTATTTAACAGGTGCGCCAGTTGCTGGTGTTGGTCCACAAGACGTTGCTTTGGCAATTATTAAAGCTGTTTTTGATAACGGTTATGTAAAAAATAAAGTAATGGAATTTGTTGGTCCTGGTGTTGCTTCTTTAAGTGCAGATTTTAGAATTGGTGTTGATGTAATGACTACAGAAACAACTTGTCTTTCTAGTATTTGGGCAACAGATGATATAATTCGTGAATTTTATGCAATTCATGGTCGCGAAAATGATTATGCAGAACTTAATCCAGCAGATGGTGCTTATTACGATGGTGCAATTGAAATTGATTTATCAGAAATTCGCCCAATGATTGCTCTTCCTTTCCACCCAAGTTGTGCATATACAATTGATGAAGTTAACAAAAATCTTTTAGACGTTCTTGCAGAAACAGAAAAACGTGCAAAAGTTAGTTTTGGCGATAAAGTTCAATATTCATTAAAAGAAAAAGTTATTGATGGAAAACTTTACGTTGACCAAGGTGTAATTGCAGGTTGTGCTGGTGGTGGATTTGAAAACATTTGTGCTGCAGCCGACATCTTAAAAGGAAAAGATACTGGAAACGGGAAATTCTTGTTGAACGTTTATCCTGCAAGTATGCCAGTTTACATGGAATTGATGAAAAACGGTGCATTTAGCAGTCTTGTTAGCGCAGGTGCAATTATTAAAACAGCATTCTGTGGACCATGTTTTGGAGCAGGGGATACACCAGCAAACGGTGCATTTAGTATTCGTCACTCAACAAGAAACTTCCCTAACAGAGAAGGTTCAAAAATCCAAAACGGTCAGCTTTCTAGCGTTGCTCTTATGGACGCTCGTTCAATTGCTGCAACTGCTGCAAATAAAGGTTTCTTAACACCAGCAACAGAATTTGATACAGAATTTAGTGGTAAAAAATATTTCTTTGATAAAGGAATTTACGAAAAACGCGTTTATGATTCAAAAGGCGTTGCTCACCCAGAAGTAGAAATTCAATTTGGACCAAAC
>JAFXDY010000208.1 GCA_017521105.1 Treponema sp.
AACTGACCACGGAAATATGTTTGGGGCTTTGAACTTTGAAAAACTTTGTCATGTAAATGGAATTAATCCTATTGTTGGTGAAGAATTTTATGTTGCCTACGGAAGCCATTTAGAAAAAAACGATGTTCCTTATAGTCACAAGGGAGAAGAGGGGGACAGACATGCCCATTATTTTCACTTGGTGTTGTTGTGTGAAAATCAAAAAGGTTATGAAAATATGTGTTGGCTTTCTTCCATTGCTTATACAGAAGGTTTGTATTACGGAAAGCCACGAATTGACTTTGAACTTTTGGAAAAGTATCACGAAGGTTTAATTTGTTGTTCTGCTTGTATTCAAGGTGAATTGCCACAACTTCTTATGGCTGGAATGGAAGAAGAAGCAAAGGAACTTGCATTAAATTATAAAAATCTTTTTGGGCCAGATCATTATTATATTGAAATTCAAGACCACGGGTTGCCAGATCAAAAAATTGCTTGTGAAAAACTTGTAAAACTTGCTCGGGAACTTGATATTCCTCTTGTTGCAACAAACGATGTTCACTATGTGGAAGAAGAAGATGCTATTGCTCAGGATGCGTTGCGTTGTATTGGTTTTAAAAATCTTTTGCATGAACCTCACTCAAAAATGGGTGGCGAAAAAGATTTATCTTCTTGGTATTTAAAAACTGAATCTGAAATGCGTTCTCTTTTTCCACAAGAATGGCAGGACGCTTGTGATAATACTGTAAAGATTGCAAATATGTGCGATCTTACAATTAAACAATATTCAATTCCTCAGCTTAAAGAATGTTTGCCTCGCTTTGAACTTCCAAAAGAATTCCAAACTCACGGAGATGATTATCAGGCAAATCAAAATGATTATGTTCGTCACATTGTAGAAACTGGGCTTGTAAAACGTTACGGCGAAATTACTCCAGAAATTAGGGAACGTGCTGAATACGAAATGGATATTATTTTTAGCATGGGGTTTGCCGGTTACTTTTTGATTGTATGGGAATTTATTAACTGGGCAAAAGAACATAACAAACCAATTGGCCCAGGGCGTGGTTCGGGAGCCGGTTCCCTTGTTGCTTATGCCATGACAATTACCGACATTGATCCTTTCCGGTTTAAATTGCTTTTTGAACGATTTTTGAATCCTGAACGTGTAAGTATGCCCGACTTTGATATTGATATGGATTTCGACTATCGCCAAGATATCATTCAGCATACAAGAGATTTGTACGGTGAAGAAAACGTTGGTCACATTGTAACTTTTGGTACATTAAAACCAAAAAACTGTATTGCCGATGTTGGACGTGTTTTGGGAATTCCTTTGTCTGAAGTTAACATGCTTAAAAAATGTATTCCAGATAGTCCAAAGGCAAAATTAAAAAATGCTTTTGAAGAACCAAACGAAAAATTTCCAGATGGAGGCCAACTTATTCCGTATAAAGATGATCCAAGGTATCAGGAATTGTTTGATTTGGCATTCCGTTTGGAAGGTGTAAAGCGAAACACAGGTTTGCATGCTTCGGGAATGGTAATTGGATTAACAGAATTGCCAAACTGGGCTCCAATATTTAAAGATTACAAAACTGGGGAAGTTGGAGTTCAGTACACAATGGATATTATTGAACCTTGTGGTCTTGTAAAATTTGACTATCTTGGATTAAAAACTCTTTCTTTAATTCGTTATGCAGAAACAATTATTAATAAACATAAAAAGCCTGGGGAACCAGACCTTGTAACTGCCGAAGTTAGCGAAACTGACCCAGAAACTTTTGAATTGTTTAAGCGGGGTGATTCTGTTGCTGTATTCCAGTTTGAAAGTCCTGGTATGCAAAAGATTTTGCGTCAGTTCCAGCCAGAAAAACTTGAAGATTTGGTTGCGTTGAACGCTTTGTATCGTCCAGGTCCAATGGATTGTATTCCTCAGTATATTGACGGAAAATGGAAGCCAGAAACAATTCATTATCCTGACCCTTGTTTGGAAGATATTCTAAAAGAAACTTACGGTGTAATGGTTTATCAGGAACAGGTAATGCAGGTTTCTCAAAAAATTGCGGGATTCAGTCTTGGTGGAGCTGATATGCTTCGTCGTGCCATGGGAAAGAAAAAGCCTGAAGTTTTGATGGGAAAAAAGAAGGAATTTATTGAAGGGGCTGTAAAACAAGGATTTACAGAACAACATGCAGGTGAAATTTTTGAAATTATGGTTCCTTTTGCGGGCTACGGATTTAATAAATCTCACGCGGCAGCTTATTCTGTTTTGGCTTACAGAACTGGTTGGTTAAAGGCGCACTATCCTGCTGAATTTATGGCAGCAAACTTAACAAACGAAATTACTTCTACAGATGGACTTCCTTTTTATATAGAAGAAGCTCGTCGTATGGGAGTTCCAGTTGATGCGCCAGACGTAAACCGTTCCGACATAATTTTTGATGTTGTTGATGGCAGAATTGTATTTGGTCTTAAAGGAATTAAGGGCATGGGCGAAAATGCTGCTGCCGCAATTGTAAAAGAACGGGAACAAAACGGACCTTATGAATCATTTATGGATTTTATTAAGCGTGTTGGTGCTTTGGTGGAAAAAGATGAAGATGGTCGTGAAAAAACACTTGTAAATAAAAAAGCGATTGAAGTTTTAATAAAAACAGGTGCATTTGATAACGTTGGAAAAGAAATTGGCCAAAATTATAACAGACCAACTTTGCTGGCAAACATGGAAGATGCAATTGACTTTGTTGCAGATATTTTAGAAGACAAGAGAAAAGGTCAGGGGGATTTGTTTGGCGATTTAGCTCCAGAAGATTCTATTAGTACAGATTTTCAGTTTAAATTGATTGATAATCTTCCTACAATGCAACTTTTGGAAATGGAACTTGAATGTATTGGTTGTTATGTAAGTGGACACCCTTTGGATGATTACAAAAAAGCAATTAATCATGCAGTAACATTAAAATCTTCCAATATAGAAAGAATTGCTGCAGAAGATAAAGCAGAAAAAGAAAGACTTTTGGCAAGTGGTGTAAAACAGTGGCAAGTAAGAAATTCTGGCCGTTCTTATATAACTTTAGGAATGATTTCGGAGTTAAGAGTTATTAGAACTAAAAAAGATAATAAAGAAATGGCTTTCTGTAAATTGCAAGATATTGAAGGTTCAATTGATTGTACATTCTTCCCTAAAACTTGGGAGATTATGCGAGACAAAATTGAAAATAATGGAATTTATGCATTTAAAGGAAAAGTTGATGGAACTAGGGAAAATCCAAGTTTTTGTGTAGACACATTGGAAGATGCTCAAAGATTGGAAAATTTATCAAAAAGTTCTGTTCATATTAGATTGGATGAAAATTTTTCTTCTTCGCAACATTTGCTTCCAATTCGTGATTTTTTGTTTGATAATATGGGTGATTGTTCAGTATATTTTCATGTAGGGATAAATAAAATTCCTTATGTTGTAAAAAGTGAAACCCAATTAAAAGTAGCATATTCTGAAAAAGTTTTAAAAGATTTGTTAGAATGTCCTTATGTATTGGAAGTTTGGGCAGAATAGACTATTATAAAGTATCTTTCTATGAGCAAATTTTTTTGAGGTGAAAAATGATTAGTACAATTTTATCTTTGCTTTCGGCTGTTATTTCAATTTATACAATTTTATGTTTGATTAATATTTTTTTAAGTTGGGTTCCTGGGCTAAGATTTACTTCTTTTGGACGATTCATCTATTCTGTAACAGAACCTTATATGGGGCTTTTTTCTAGATTAAGTTTTTTAAAATTTGGTAATATTGATTTTTCTCCAATTGTTTCAATTGGAATTTTATCGTTAGTTTCTTCTGTTCTGGGGAGAATTTATTCAACAGGAAGAATCTGGTTTGGTGGAATTTTAGCTTCTTTTATTTCTATGTTTTGGAGTGTTATTTCTTCAATCTTTACAATTTTTGGGCTTGTTATCTTTATTCGCTGGATTGTGTTGTTATTTAGTAAAAATAGTTTAAATAATCCAATGTGGGCAAATCTTGATAATATGATTGGTAAGTTTTCTTATAAGGTATCAAGAACTTTTACAAAAGGTCAAATTACTTACAAAACGTCGTTATTGATCACTTGGATTACAATGGCTGTTGCTATGTTTTTGTGCCAGATTTTAGTTTCTGTTTTATATAATTTGTGTAATGCAATTCCTTTTTAATAAATGAAACTTGAGCAAATAAAAACACCAGTTTCGGCGGTGGGGGGTGTTGGCCCGCAATTAAGTAAATCTCTTGCAAGACTTAACATTTTTACGGTTGGAGACTTATTAAATCATTTTCCAAAAGATTATGATGATAAGTCTAAAAAAGTGTATTTAAAAGATTTTGCAAAAGCAAAAAAAGTTCATACAGTTGCAAAAGTTTTAGGCCATGAATGGTTTGGATTTGGAAAAATGCGAACTTTAAAAATCATTATTAATGATGGAACTGCAACTGCTCAATTAATTTGCTTTAACAGACAATTTCTTGAAAAAATGATTCTTCCAGGAATGCTTGTAAATGTTTCGGGGCAATTTTTTGTAAAATATAATTCGTTGCAAAGTTCTTCTTTTGATGTTTCCAAATTTAAGCAAAATGTTGTTTGTGATGATTTAAAACAGTTAATTGAATTTATGCCAGAAGATTCTTCTGTTTTACCAGTTTACAGATTAACAGAAGGCGTTACTCAAAAACAAATGAGTAAAATAATTAAAAATGCAATTAATCAATACGGTCACGGAATTGAAGATGAAATTCCTTCTGAGTTTATTTCAAAATATAAACTTGTTTCAAAACAACAGGCAATTTTTATGATTCATAATCCAGAAACTTTGGAAGAAGCTTTGGCTGCAAGAAGAACTTTGGCTTATGAAGAATTGCTTAAATTTCAATATGCAATTTTAAAACGGTCTTATAAAAGGCGTGGCGTAATTCCTTCAAAAATTTTGGAATTTGATGA
The DNA here is from genome assembly GCA_017521105.1 of Treponema sp. Taxonomy (GTDB): domain Bacteria; phylum Spirochaetota; class Spirochaetia; order Treponematales; family Treponemataceae; genus Treponema_D. The sequence goes on from JAFXDY010000208.1 coordinate 4,956, forward strand.
AAATGGAAATGTTGTTTACGAGCAAAAAAGTCAGATTTCTAATGTGGGTGATGTAGAAAATCAAAAAACAGAAAATCAAAATGATGTAAAAACTGCAAAAGAAATTACAAAAGCGGAATTTGAGGAATCTCTTTCTCCGCTGCAAAAAAAATTAATAGAAAAAATCCCTTTTGATTTAACACAAGACCAAATGAATGTGATTTTTCAGATGGATGAAGAAATTGACCAAGGATATTTGGAACGAAATAAAATTGCAATTTCAGAAGCTGAGTCGGAATCGGAGGCTGAGTCGGAATCTGTGGAAAAAAAAGTTGTTCACACAATGAACAGGCTTTTGCAAGGTGATGTTGGTTCTGGAAAAACTTTGGTCGCTTTATTTGTTTGTTTGCGTGCAATCAGTTGGAAAGGTCAATGTGCGTTTATGGCTCCAACAGAAATTCTTGCAAAACAACACGCAGATAAAATTGCAAAAATGCTAGAGTGTCTTGGGGTGCGCACTGCCTTTTTAACTGGAAATGTAAAATCATCTGGCCGAAATCAATTATTAAAAGCTTTAAAAGATGGTGAAATTGATATTATTATTGGAACTCACGCATTGTTTTCGGCAAATGTTGTTTATAATGATTTGCAACTTGCTGTAATTGATGAACAACATAGATTTGGAGTTGCGCAACGTCAAGCAATTTTGGCAAAAGGTAGAAAAGCCGAAAATAATGTAATTTTGGAACCTCACGTTTTAATGATGAGTGCAACTCCAATTCCTCAAAGTTTGGCATTAACAATGTTTAGCGATTTAGATATTTCTGTTATGAAAACTATGCCAAGTAATAGAAAACCAGTAATCACTTATCTTGTAAAAGAAGGAAACGAAAAAAACGCTTACGAGGCTGTGCGAAAAGAACTTGAAAAAGGTAATCAGGCATATTTTGTTTATCCTGCCATTGAAAATGAATTTGAATCTTTTGATGATGAGGCTTTGGATGGGGAAAAATCTTCTTTTGAATATTCTGATGATGATGTAATTTCCACAAGAAGGCTAAAGTCGGCTGAAAAAAACTTTAAACATTTGGCAGAAACTGTTTTTCCAGAATTTAAGTGTGCTTTAGTTCATGGCAGAATTGATGAAGAAGAACAATCAAAAATTTTAAATGATTTTCACAGTGGAAAAATCCAAGTGCTTGTGGCAACAACTGTTATTGAAGTTGGTGTTGATAATCCAAGGGCAACTTGTATGGTAATTGAACAGGCAGATCATTTTGGAATGTCCCAACTTCACCAATTGCGTGGGCGTGTGGGACGCGGTAAGGAACAATCTTACTGTTTTATGATTTATAGCAAGAATATTACAGAAAGCGGAATTGAGCGAATGAAAGCTTTGCGTCAAAGTGCTGATGGATTTTACATTGCTGAACAAGATTTAAAAAATCGTGGGCCTGGTGAAATGAATGGAACTTTGCAGTCAGGGGCTTTGGAATTTAAAATAGCAGACGTTTCTAGAGATAAAAAAATGCTTCTTGCCGCCAGAAACGACGCCATTTCTATGTTGGTAAAATGTTAGTTTTTGTGGTAGGGGTGTTTGATTCCCGCATCAAGTGCGGGAATGACGGAAACAAATTTTAGAATGTCTGATTTTTATAAATCAGAAACCTGTCATCTTCGGGCGTGACCCGAAGATCTTTTTCTAAAAACTTCTACGCAACGAAGGAAGAAAGTCTTCTTGCTCTTGTTGGGTGTTGAAGTCTTACAATTGCGTGTTTTTCAATTTGTCTAATTCTTTCTTTTGTAAGTTGACAAGCGTCTCCAACTTCTTTTAGAGACATTGGTTTTGTTCCGTTTAAACCGTATCTCATTTTAATTACATTTGCTTCGTTTGGTCTTAATGTTTCTAACACATTGTCAATTTCTTCTGCCATAGACTGTTCAATTGCAATTTCTTCTGGGCGTTTGTTGATTGTGTCTTCTTGGAAGTCTGCAATAGAAGTGTGGTCAGAATCTGAATTATTAATTTCTGCATCAAGACTAATCATTTCGCGACTAATGTTAATCATATCTCGAACATGCGCTGGAGTCATATTAAGCATTTGTGCAATTTCTTCAAATTCTTGAGTTTCTGATTTTTTGCCATGAACAATTTTTCTGGCGTGTTCAATTTGAACCAATTCGTTAGCTCTGTTTAAAGGTAACCGGATTGTGCGACTCTTTTCACAAATTGCTTTAAGAATACTTTGACGAATCCACCAAACAGCGTAAGAGATGAAGTGATAGCCTTTTGCTGGTTCAAATTTTTCAATTGCTGTAAGAATACCAATGTTTCCTTCGCTAATTAAATCTGTTAAATCTAATCCGTGGTTTTGATATTTTTTTGCAATGTTTACAACAAATCGTAAATTGGCAGTTACAATTTTATCTTTTGCAGCCTTATCTCCATTTTTAGCTTTTTGAGAAAGTGTAATTTCTTCTTCTCTTGTCAAAAGGGGGATTCTATTTATATCTTTAAGATATAGTGCCAAAACTTCATCATCGTATGTCATAGTAGACCTCCAAAACTTTTAGTCTTTTATTAAAAGTATAGCAAGAAGTGTGCCAAGTTTTTGTTAAAAATGTTAAAATTATAAAAAAAGAATAAAGTGACATAATAATTAGGCTAGAAAGATGAATAATAATAGTTACTTATAAAATAAATTAATAATTAACAATCAATAAGAATGGATTTGTATCTTTTTGACACAGCAAAAAAAAATCAATTATTTAATGGGAAAAATTGACCCAATCGAAAATGCGTTTTATAATATAGGGAATAATAAAGTGTAGTTTTATGTATAAAAGTTTTGAGTTTATGTTTATATTATATGAAGGGTATAAAGCGAAATGGAAGAAAACCAAACATTTGAAAGTAAATTGCAAAAAATGCTCATAGAAAAACAACAATGGTTCAACAGCGAACGATTGGTAGATCTTCTTGAAGAATATAGACTTTTGCATACTTGTGTAAAAACAATTTACGACTACCTCATAAAAAAATCTTTATTAATTGAAGATCCGTACCGAATGGATCAACGAATTTCTGATATTGAAGTTCCAGATACAACGCCTTTTACGGAGTCAGAAATTCAAACTGTTTTAAGTGAACGCTTTTCAAAATATGAAACAATGTTAGACTTTGTTTGTACTTATTATAGATTTACTGTTGATGGATTACCTTTGCATAAAATCAAAAAAATGATTGATTTAAATAATTGTTTTATGTGGGACGAATTAACAGCAAATAATCCTAAACCAAATACCCGAAATTTGGCAATTGTTGTGAACAAGGCAAAAATTAACAATCCTGGTGTTACAATTAGTATGCTTACAGATGCCGTTGATAAGTGTACAAAAACTTGTAAAACTATTTCAAAATATTTGGCAGAACTAACAGCTTTTCAACGTGAATTTTATAAAGGAATTATTCGCAAAGATATTATTGAAAATCCTGACTTTAACAAAGAAAAAGCATATATGTCTAGCGAAAGTGAAATTTCAGAAATTAAAAGGTTGTTCCCAAAAGTTTTAGGCAAAAAAAATTATTATGCAGATTTAATTGGGGAACTTGTTAATGAGGATTTTGCCCAAAATAAAGAAGATTTAAGAGAGCGTATTTTAGTAAAACTTGAAGTTACAGAAAAAAAAGAAAATGTAAGAGAGTCAAAAACAGTTGATACTAAACAAATTTTAATTAGCACTGTTATGGCAATGGGGGCTTTTACACCAACTCTAATTCAATTAAGAGCAAAACTTATTGATAATTTTGAATTACTATTTGCCAAAAAAGAAACTCTTTTTTCAAGATTTTTGGAAGCATTAAGAAAAGCTCTTGGACTTAGAAAAAAAGAGCGAGTTTGTGAAATTAACATTGTAGATCAAAAAACAGGTGCAACTCAGCACGAAACAATTCATGTAACACAATTTATGTATGATTTGGAAAAGAAAATAAAATCATTCAATGTAATTGCAACAAGAAGTTCTGAATATACTAAAATTGAGTCTGCACCAGAAGATACAATTTTATCTTTTGTAAATAAACAGTTATCAGAAATTCAATCTTTGTTTACAATTATTAATGCCTTAGATACTCATTTTAAAAATTCTGTAGAAGGAATGAATAAAGCAAGAATAAAAGGATTAAAAATTGATTTAGAAGCTTTGCGAAACTCAATCATTAATGTTAATAAAAAACGTGGTGAATATGTTTCTATTCGGGAAGAATCGGAGCAACTAAAAAAATTAGGGATAAATAATGTTTAAAAAAATTAGTAAAAAAGTTTTTTGTTTGCTTTGTGCAATTTTGTTTGTTTCAAATGCTTTTGCACAAAGTGCCTCTGAATTGGAAAAGTTGGAAAACAATCAGGATGTTGTAGAATCTATTGGATGTTCTGAACTTTTTGATTGTTGTAAAAGTATTACAATTGTGGAGGGTGTTGTTCCTCACGATTTGAATCCTCAAACTACATCATATTCTGTTGATTCTGCAATTATTTCTGGATTGTACGAAGGTTTGTTTTCAAATAATCCTAAGACTTTAGAGCCAGAACCTGGCATTGCTATTGATTTTAGACTTTCAAGAGATAAAAAACGATGGACTTTTATTTTAAGAGATAATGCTCAATTTAGTAATGGCGAAAAAATTAATGCTGAAGCTGTAAAAAAATCATTTATGAAATTACTTTCTACTCCGAATTCTCCTTATGCTTCGTTAATTGATATTATTAGAGGGGCAGAAGCTTATAGAAAAGGCGTGGGAAGTGCTGAAGATGTTGGAATTGTTGTAAATGCAGAAAATAAAATTACATTTGTGTTAAATTCGCCTGCAAACTATTTTATTCGAGTTTTGTGTCACAGTGCTTTTTCAATTGTTCATGATGATAAAAATGTTTTTAGTGGAGCTTATATTTTAGCTTCAAATGAAAATGGCATTATTGAACTTTTAAAAAATGAAACTTATTGGGACAAAGAAAACGTAAAATTAGAAAAAATTACTTTTATGCAATCGGATGATATTGAATTGAATACTCAGTTGTATAATTCTGGGGAAGTTCAATGGGTAACTTCTGGAGTTGTAAATCCTAATAAAATTATTAATAAAAGTGCATTGCAATATTCTGCACAATTTGGAACTGCCTATATTTTCTTTAAATTAAAAGAAGAACAGACAGATTTTTTTGAGGAAGATTCTGAGCTTAGTCTTTTGGTAAATGAAGAAAGCGTATGGAACAAAAAAGAATTCAGAAATGCGGTGTTGGAAGCAATTCCTTGGGATGAGTTAAGAAAAAATGTTTTTGTTCCAGCCACAACTTTTGTGTATCCTTTGAATGGGTATCCTCCTGTAAACGGTTTTTCTTACACAGATGAAGTTGAAGCTGTAAATATGATGAAAGAAGCTCGGCAAAAGTATGATATTTTGGAAGATGAAGTGATTCCTTTGGTGTTTGAAGTTTCTTCTGGATTTTTTTCTTTGGAACAAAAACAATTATTAGTAAATGCCTTAAAACCTTTGAATGTTGATTTGCAAATTGTAGAAATTCATCCTGTTACATATTTAAGAAGTGTTTCTACTTCTGATGCAGATTTGTTTTTGTACAGTTGGATTGGAGATTTTGCAGATCCACTGGCTTTTTTGGAATTGTTTAGAGGAAATTCAACTTTGAATGATTCAAAATGGAAGAATGCCGAGTTTGATAAATTAATTGAAGATGCTGCTGTAGCCTCTGCAGAAAATAGATATCCAATTTTAGCAAAAGCCGAAGAAATATTGCTAGACGAAGGAATGATAATTCCTTTGTATCATCCAGTTTCTTTTAATGTAATTAATTTGCAAGAAATTGGAGGTTGGGCAACTAATGCTTTTGATTATCATCCTCTAAAATATTTGTATAAAAATCACATTGAAATAAAACTTCCAAATGTGGTAAAAAGATAAGAAAAAAAAATCAAAGTATGATAAGATAAAGCCATTCTATTTAATAATGATTTTTCTTGTTGAGTTTCTTTTTTATGGAGGATTTTTATGCCAATTAAAATACAGTCAGATTTGCCCGCATGTAAGACATTAGAAAAAGAAAATATCTTTGTGATGACAGAAAAACGTGCTTCAACACAAGATATTCGTCCGTTAAAAATTGCAATTGTAAATCTTATGCCAACAAAAGAAGTTACAGAAACTCAGTTGCTTCGTTTGCTTGGAAATACTCCATTACAAATTGAAATTTCCTTAATCAGAATGGAAAATCACGAAAGTAAAAATACAGTAAAAGATTATTTAGATAAATTTTATATTCCTTCTAGTGAAATTTTTAAAAGAAAATTTGACGGAATGATTATTACAGGGGCGCCTGTAGAACATCTTGAATTTGAAAATGTAGATTATTGGAATGAACTTTGCAAAATTATGGATTACGCAAAAGAAAACGTATTTTCAACTTTGTATGTTTGTTGGGGAGCGTTTGCGGGGCTTTATCATCATTACAAAGTTCAAAAACATCCTTTAGAAAGAAAAATGTCTGGTATTTTTATGAATGAACGATGTGTGGAAGGGGATCCTTTGTTGCGAGGATTTGATGACACTTTTCCAATTCCTCAAAGTAGACATGCAACATTGAAAAAAGAAGATGTTGTAAAATGTAAAGATTTAGTTTTGCTTGCAGAGTCTGCTGAAGCTGGTGTAACAATTGTAAAATCAAAAGATAATCGGGAAATTTTTATGACAGGTCATTTGGAATATGACACAATGACTTTGGCCGAAGAATATTACAGAGATACAGATAAGGGGATGAAAGTTCCTCTTCCTAAAAATTATTTTCCAACAAACAATGTAAACAGAATGCCAACAAGTTATTGGCGTAGTACAGCGCATTTGTTTTTTTCAAACTGGCTAAATTACTATGTTTACCAAGCAACTCCATTTAATTTTATTTAATTTAGTGTAATGAAAGAAGAAAATCCGAATTATTTACATTCACAGTTGATTACTTATATTGGAAACAAGCGTTCTCTTTTGCCATTTATTGAAGAAGGCGTGAAGATTGTAAAGTCTGAACTTAAAAAAGATAATCTTTCTACTTTTGACGGGTTTGCAGGTAGTGGAATTGTTTCTAGATTTTTAAAACAACATTCATCCTCTGTTACTGTAAATGATTTAGAAAAATATGCTTGTTTAATAAGTCAATGTTATCTTTCAAATGTTGATGAAGAATTGGAAAAAAAACTGACTGATTTACATAAAGCTGTTTGTGATGAAGTTGAAAAAAGATTAAATGATTTTTTGTCTAAAAATGAAGGAATTCCTGGATTTGTGTATGAACTTTATGCACCAAAATCTGAAAAAAATATAAAACGTGAGGAACGCTGTTTTTATACACCAAGAAACGCTGCGTTTATAGATATTTGCCGCCAAGTGATAAATGAAAAAGTTCCTTTAGATTTGCAACACTTTTTTATTGCTCCGTTACTTTCGGAAGTTTCTATTCACGCCAACACCGCAGGAATTTTTAAAGGATTTTACAAAAATTCAAAAACAAAAACTGGCCAATTTGGAGGAAATGGCAGCGATGCTTTGAGCCGCATTCTTGGAAAAATTGAATTGCCATTTCCTGTTTTTAGTAATTTTGAGTGTCCTTTTAAAGTTTTTAATGAAGATGCAAATTTGGTTGTGAATAATGAAGATTTGTATTCTTTAACCCAAGACGGCTCTTTTGATTTAGCATATTTTGATCCTCCATATAATCAACATCCTTATGGTTCAAATTATTTTATGTTGAATCTTGTGGCATCTTACCAAAGACCAGACACAGAAAAAATTAGTAGAGTTTCTGGCATTCCAAAAGATTGGAATCGTTCTGTTTTTAACAAAAAAAGATTTGCAAAAGAAAGTTTTTCAAAATTGGTAAAAGATGTGCGGGCAAAATATTTGTTGATTTCTTTTAATTCCGAAGGCTTTATTTCAAAAGACGAAATGATTGCTTTGCTAGAAGATGTTGGCTCTGTGCAAGTTTTGGAAAGTTCTTATAATACTTTTAGAGGTTCCCGCAACCTTGAAAATAGAAGTATACATGTAAAAGAATATTTGTTTTTGGTAAAAAAGTAGGTTTAAAGTAAATTAAAATTTTGATACACCAAATTAAAATTTCGCGGGTCCCAGCGACGAAAAAAAATCAATAAAGCTTCGCCACTAACGCTCGCTTTTTGATTTTTTTTCTGCGTCCCGCGATACTCCAAATTTGAA
>JAFXDY010000020.1 GCA_017521105.1 Treponema sp.
GATACTTTTATAGTTTCTGATGAAAAAGCAATTAAAACTTCAAGAGATTTGGCACGAAAAGAAGGAATTATGTGTGGAATTTCAAGTGGTACAAATGTTGCAGCTAGCCTTGAACTTGCAAGAATTCTTGGCAAAGGTAAAACTGTTGTTACAGTTCTACCAGACACTGCCGAAAGATATTTTTCTACACCATTATTTGATGAAGAAATCTGTTTTTAAATTCATAAAAAAATGATTCCCGCAGCAAGTGCGGGAATGACAGACGTTTACGTGTCATCCTCGTGCTAGACACGAGGATCTTTTAGTGCGGGAATGACATTCACGAAATATTTCTAAAACTTCAAAACCAAAACACTTTTTGCAGGAACTAAAATCTTGTTAGAAAGTGTTTTGTTTTCTATTGTAAAATCAACTTCTTCTGGAAATCTTTTTTGACACAAAGCAAAATTAGAAATCTTTTCTGCGCTGATTGCTTTGTTAGGACCGTTTGGATCTACAAATCCATTTGCAACTGGCTTAATGTATTTTCCATTTTTTGGTTGCAAAAGGGCAACTTCCGCATTTTTTCCTTTAAAATCAAAATCACTTGATTCTAAATTCATTTCTTTTTCTGATTCATTTGCGTTTACAATTTTAATGATAATTGAATCATCATTTTTTACAGCAGAAACAAAAATATTTTCTTTGCGTAATTCATATTCTTGTCCGTTTAATTCCAAATATTCGCTTCCTGCATAATCAGAGAAAATCTTTTGAACATAATAACTTGGAGTTAATACAACATTGTCTGCATCAAACCAAATCATATCTGGAGTCCATTGTGAATGACCAATTCTGTTAAAAAGGGGAGCGTAAGAAGCGAGTTTTACAATATCACCATTTTTTTCCATTCCAGTAAGCATTGCAGCTTCTGCTAAAGCCGCTTCTACAGAATTCTTTTGATTTTCATCGTGGCCTGCGTATTCGCCTGCAAAAATGCCAATGTTTCTTGGATAGTTGTCGTAAAAATCAACATTTTCGTAAAGCCATTTTGGTTCAACATAATAATGTTCATCAACTGCATAAGTAAAATCAGGATTTTTTGCACATTCAGATTTATAAAAATCCCAAGCTTGTGTGTGAAGTTCGTGATTTACAAAAGGTCCTGCAGTTCCAAGACATTTAATTTCTGGGTAAACTTTGTGAATTGCTTTTTCAAATGCAAGATAGCGTGGGGCAACATCAACATTTTTGCTTTCCCATTGTTCGTTTCCAATTGCAAGTAATTCTAAGTTAAAACTTTCTGGGTGGCCCATTTCTGCTCGCAATTTTCCCCATTTTGAAGTAACAGGCCCATTTGCAAATTCAATTAAATCCAACGCGTCTTGAACATATTCTTGGAATTCTGGGCTATCAACTGGAACTGTTTCATAAGAACGGAACTGACAAGCAACACCAATGTTCAAAACAGGAAGAGGGCGACATTTTCTATTTTTTGTAGACAAAAGCTCGCACAAAAGAAAATATTCATAAAAACCAATTCCGTAACTTTGCATATAGTGGCAATCTTGCATTTCATTTGCAAAAACTGTGTTTCCACCTTGCAAAGCCCACAAGTTTGTTTGGATTTTTCTATCTTCAATTTTTCCAACAGTGTTTTTCCAGTAGTAGCGGCGCATTAAACTTGTACCTTCAACAATACACCCGCCAGGAAATCTTACAAAGCCAGGATTAAGATTTGCCAAGGCTTCAAACATATCTTTTCTAAAAATGCCAGCAACAGCATCTTCTGGAATCATAGAAATTAAATCAAATTCTACACAACCTTTTTCTGTTAAGATGATTTCAAACTGTGCTTTTTGAATGTCTTCTGTGGCTGTTAATTGTGTTGTGTATTTTTTCCATTTTTTTGAAACACAATTTCCAACCATGGCGTCGTAGCCGTTTGGTTCTTCACTTTGAGCAATAATAAATTTTACAGTTGATTCTGCATAAGTTTTTTTATCTTTTGTAACACGAATTAGTAAATCGCCTTTTAGGTAATCAACTTCTCTTGCGTAAAAAGAAACATTGTATTTCATTCCTTTTTTTAGGCTAATTCCGTCGTAAGCTTTGTTGTAAAAACCTTCGTTTGCTTTGTCTGCAGTAAATCTTAAATAATGAGGATTTTTTTCGCTCACTGGTTGGTTGCATGAAATTTCAAGGTTTTCTTCTTTTTGATTTATTGAATGCCATGCGTAAAGATTATCTTCTTTTAAAACGTAGTTTCTAGAACTTCCTTTACTTTTGATTGCTTCAAAAGAACGATTTTCTAAAAGTTCTGCGTAAAGTCCACCGTCTGCCGCAAAGTTTATATCTTCAAAGAAAAGACCAATCATGTCTTTTGTGATTTTTTTTGATACTTGATTTGATAATTTTAAATTGTACATATTTGTGTTCTCTCTTTTTTTTGTAAAACGTTTAACTATTTCTTAGATTAATTTATATTTTGGATTATATCAATAAGAAAAATACTTTATAGTAGGTTTATTTTAAACACATTGACTTAAAATATGATTGGGACTTTGTTGATAAGCTCACAGTCGTGGCGTCGTTAAAAGTTAGAATTACTAATTATCATTCGTTGTACGACGCCCCTAGTTTTGTGCAAGCACAAAACTAGTACTGCGTAAATTCCGGGCTAGCCCGCTACACGCTGTTTTGCGGTGTTTAATATACGTTGCTGCTCACGCAGCAGCAAAACAGA
>JAFXDY010000209.1 GCA_017521105.1 Treponema sp.
ATTCCAATCATTGTAATGGTTATGGTAATTGTTGTTTATCTTAGAAATAACGATTTTACAAAACTTCAAAGATGGTGCATTGCTGGCATTGTTGGCGGTGGAATTGGAAACTTAATAGACAGAATTTTTAGGGCAGAGGGCGTAGTAGATTTTATTGATGTAAAATTCTACGGGCTTTTTGGTTTGGAAAGGTGGCCAACATTTAATGTGGCAGATTCCGCTGTTGTAGTTTGTGGTATTTTGCTTGTAATTTCATTTATTCAAACAATTATTGCAGATTCAAAAGCAAATAAAGAAAATCAATAAAAAAAGAGGTAAAAAAAATGAGTTTTGAAGAATTAGATGAAAAAGTAAAAGAACAAAGAAAAAAGGATGCTGTTGAATATAGAAACAAAAAAAGATTTTCTAATTTATTTTTATTTTTTGGAAGTCTTTTTGAAATTGTAGAAACATTATTTATAATTATTTTCTTGTTTATTGCAGCTTCTTTCTTTATGTTTAGAGTTTTTGGTGCAACAGGTTCTGTGGGACAATCTGTTTTTTCTGTTTTAACAATTGTAATTTTTGTTGGAGGATTGTTTTTGGGATTTTTTGTATATAAAAGGACTCTTGGTTGGGTTATTGAAAAATTCAAACTAGAAGATAAACTTAATAAAGAAATTTTAGATCACTACAAAAAGAAAACAAAAGAAGAAAAAGAAGAAGAAATGAAAAAATAACGGAATGTAAAATGAAAGAAATAATTGGCATTATTGGCGCAATGTTTGTAGAAGTAGATACACTTTGTGCTCAATTAGAAAATAAAAAAACAGAAAAATTTTCTGGATTAGAGTTTAATCAAGGTTTGTTGAATCAAAAAGAAGTTGTAATTGTTAGAAGTGGTGTTGGAAAAGTAAATGCCGCAATGTGTGTTCAAACTTTAATAAACAAATTTAATGTAACAAAAATCATTAATACAGGAATTGCTGGTGCTGCTGGAAAAGGACTTGGTGTTTTTGACTTTGTTGTTTCAACAGAAGCGGCGTATCACGATGTTGATGTTCAAATTTTTGGATACAAAATTGGTCAAATTCCAGAACAAAATCAATTTTTTGTGGCAGATGAAAAAATGGCAGATTTGTTTGTAAAAACTTTTGAATCTACAGATTTTTCAAAAGAACACAAAATTGTAAAAGGTAGAATTGCCTCTGGAGATCAATTTATTGCAGATAAAGCCACAAAAGACAAAATTATTGCAAATTTTGCTCCAGAATGTGTAGAAATGGAAGGTGCTGCAATTGCTCATGCTGCAACTGTAAATAAGGTTCCTTTTGTAATTATTAGATGTCTTTCAGATTGTGCCGACGACAGCGCAAACAATACATATTTGTTTAATGAAGAAACTTGCGCCAAAATGAGTGCATCTTTAGTTTCTGAATTTGTAAAAAAAGTGTAATTTTTGCTGAGCCGAAATGTGAAATAATCACTACATCCCCGTCATTGCGAGGAGTTAATCCCATTCCCGTCATTGCGAGGAGCGAAGCGACGAAGCAATCTATGACATGCAAGTTTTGCGAAGCGAAACTTGGTAAGCACGCTAGCGTGCGACTCATTGCGAGGAGCGTAGCGACGTGGCAATCTAGAAATAGAATACAGATGTCTTGCAATGAAAAACAGATAAGAAAATAACGAGGTTTTTATGTCAGAAAAAAAATATAACGTAGACAGTTTTAATTTAGATCATACAAAAGTTTTTGCTCCATTTGTGCGTAAAGCAGCAACAAAAGTTGGGGCAAAAGGTGATGTTGTAACAAAATTCGACATTCGTTTTACACAACCAAACAAAGAATTTATGACAACAGGTGCAATTCACACTCTTGAACATCTTATGGCAGAATATATTCGCGACGAAATGGAAGGTGTAATTGATTTATCTCCAATGGGCTGTAGAACAGGTTTTTATTTTACACTTTTTGGGGAACTTGATGAAGAAACTGTTGCAAATCATCTTTTGAACGTTTTGGAAAAAGTTGCAATTTGGGATAAACCAATTCCTGCAACAACAGAACCAGAATGTGGAAACTATCGCGACCACGATTTAGAAGGTGCAAAGCACTTTGCTAAACAATGGTGCGACGGAATTAAGAAAAAAGGTTGGGACGCTTTTACACAAGCTTAATTCCCTTAAACTTAATATAAGAAGCCAATGCAGTTCCCATCAATGCATGTGGAAATTGCATTGTGCCAATCAATTCTAAAACATCATTTTTTGCAACTTCAATGCAATTTATAAACTCATCATCATCCAAATCTTGATTTTTTTCTTTTTTCAAATCTTGTGCCAAATAAAAATGAACTTTATTACTAAATAACGCCGGATTCGGATTCGCTTCACCAATTTTCACAATTTTTCCTGGAACAAAACCTGTTTCTTCAGTTAATTCTCTAAGGGCCGCTTGTTCTGGTTCTTCACCTGGGTCAATTACACCGCCAGGAAATTCAATACTCAAAGCTTTTTCCCCATGACGCCATTGTTTTACAAGCAAAAAACTATCCTTAAATTCAGGAATTACAACAACCCAATCTTTTGCATTTACAGTAATGTAATCACCTTCAACACCACCGCCCACTTCATTATTAGCCACGTTGTGACTAGAAACAATATCAAAAACGCAAGTGCTCAAAAGAAGTTTTTCTTCACCTGTTTGCCATTTTAGTTTATCATCATCATCAGTAAAATAATTTTTCAAAAATTGCTCCATTTTTTTGACATATTTTAAAACTAGATTTATTATACTTATTATTAGAAAAAATAAAAATATTCCAAGTGAG
>JAFXDY010000210.1 GCA_017521105.1 Treponema sp.
TGGACTCATAGATTCAGACATTGCGGTAAAATTTCTAATATCACAAAACATAATTGTAACATTTCTAGTTTCGCCACCAAGAGCCACGTTCCCTTTTAAAAGATAATCTCGCACATTTGGATCAACAATTTTTCCAAAAGTAGAACGCATAAATTCTTTTTCTTTGATAGATTCAGTCATATCATTAAAAGCGTCGCTCAAAACGCCCATTTCATCATTAGAAGAAATATTTACTCTGTAATCATAATTTCCTTTTTTAATTTCTTTAGTTTGAATTGTTAGTTTTTTCAAAGGAATTGTAAAAAGTTTCATAAAAACCACAGTCAGTGCTAATCCACTAAAAAGCAAAACAAAACTCATTACAATAGTGTCAGAAGTGATTTTTATTCCGTAATTCAAATGCTCCGAAATATAAGCTGTTAATAAATATGCAATTGGGAAAAAACAAATTGAAATGTACAAAACAGCAAACATCAAAGTTAAAGAAAGATTTTTTACCCCAGGGATTTTTGTTACTTCGCCCTTTGGAAAAAGTTTTGGCAAAACAGTTGCTCTATTTACAGTTGCCAAAACCAAATACGAAACAATAAAACTAAAAATTCCTTCAAGTGCCAAAAACAAAAGAGAATTTACAATAATATAAAATATTTTAATAGAAAGAACATGTTTTACGTAAAAAAGCACAATCAATTCTGCAAAAAAAGTTAAAATCCAGCCAAAAGCTCCAAGAAAAGAAAATCGTAAAGGCAAATTAATGATTTTTTTAGCAATTTCATCATCTTTTTTTGCAAATAAAATAGAAAAACAATCTTTTAAACAGATTCCCGAAGGAATCACAAAACACAAAACTGTAATAAAATTTATTAACCATTGATTTTCGTCTGTAAAAGCTATCCATTTTATCATGCTATCTTCATTAACTGTTGGAAACGTTACAGTTGCCATTGGAATAAACATAATCATCAAATTGGCAAACAAAATGCTAGCATAATAAACAAGAGAAATCTTAAAACAAAATTTTTTATTGATTTTTTTGCTTTGAACGGTCATAAAAAAATTTAGCCATTTTCTTTTACAAATTTAGCCCAAATTTTATCTGCTTTTGCAATGTGAGTTAAAACCCAATTTGCCACAAAAGAATAAAATTTTAATCCCGAGGCAGCATTATCTGCAGAAAGCAATTTCATTTGATTTTTTACTTCATTAATAAAACTATCATGAGCCATTTTGTGAGCCGCAATGCCAAGATAATCATGTTTTTTCATAAATTCTTCTTCGGCACTAAAATGATACAAAGTATAATCTGTAAGATTTTTTAATACACTCTGCATTTTCTTTTCATATTCTTGGCCACCTACAGACGCAACATCATACAAATCATTTGCATATTCAACAAGTTTTTTATGTTGGGAATCAATTTCATTTACACCCAAAAGATATTCATCACTCCAAACAACTTTGTCTACCATAAAAATACTCCATAAATAAGTAAAATATTTATTACATTTTAAACTCATTCTTTTAAGAAATCAAACATTTTGAATAATTAATTTTGCACCTTGCGGGTATTATTTTATTTATGATATAATAATTTTTATGGAAGTATTTCTTGGTGTACCAGCTGTAGATGGCTCTGGAATTGGAACTGCTTTTGTAATTCCTGAACCTGTAAAACGAGCTATTCCTCAGCACAGAATTAAAATTGACGAATTAAACGAAGGTTGGGAGCGTTTTGAAATTGCTGTTCAAACAGTTACTTTGCAACTTTCAGAACATTTAGATACACTTTCTAAAACATCAAATAAAGATAAAGCCCAAAGAGAAGTTTTTGAAACTTATATCCTTATGTTGGGTGATCCTGTTTTTAATAAAGAAGTTAAAGATTTTTACGAAAAAGAACTTTTCAATATAGAATACACTGTTCAATTTAAATCTGAACAATATGCTGCAAAATTGCGCCAAGCAGGAAACTATTATCTTTCTGAACGAGCTCAAGACATTACAGATGTTTTTGGTCGAGTTTTAGATGAAATGCTAGATATTCATCCTTTTGATATTAACCAGGTTCCAGATGGTTCTGTAATTATTGCAAAATCTTTAAGTTCCGCAGATACAATCATTCTTTCAAAAAGAAAACTTGCGGGACTTGCTTTGTCGGAAGGTGGTGTTTCTAGTCACGTTGTAATTTTAGCAAGAAACTACGGCATTCCTACAATTGTTGGTTTGGAAGATATTAGCAAAAAAGTTCACAATGGCGAAACTGTAATTGTAGACGGTAACGAAGCAGAAATCCTTGTAAATCCAGATAAATCTACAATCGACGAATACAAACAAAAAATCAGAAACGAATATCTTCACAAACTTGAATTAAGAAGATTTTTAGATAAACCTGCTCAAACAAAAGACGGAACAAAATTTCATCTTTACGCAAATATTGGAACTCCAGAAGAAGCAGAACTTGCAAAAGCCGAAGGTGCCGACGGCATTGGTCTTTTTAGAACTGAATTTTTGTATATGGCACAAGGTGGCGTTTCTTTAAATGCAGCCGCTCGTTCTTTTAGCGAAGAAAGTCAATTTGAAGCATATAAACACGTTCTTTTAACAATGGAAGACAAACCAGTTACAATTCGTACATTGGATGCCGGCGGAGACAAACTTATTAACTCTGTTGATTTGCCATTATTTGAAGAAAAAAATCCTTTGATGGGATTGCGTGCAGTTAGATTAAGCCTTTCTCATCCACAAGTTTTAAAAACTCAACTTAGAGCTCTTTATCGTGCCAGTGTTTACGGAAACCTTAGAATTATGTTCCCACTAATTACAAGCGTTTCCCAAGTTGAACAATGTTTAAATTTAATTCAAGTTGTAAAAAAAGAACTCCAAAGTGAAAAAATAGATTTTAAAGATGATGTTCCAATTGGAATTATGATTGAAACAGCTGCGGCTGCCATTATTTCTGATTGTCTTGTAAACATCAGCGACTTTTTCTCTCTTGGAACAAACGATTTAACTCAATATACACTTGCTGTAGACCGAGAAAATCCTCATGTTTCAAATCTTTACAATGAATTTAGTCTTGCTGTTTTAAGATTAATTTATCGCACTTGCAATGTTGCCCAACAAAACAACATTCCTTTGTCTGTTTGTGGGGAAATGGCAGGTCGTTCAGACAGTATTATGGTTTTAGGCGGAATGGGAATTCGCGATTTGAGTATGAGTCCAAAGTTAATTTCCAGTACAAAAGAATTGCTTTCTCGTTTTACAATTCAAGAACTAGAAGCCATTTCTGCAAAACATTTAAACAAAATTGAATAATACTAACTAAATCAACAAAATTTTACATCACAAAACCTGCAATTGTAAACATTACCATTGCAAAAGCCGCCCCAATGAATCCGTAAGGCATTTGCGAAAGTCCGTGTTCAAAATTATCACAGCCACAAGCCGAAGAACTAATAATTGTGGCGTCAGAATAAAAACAAATGTGGCTTCCAAAAACCCCAGCCGACAAAACAGCACTAATACAAAGCAATGTGTTTGCTCCTATTGCCGCAGAAAGTGGAATTACAATTGGCAACGCAATAATATAAAGTCCCCAGTTTGTTCCAGTAATAAATTCAGTAATTCCCAAAATTATAAAAATTAACAATGGCATTAACTGAGGAATATTTTGCATAAAAGGAAAAACAGTATCAATAATTGTTTTTGTAAATTGAATTCTGTTGCTTGCGTAACTAAACAAAAATGCCAAAACCATCATTATCAATGGTAAAAGCATATTTTTAATTCCTTCAACACAACAGTCCGCAAAATCACTAGCAGAAATTAATCCTCGGCTAACATACAAAACAAACATAAATCCAAGAGTAATTATTACCCCTTTTTGCATATCAACATCGCACAAAATTGTAGACAAAATCAAACAAGCAATTGGTAGAGCAAAATCAATCATTTTGCCGTGAGTTTGAGGTTCTGCATTTTTGCTATTTCCACGAATATCAATTTTTTCAGACCCAGCCGGTGCAAGAGGCCCACCATTTTCAACACGCTCAGTTGCAACTTTCATTCGGCCCAAAGGCGGAATCACTCGCAAAATCAAAAGTAAAACAATAATCAAAGCCGCCCAAGCATAAAAATTATATGGAATTGTTTTTATAAAATATTTAAGCGCTTCGCCTTCCGTAGTAACACCATTTGTAACAAACAGTCGGCTTGCAAAAACCGCCCAAGTAGAAATTGGAATTAAAACACAAACCGGAGCCGCCGTAGAATCTACAATATAAGTCAATTCTTCTCTAGAAACTTTGTGTTTATCTGTAATTGGTGCCATACAAGAACCAACCGTCAAACTATTCAAATAATCATCAATAAAAATAATAATTCCCAAAAGATAAGTCCAAAGCAAAGACCCTTTTCTTGATTTTGAATGACGAGCAACAAAATCGCCAAAAGCAAAACTTCCCCCAGTTTTTTCAATCAACTTAATAATGCTTCCCATCAAACCACAAACAACAATGAGCCAAGCAGTATCTTCGTCCATCATAACCGAAGTTAAACCTTCATTAAACGCAGAAAGAAAATTTGTTCTATCAGAAAAAATAAAACACATCAAAGTAGCCAAAATCAAAGCTTCCAAAATGCGTTTTGTAATAAAAATATACCCAATCAAAAAAACAGCCGGAATTAGTGCAAACAGCCCAATATCAATGCTTTCTTCCACCAAATCAACTTTTGGCAAAAACAAAGTAATAAGCAACGTAAATCCAACTACAAAAAAAACGGAAATACAAAACTTAAAAACCCTATTAAAAGCTTCAGATTTTGTACTAAACAACAATCCTTTTTTTTCCAACGCTGTCTCCAAGCAAAAAAATTAAATTGTATACTTTAAAAAGGTATCATCATTTTGAATATATCGCAAGAAAAGTTTTTTAATTTGGGTGTTCCGGTAAGGTCATGTAAACATTCCCTTACCGTCGGCAGCTCCGTGGCTCGGTAACCCTCGGCCCCCTGACGCAACCTGAACGGTTGCTCACGTTTTGCAAACAAAACGTGCAGGGTGGCTGCCTTCGGCACCACTTCGTTGCCTAACACAAAATTATTTTTTTACCAAGTAGTCAGCCACAGCTTCATAAGCTGGAATCGAAAGAGGATCAATAAATTTGTTAGAAGATAAAGGATTTGAAGAAAATCTTGCAATTACCATTTTTGCCACAGGATCAATATAAATTGCTTGACCATGAACACCTCTTGCCATAAAAGCGCCGTGTTTATTATTTGTCATCCACCACAAATTATGATAACTCCATCCTTTTAAACTTGGATATTCCCCACCTTTTTCAAATGCTTCCACAGAACCGCCACCAAAAAGTTCTTTTGCAGCTTTTTTTGGAATTACCTGTTTGTGATTAATATAACCTTCGTTTCTAATCATTTCGCCCAAAAGAGCCATATCACGCAAATTCATATTTAATCCGCCACCAGCAAAATCTTTTCCTGCACTATCAAGCTGAAAAAAAGCATCGTAAGTTGCTCCCATTGGTTTCCAAACTAGTTCAGAAAGCAAATCTGCAACAGTTCGGCCTGTAACTTTAGAAATTAACCAACCAATAATTTCTGCATTTACAGTTTTGTATCCAAAAACTTCACCATGCTTTTGATTTTCTTGCTTTTGAACAGTAGGAAGATATTCATAATAAGATTTTGGACCTTTTGCCTTTTCAGAATGATACACATTTCCAGCATTAGAAAATTCCCAAATTTCTGCTTTTGGATCATTATAATCTTCGCTATATTTAATTGCAGTTGTCATATCCAAAACTTGTTGAACTGTTGCACCTGCAAAACCAGAATTTGCCAATTCAGGAATATAAAATTCAATTGGTTTTTCAGGGTGAATCATTTTTTCTGCTATTAAAATTGTTGCCAAAAGCCCTGTTACCGATTTTGTAACAGACATTGCGGCGTGCAATCCATCAGATTCCAAACCACCAAAATATTTTTCATACACAATTTTTTCATTGTGCATAATAATAATTCCATCCACATAGTTTTTTTCCAAAGATTCAGCAAAAGTCATTGGTGAAGTGGAAGAAACATTCCAAGGCACAAAAGTAATCTCATCAATTTTTTTATCCAAATCGTGTCTAAACTTGTATAAATCTGTTTTTGCCGCACTTACACCTCTTGTAGGAAAAAATTCACGCATGTGATTTACACTATAACGCAATGCCGGAAATTCAAAAAAACTTCCATCTTTTGCCGAAATAATTTTTTCTTTTTCAGGGGGAAATCCCATCATCCATTTTAATTTTTCTGGATCAGAGTCTTTTGCATTTAAAATAACATTTTGTTCCATACTTTTTTACCTCATTATTTTTGAAGAATTATTACTTGAAAAATACTATTCAAAAAAAAGAATCGTCAATAAAAAAAAATTCCCCTTTTGAATAAAACCTTATTATATTCACAATAGAAAATTTAAAAAAACGAGGTAAAAAATGAAAAAATCTATTTTCTTTTTATTAGTTCTTTCTGTAACATCTTTTATGTTTGCAGAAAAACGAATTTCACCAAAAAAATTGCCACAAAACACAATTGAATTCATTTCACAACACTTCCCTTCATCAAAAATCAAACACGTAGAATTTGATCACGATGAATTTGAAGTTAAGTTAGATTCTGGAGTAAAAATTGAATTTGACCTAGATGGTGTATGGGAAACAATCAAAAGCAAACGAGGCTTACCAACCACAATGCTTCCAAAACTTGCTTCAGATTATCTCCTTTTAACACATCCTGGCGTAAATGTAGTAAAAATTGAACAAAATTTCGGCAATTTTTACGAAGTTGAACTCAAAGACGGCCTAGAAATCTATTTTTCACTAACCGGCGAAGTCATTAACGAAAAAACTGATATTTAAAAAAAAGGGTGCCTAAAAAGTAACATCATTATTTATACTTATTAGGCACCCCTTCTGTATCTTTTTTATTTTTCAATAATCAATTTGTGGTATTCTTGCAAAGATTTAACTCCGCCTTCGCCACCGTGGCCGTTTTTAACTGCGGCAATTCCTTGAACTGCGGCAACTGCTCCAGCTAATGTTGTAACATAAGGCACTTTGTATTTTAAGCAAACTTTACGAATTGTTTTTCTGTCTTCAGCATAGTTGCGTTTTGCTTTTGGAGTGTTGATTACAAGACAAACTTCTTTGTTCATAATCATATCAACAACATCTGGGCGTCCGCCACCAATTTTGTTTACAAGTTCACATTTAATTCCGTTTGTATTGTAGAAATCAGCTGTTCCTTGTGTTCCAACCAAAGTAAAGCCTAAATCTTTTAATGTTTTTCCAACTTTTAAAACATCATCTTTTTGACTTTCTTTATTGCTCAAAGAAATCAATACTTTTTTGTTTTCCCAAGCAGTTGGAGCGTGTGGTAAATCTGCCCCGGCAGCTTCTTGTGATTTATAGAAACTCAATCCAAAATCACTTGCCATACCAAGAACTTCACCAGTTGAACGCATTTCTGGTCCAAGAATTGGGTCAACACCAGGGAAGCGAGCCCAAGGCAAAACTGCTTCTTTTGCTCCGTAATATGGAATTGTTTTATCTTTAAGTCCAAGGCTTGCCAAAGTTTCACCAAGCATCAAACGAGTTGCAAGACGAGCCATTTGTGTATTACAAACTTTAGAAACAAGAGGAACAGTTCTAGATGCACGAGGATTTGCTTCAATTACGTAAACTTTTCCATCTTCAATTGCGTATTGCATATTCATCAAACCGCAAACTTTTAAGTTTTCTGCAATTTTGCGAGTATATTCTTTGATTGTATCAAGATTTTCCTGACTAATGCTAACTGGTGGAATTACACAAGCAGAATCACCTGAGTGAACACCTGCCAATTCAACGTGTTCCATTACAGAAGGAATGTAAACTTCTTTTCCGTCAGACAAAGCATCAGATTCACATTCCAAAGCGTTTTTCAAGAAACGGTCAATCAAAAGTGGTCTGTCTGGAGTAACACCTACAGCTTTTGCAACATATTCTTTAAGAGTTGCTTCGTCGTAAATTACTTCCATTCCACGACCGCCCAAAACAAATGAAGGACGAATCATAATTGGATAACCAATTTTGTCTGCACAAGCTTTTGCTTCTTCAAAATCAATTGCCATTCCACTTTCTGGCATTGGAATTTCAAGTTTTTCCATCATGTGGCGGAAAATATCACGGTCTTCGGCAGCATCAATGCTATCAATTGAAGTTCCAAGAACATTTACACCGTTTTCTTGAAGTTCACGAGCAATATTTAATGGAGTTTGTCCACCAAACTGAACAATAACACCCATTGGTTTTTCTTTTTCGTAGATTTGAAGAACATCTTCTGTTGTAACAGGTTCAAAGTAAAGTTTGTCAGATGTGTCGTAGTCTGTAGAAACTGTTTCTGGGTTACAGTTTACAATGATTGTTTCATAACCCATTTCTTTAAGTTGCATTGCAGCATGACAACAACAATAGTCAAATTCAATACCTTGACCAATTCTGTTTGGACCACCGCCCAAAACCATAATTTTCTTAGGATTTGTAGAAGCAGTTGATTTATCTTCGCAGTTGTATGTTGAATAGTAGTAATTTGCATTTTCTACGCCGCTAACTGGAACTGCAAGCCACCCTTCTTTAATTCCAAGTTCTTCGCGTTTTTTACGAATATCTTTTTCTGCAACTTTAAGGATTTTAGAAAGATATTTATCACTAAATCCGTCTTTTTTAGCTTTAATTAAAAGTTCATCACTTGGAAGTCTTCCAAGAGTTTTAAGCATTTCTTCTTCAAGTTCAACAAGTTCTTTCATTTCTTGCAAGAAGTGAACTTTTACGTGAGTAATTTCGCTAAGTTTATCTAAAGAAACACCTTTACGAATTGCTTCATAAAGTTGGAAGTAGCGTTCAGAACTTGCAGTTTTAAGCATTTCGCAAAGTTCATCGGCAGATTTTTTGTTAAAATCTTTTGCAAAACCAAGACCTGCACGACCATTTTCAAGTCCACGAATTGCTTTTTGGAATGTTTCTTTGAAAGTTTTACCAATGGCCATAACTTCACCAACAGCTTTCATTGAAGTTCCAAGACTGTCTTCTACACCACGGAATTTTTCAAAAGCCCAACGAGCAAATTTTAATACAACA
>JAFXDY010000211.1 GCA_017521105.1 Treponema sp.
CCAAAATCCTTTTCTAACAAGATATTCACCAAAAGCACGAATCCCTGCAATATCTTTTGAAATAGTTAAATCACCAGAGCCAGAATCTTTTCTGTGCAGCAAAAAAAACATTAAATCTTTTGAAGTAACATCTTTTAATTTTATCTGTTCAGAGGAAAGCCAAGTTAAAAATGCATGGCAAGATAATTTATATGTTATTGCACTTTGTTCCGACAATCGTTTTACTAATAATAAATCTGTATAAAATTGTTCTAATAAAAGTTCAATTGTCATTTTCAATTATCACCTTTTTATACGTATTATTAGTAAAACTGGATAAATATTAATCATCAGAAAGATTTATAGCCCGTCCAAAACCTGTATTATTCCAAATTGCAGGTTGGCTTAAATCATTACTATTTGGTTCAAATCCTGGAGGTGGAGCAAAAGACTTTGTAGAAGGATTTGGAATTCCTTTTTGTGTATCATTATCAAACAAAGATTGTCCCCAAGCAGTATTTTGTCTATCAATTGATGATTCCGAAGAATCTTGCGATTGTTTAGAAGATAATCCTGATAATTCATTTGAATTAATATCATTTTTAGTAACAAATGAACCGTTGAGTGAAGAACCAAATGTCGAAGAAGTATTATTTCCCAAGTCTGATGACAAAGGATTATTCAAAATTTTTGAAAATTCTGCTGAATCCAAAACATTTTCATCTTTTACAATAGGTTCTTCAATTACAGGAGCTTTTACAGGTTCAGGTTTTGCTTGAACTTTATTTTCAAAGCCGGTAGCAATTACTGTAACACGAATTTTACCTTCCATTTCTGGTAAAATAATTTGACCCCAGCATACTTCGTGATCTTTATCTGCAGATGCTGTTACAATTTTTACAATTTCATTAATTTCAGAAATAGAAACAGATTCCGATGCACAAATATTAATTAATATGTGAGTTGCACCATCAATATTTGAATTTTCAAGCATTGGGTTGTTAATTGCTGCTGTTGCAGCTTCCACAGCTCTATTTTCACCTTCGCTAACACCAATACCAAAAATTGCGTTTCCTTTTCCTTGCATTGTATTTTTTACATCCGCAAAGTCTGTATTAATAATACCTGGCAAAGTAATAATTTCGGAAATTCCTTGAACACCTTGACGCAAAACATCATCTGCAATTAAACATGCATCTGTAAATGAATCTGCACCATTCTTTTCAAGAATATTATTTAATTTTTCATTAGGAATAACAATTAGGGAGTCTACAAATTCGTGAAGTTTTTTAATTCCTTCTTTTGCACGACGCATACGAACAGGACTTTCAAAATCAAAAGGAGTTGTAACAACTGCAACTGTTAAAGCACCTAATTCTCTGGCAATTCTTGCAACAACAGGAGCCGAACCAGTTCCAGTTCCTCCTCCCATTCCAGCTGTAATAAATACCATATCGGCACCACGAAGTTCGTTTGTAATAATTTCTTTATCTTCTTCGGCCGCTTGTTCACCAACTTCCGGATGTCCACCAGCACCAAGTCCTTTTGTTACCTTTTGTCCAATAGGAACTCTTCTTTTTGCTTTTGATTTATTTAATGCTTGTAAGTCTGTATTAATAGCGATGAATTCAACACCTTTGATTTTTGCTTCAATCATACGGTTTACGGCATTTGAGCCACCACCACCACAACCAATAACTTTAATTGTTGTTGGTGGTAATTCATTCATCAAATCTTCATCTTGAATTACTGGATTTTCATCCACAATTGAAATTCCTTGCATATCCATAAGTTCCTCCCTATTTTGAGGCAAACACACCTCATTCCCCACTTATTTGCAATTTCTTTATTTTAATATTAAAACAACGATTTAAACAATCGCTTTAACATACTTCCTTCGTTATTTTTTCCAGAAGAAGACTGTTTTTTTACTTTTTTAGAACGACCTCTTTCTGTTAACAACTTTTGATTCGCAGAAATCAAACCAACAGCTGTTGCAAATTCTGGTTTTCTGTATTCTTCTTCTACACCACCCATTGCTTCTGGCACCCCAACTCTTACTGAAGATGTTTTAAATATTGCTTGTGCAAGTTCTACCACACCTTCCATTTGTGCCCCACCACCAGTAAGAATAATATTTCCAGAAAGTTGAGTAATAGTATCTTTTGTATCTTTTACAATTGCAGCTTTAATCATTGTAAAAATTTGGGCAACACGTGCCTGAATTATTTCGCTAATTTTTGATTGCATAATAACTTCTGGAGCTCTTCCACCAACACCAGGCAAAATCACTTCTTTATCATTAGAAGAATCAATTAAAGGAGTCCAACAACATCCATAATCAATTTTGATTTTTTCTGCAACAGCAATTGGAATTCCCAATACAACTGAAATATCGTTTGTTACAAGGTTTCCTCCAACTTGAACAGAAGTTGTACTAATTGGGGCACCTTTTATTAAAACTAAAGCATCTGTTGTACCAGCACCCAAATCAATCAAAATTGAACCTAAATCCATTTCGTCTTGATGACAAACAGATTGTGTTTGAGCCAAAGTATTAAGCATAACACCATCTAAAAAATAACCAGCTCTAGCAATACAAGATTTTATATTTTGCAACACAGTTTTTGCTTCTGTAATAATATGAACTTCAACTTCAAGTTTTGTTCCCATCATATCAACA
>JAFXDY010000212.1 GCA_017521105.1 Treponema sp.
ACGGTAAACAAAACTTTATTTCACTTTACAACGCATTACACAACACAAACTTAGATTTAGCCACAACCACAGTTCAAGAAGTAAACATTGAAAATGTGTTGTACATGGCACTTTCAAATGACATTGCTATGTTGGTTGATAATAAGTTGGTCGTTTTGGTAGAACATCAATCTACAATCAACGAAAATATGCCACTGCGTCTTTTAGAATATGTTTCTAGGATTTATGAACAACTTGTTCCATCAGAAGACCGATACGAAAAAAAAATGATTAAGATTCCGTATCCAGAGTTTTTTGTGTTTTACAATGGAACAGAAGATTATCCTGTAGAAACTGAACTTCGCCTTTCTGACGCATTCATCTTTCCAGATGAAAAATATAATGTTCAAAACAAAGATTTTTCACTTGAAATAAAAGTCAGAATTGTTAATATTAATAGTGATAAAAATAGTCCAATTTTAAAACAATGTAAAAAATTGGAAGAATATTCTTTATTAATTGACTACATACGCGAAAGTAAAAAGCAAAATCCCAAAGCACCGTTAGAACAAGCAATTAATAAAGCATTACAAAATGGTGTTTTAAGTGAATACTTGAAACGCAAATCCACGGAGATTAAGAATATGCTCATAGCCGAATACAGTTACGAAACAGACATAAAAGTTCAACGCAGAGAAGCCTACAGGGAAGGCCTTGCAGAAGGAATAGAACAAGGAATACAACAGGGAATAGAGCAAGGGATTGAACAAGGTGCAGAACAAAAAGCTATTGAAACTGCTAAAAAATTCTTACAAGAAGGGCTTTCTGCAGAACAAATTGCTAGATGTACTGAGTTGCCGTTAGAAAAGGTGCAGGAACTTGCAGTTTCCAATTAAACACCGGGCGCCAGCGCCCTTACATAGAGGGATAACCTAAAAAATGCAGTGCATTTTGTTTTAAGTCGCTGCAAGCAGCTTACCAAGTTTCTTGCAGAAACTTGCGGTTTTCTATTAAACACCGGGCACCAGCTCCCTTACACAGGAGATAAAAAAAATATATCCAATTTACTATTTTTCCTGTCTTTTATTTTTTACTTTCTATAAATCAGTGATATACTGAATTTATGAAAATATCTACTTCAGATTTGGTTTGGTATGGTCGTACTTTAGACCATGATAATATTCGTTATTTTGATTTTTCAGCTAGTGGTTTTGAATTTTGTTTTACAGGAACTTGTGCAAAAGCAACAATTTTAAGCGATTCAAAAAATTGGAACGCCGAAAATAAAGGAGTTCTAGGAATTTATGCTAAAGTTATAAACCCAGAAGATTATATTCAAACTTCTTACTGGAACTTTTTGGAAGATGAGCCAATCAAAAAAATCACCCTTGAAGATTACGAACAGGAATATGAACTTTTTAGTTCGGAAAAAATCCAAACAGTTGTTATAAAAGTAATAAAATTAAGCGAAGTAAACTTTGGAACTGCAGGACTAAAATCTTTGGAAATTGACGGTTCTCTTGTTCAGGCAAAATCAGAAGAAAATCCTTCTGCAAAAATTGAATTTATTGGCGATTCAATTACTTGCGGCTACGGAATTGAAGGTGTTTTTGAAAAAGATTCTTTTACAACACAACAAGAACGAGCCGACAAATCTTACGCATTCTTAACTGCAAAAAAATTAAAAACCGCTTTTAATTGCGTCAGTTGGAGCGGAATTGGAATTATTTCCAATTATGTTGATGAAACTGTTAACATTCCAAACAACGCCGTTTTAATGCCTATGATTTGGCCTTACACAGATAAATCTCTTTCTTTAAGACTTGGAATTGAACCAGAAGTTTGGGATTCTTCAAAATTTTCTCCAGACATTATTGTAATTAACCTTGGAACAAATGATTCAAGTTTTGTTCGCCAAGTTGAAGAACGCCGTCTTGCTTTTGTAAGTGGTTATCGTCAGCTTTTAGAAGCAGTTCATCGCCGTTCACCAAATGCTAAAATTTGTTGTTGTCTTGGTGTTATGGGGCAACTTTTGTGTGATTCTATTGAAGAAGCAATTTCTTTATTTTCAAACGAATTCAAAAACACAGAAATAAAATTTGTAAAATTTCCAGTTCAGGATGATAATGATGGAATAGCAGCAGATTGGCATCCAAGTGCAACAACTCATCAAAAAATGGCTGCTCAGTTATCAGAAGAATTAAAGAATTGGATTTAATTATTTACGGAAGATTTTTTACTTTTTTACCCCAACAACAAATCTTGCAAATCTTTTACAGAGTCACAAATAAAATCTGCACCTGCGTTTTGATGTTCTTCTTTTGAACCGTAACCAAACAAAACTCCACAAGATTTAATATTATTTTTTTGCGCTCCAATAATGTCGTATTCACGGTCGCCAATCATAAGAATTGTTTCTTTATTTTTGTTGTTAGTTAATCCTAATGCATATTCAATCACTTCTTCTTTTTTGCTTCGTGATTCATCCATGTTGCTTCCACAAATAAAATCAAAATATTTAGACAAATCAAAGTGATCTAAAATCTGAACAGAATATTGTTCTGGTTTTGAAGTTGCCACAATCAACTCAAATCCCTTTTCTTTTAGTGCTTGCAAAAGTTGTGGAATTCCTTCATAAACAGTGTTTTCAAAAAGTCCTTTTGTGGCAAAATGTTCACGATATTTTTTTACTGCTAAATCATTTTTTTCACCAGTAAAACCAAATTCCTTTTCAAAAGTATAAGGCAAAGGAGGCCCAATAAAAGAACATAATTTTTCATAACTTGGAATTTCAATTCCAAAATATTCTAAAGCATGAATAAAAGAATTTGTAATTCCAGCCGCTGGGTCAGTAAGTGTTCCATCTAAATCAAATAAAATAGTTTTAAACAAGAAATAACTCCGTAATAAAAACAATAAAACAACAAATACATGCAACAGGAAATAATCCTGCTCCAAGATACGAAAATACAATTCCTGCAATCAAAGCAATAATTCCTGCAATTGGAGATTGTGTTGCGTTGATAATTGCTGGGAATGTCATAACCGCAAGTGTTACATAAGGAATGTAGAATAAGAAAGAACGCAAAAAATTGTTCTTAATTGGTTTACGAATTAAAGTTAATGGCAAAACACGAATCAAATAAGAAACAAGTGCCGCTGTAAAAATATAAATGTAGGGATTATTTTTCATTTTAAACTTCCCCCTGATTTTCCGAGTTTTCCATATCTTCGTCTTTTACAGGTTTGATTATTGCAATTACCGAAGAAATTATTACTGTTAAAATTATTGTTCTAGTCCCATCAGAAAGATTTTTAATTAACGGAATAATTCCGCACAAATAGCTACAAACAAAACTTACCACCACAGCTATTGCAATTACCAAATTTTTCTTTGCTGGAGGAATAATTATGGCCAAAAACATTCCGTAAAGAGCCACAGACAAAGCACTAACAATTTTTGCATCTAAAAAGTTTCCGGCAAGAATGCCAAGTGATGTCCCTATGCTCCACAAAGGAACAGAAATAAAAATTGCACCATAGTTGTACCAAGGATTTAAAAATCCTTTTTGTGCAATAGAAATTCCAAAAATTTCATCGGTAATTCCAAAACCCACAAAAAAGCGATGAATAAATTTTGTTTCTGGATTAAAACGTTGGCTCAAAGCACAGCTCATTAAAAGATAGCGCGCATTTACAATAAAAGTAATAAGTGCCACTTCCAAATAAGTTACGCCTTCTTTTATTGCAGTAAAAAGTGCATATTCGCCAGCAGAAGCAACATTAAAAAAACTGGCTACAAAACCTTGAAAAGCAGAAAGGCCCGCATTTTGTGCAACAATTCCCAAAGAAAAAGCAACTGCAAAATAACCAAGACCAATAGGAATTCCATCTCGAATTCCTTGTAGAAAAACATTCTTTTTCATAATCAAAAACTCGCGATGAAAGTATAATAATTTATTTTCTTGGATATTACAACAGAAGAAAAAACAGATTGTCCCATGAGATCCTCAGAAACTTACATCTTTGTCTTTGTCATCCTCGTGCTTTTGTCTTTATCGTTTTCGACATCTTTGTCTTTGTCATCCTCGTGCTTGACACGAGGATCTTACCCCACAATCTTTTTAATGAATTTTTTCACCAAATTCCTATGATTTTTCAAAGATTACAAAAATCAATTTTTCGATTACAATTAGTCCAAAATAGGAGAAATCACATGAAAAAATTTTTATCAATTCTTTTATCAATTGTTTTTGCAATTGCACTTTTTTTAACATTAGTTCTTTCAATCGTTCGCTTTAATTTTAGTTTTTCAACTATAAGCGACCTTGCAAGCCAGTTATTAAGCCCAACTGCCAAAACATCATCAATTCAAAATTCCAACAGCGGATTATTCTATCCAGAAGACAAAATCATCATTTATACAGACTACCAAGACGATTTTGACCTTAGCGGAATAGATTTAAGCAACATCGACCTACAAAACATGGACATCAACGAAATTGTTCAACAATACCTTGATGCAGCCGACTTAGACGTAGAACCAGAATTTGTTGCAGAAATTCTTGCTTCACCAGAAGTAACACAAGCCGTAGAAAAGTACTCAACAGAAATCATCAATTACATGACAGGAACCAGCGAAGAATTGAACATTGACCCAGTAGAAATTACAAAAGTAATCAATGTTTCAATCGACAAATACGAAGCTGCAACAGGCGAAAAATTTGACCGCACAGGATTAGACGAAGCAGTAGCATCAACAGTTCAAGAAGCAGTTCCAGAAATTACAACAACCCTCGATACAGTAAAAGAAGAAAACAAAGAAGTTTTTGAATCAATCAAAATTGTACAAGATATTCTTTCACCAAAATTCTTTGCATTGTGCATTGGCGTTTGCGTAATTCTTGCTTTAATTATTTTCCTAATCAATATGAACGTATTTGCACTTTTCCGCTACATCTCAATTCCAGGAATTGTGGTTGGTCTAATTTTCTTCATTTCCGGATTAGTTTGTACAAGCGTCCTTCCAGACGTACTTTCTTCAGTTATTACAGAATTTGCACTCCCTTCAAACCTCTATGAAGTAATTTGGAGCCTCATTGCAATTTTCATTGCCCAATTCAAAACTTACGGCGTCATTTCAACATTAGTTGGCGTTGCTCTTCTTTCACTTGGATTAACACTAGGAAAATCAAAAAATTAAAAAACATAAGGAGGGTCCCCAGGTTCCAAAAGATTTCACTTTTGAAACCTGGGTCGCTATGTCCGCCCTTCCGCTTTCGCTCCATAAAAAAGAAATGCCAAATCGCATTTCTTTTTTACAAGGGGCTCCCAGCGCTACCCCAAAATCCATTCACCAAACAGATTGTCGCATCAAGTGCGACAATGACACAACTTACTCTAAAAAATATTTCTTTCCGTCACTGCGAGCGTAGCGCGGCAGTCCACTTTCTAGATTGCCACGTCGCTTTGCTCCTCGCAATAACAAATATATGTCATCCTCGGACTTGATCCGAGGATCTTTTCCAACACATAAAAATCTAATTAACGAACGTTCATTAATTAAATAACAAACGGTTGTTAGTTTAAAGAATGTTTCACGTGGAACATAACTTACAACTAAAACAATTGTTTCACGTGAAACAAATAGTTTTCTACAGAATGCACAAAGTTATCCACATTTGTGGAAAACTAAGCATACAAAACAGAATTGATTATTTTTACAAACGTTTCACGTGAAACATATATTATCAAGAATATGTATTTTAGTGAAATTTATATATTTAATTTGCAGAATCAAATTCTTATTATGATTTTATCTCAAACCTTCTCTACTACACTGTTTCACGTGAAACAAT
>JAFXDY010000213.1 GCA_017521105.1 Treponema sp.
CTAACTGTAATAGAAACTGTTGCATTAATGATTGCAGGAATGGATTTTGTTGATGCTTTGTCCCACGCATTTGCAACTGTGGGAACCGGTGGATTTTCTACAAAAAATGCTTCAATCGGAAGTTTTAATTCTGCTGCCATAGACATAATTTGTACAATTTTTATGTTCTTGTGCGGAATAAATTTTAGTCTATTTTACTATTTGATTATCAAAAAGTTTTCTGATGTTTATGAAAATTCAGAATTAAAATCATATTGTTTAATTGTTGTTGTATTTATTTTAATTGTAACATTTACATTAATGCCAACATATAAATCTTTTGGAACAAGTTTGCGTTATTCAGCATTCCAAGTTGTTTCAATCATTACAACAACAGGTTTTGCTACAACAGACTATCTCTTTTGGCCATTTATTTCTCAAGTATTTTTATTTTTGCTTTTCTTTGTGGGTGGATGTTCTGGTTCAACTGGTGGTGGCATAAAAGTAATTCGTTGGGTAATTCTTGGAAAACAACTTAACAATGAAACAAAACAAATGCTTCATCCACACGGAGTTTTTACAATTCAATTAAACAAAAGAGTATGTCGCAAAGAAATTGTTTTTAACGTTGCATCTTTTATGACTCTTTATTTAGTTTTAGTTGCCATTACAACTGTTATTGGCTGCATTGGAAATCTTGACATATTAACTTCTTTTTCGGCAGCCGCTTCTATGGTAGGAAACGTTGGTCCCGCTTTTGGTTCACTAGGACCAAGTAACAATTGCGCAATGCTTCCAGACTTTGTAAAACTTTGGTATTCCTTTGCAATGATGGCAGGTCGTCTTGAACTTTACACAATGTTGATTTTCTTTATGCCATCATATTGGGAAAAATAGAGAAAATCTTTAAATTTCAAAACGTTCACGTTCAATTACTCTGCGCGAACTGTTCCTTTGTCTATTGTTTGATTATCGCTTTCCAAAATGCGAATGCAAGGTTCAGTTCGTTCCATAATCAATGGAAAATGTTCAGGAACTAACAACATTGTTTCGCCATCAGTTTCCATGATGATTGGTTTATCGTAATAAATCTTAATTTTTTCGGCAGTGTGAAGAGTTGCCAAATCTGGACCAAAAGAACCATCAACAAAGTGATGATTTTCAAGCATCAACTTTAACAAACCTATTTTTGGAGTTACACAAACGTTATGATGATTTGGGAAAATCACATGTCCGCCACCGTAAACTCTATATCCAGAAGCACCAACAGTAAACATTTCTATTGGAGTTGTAATTTCTTCTGTTTTATTACCATCTTTATCATAAAGTTCAAAACGTCCAGTTCCTGGTGGAAAAGTTGGATCATACAAAAGTCCACTTAAAGGAACACAAAGGTGATAAAAGTTTCCTGGAAGTCGTTTTTTAATAAAATCAGTTAAATACGCAACATAAGCATCAATACCCATACTTGTAATATTAAATGCAAACCATGGAGTATCTTTTATTCTTTCATCATATTTATCAGAAAATTTTCGAGGATCTTTTCCGTAAGCTTTAATCTGTTCTTCTGTAGGATTTCCTTCGTAATAAACTTTTACCGCTTTTGCATTTGCAAAATGAAGTGGACCTTCAAGCAATTCAATAGTTTCTTCCAAAGAATGACCGTCTGTTCCGTCGTTTCCTGTTCCAAGTGGCAAACGTAAAATTGTAATTTTGTTCATTACAACGTTTCGTTTTGTTTCAGATTCATAAGCCGCTTTTATAAGGGCTGTTTGAACTTCCTGACAAGTTCCATCACCACCAGCAGTAACCAAAAGACAAACAATATCATCATCAAGAGCTGCATATTCTGCAATTACAGCATCTGTTAATTCACGGGCATGATTTGCATATTTTGTTCTGTAAATTTTTGATTCAACTGACTGAGTAACAGTTGGTTTAGATAAATTTCTTAAAACTGCATCTGCTAAAATATTCTTTAATTTTGTTGATTTTTTTCTGTGAGTAAAACATCCTGCAGTTTTATTTGCAATAACTGTAATTACAACCTTCTTGTTTTCCCATAATTTATTTTTAGAAACTAAACAAGAAATTGCTTCAGCAATATATGCTGGTGATAATAAATTTTCTTTCATTTTAAAACTATACGACACAAATAATAAATTTGTCAATTTGTTTTTAAGCAAAATCTCTCAATGACACATATAAAAAAATGTATTATAATAAAATTATGAGTGAATTATTGAAATTGCAAAACGGAAGTGACGTTCGTGGCGTTGCTATAGAAGGTGTGGAAGGAGAAAACGTAAATTTAACTCCTGATATTGTAAAACAAATTGGTTGCGCTTACGTTAGTTGGTTGGCAAAAAAACTTGATTGCGATGCAACTGCATTGACAATTGGTGTTGGTCGCGACTCTCGTGTTTCTGGCCCAGCGTTAGCAGACGGATTAATTGCCGGAATGGTTAGCGCTGGAGCAAAAGTTGTTGATTGTGGAATGGCAACAACCCCTGCAATGTTTATGTCTATTGTTTTTGCAGACACAGCATTCCAAGGTTCTGCAATGATTACAGCAAGCCATCTTCCTTTTAACAGAAACGGAATTAAGTTTTTTGATAAAGATGGCGGACTTGAACACGACGATATTACAGAAATTTTAAAACTTGCTTCTTTGCTTAATCCTGTAAATGATAACGCTTACATTGAAAAATATGATTTATTAAGTGTTTACGCAGAATATCTTAAAAAGAAAATTGCTGATGCTTTGGCAGACCAAACTCCAAGCGGAAAATTGCCTTTGGAAGGTCTTCACATTGTTGTAGACAGCGGAAACGGTGCCAGCGGATTTTTTGTAGACAAAATTTTAAAACCTCTTGGTGCAGATACAACAGGAAGTCAATTCCTTGAACCAGATGGAATGTTCCCAAATCATATTCCAAACCCAGAAAACAAAGCTGCAATGGAAGCAATTAGAACAGCAGTTTTGAACAATAAAGCAGATTTAGGTTTGATTTTTGATACAGACGTAGACAGAATGAGTGCTGTTTTATCTGACGGAAGCGAAGTAAACCGCGATTCTATTATCGCTATGATTGCTGCAATTTTGGCTCCAGAATATCCAGGAAGTACAATTATTACAGACTCTGTAACTTCAGACAGATTAACTTATTTCTTGGAAGACGTTTTGGGCTTAAAACACCTTTGCTACATGCGTGGTTATAAGAACGTAATCAACAAACAAAAAGAACTTAATGCAAAAGGCGAAGTAAGTCCTTTGGCAATGGAAACAAGTGGTCACGGAGCATTAAAAGATAACTACTTCTTAGACGATGGTGCTTTCCTTGCTGTAAAACTTGTAATTGCTTTGGCACAAGCAGCTCACCAAGGAAAAAAACTTGATAGCTTAATTGAAAAACTTCCTCCTTTGGTAGAAGAAGGCGAATACAGATTTAAGATTAATGATGATGATTTTAAATCTTATGGTACAAAAGTTTTGGAAGAATTCAAAAAACGTGCTACAGAAGCTGGTTATCAAATGCCACAATCTTACGAAGGAATTCGTTTGAGTTTCAAAGGCGAAGATGTTCAAGGTTGGATTTTGCTCCGCATGAGTTTGCACGATCCAGTTATGCCAATGAACATTGAAGGCGCAAGAAAAGGTGATTTAGCAAAACTTAAAGAAATTGCAAAAAAACTTACAGACGGTTTTGAAAAATTAGACAGAAGCAGTTTATAAAAATTAAGAATTCAGAATTAAAAAAGACGTTTCTGATGTGATGTCGGAAATGTCTTTTTTTTATTTTACCATAAATTCTATTTTTTCGGTTTCTGTTTCACTATTTACAATAAGAACATGTTTGCCTTTTTCAACTGGTAAATCAAAATAAAAAGGACGCGTTACTGTGAATTGATTTTTGTCATATTCCACAAGCAAAAATTCTTCACTTCCGCCAATTACTTCTACTTGAATTTTTTGTTTTGTAAAGTTTGAAGAATCGTAATAAAAAATGGAATTATTTTGTGGAGAAATTATTTGTAAATCTGTGGCAGAATAATTTATGTGATACTCATTCTTGTTTGTTCTTAGCCATTGTTGATATTCAGGGGGATAAATTACGATGTTTTTTCCATCTTCTTTAATATGCCAATTACATTCATTTAGAGTTGTTCCGTTTTGTACATATTCATAAACGCTTGCTTTGCAGTTTTCTCCTTTCTTCATTCCAGAAAGTGAACAGATTTTTTGTTTTGTCCAATTTTCTGGTTCAGCAAATTTTTGTTCTTCTATAGAGTTGCCCTCTTCTAAAACATCTAAAATAGAACGGGCAATTATTGCAGGCAACGAACTACCTGTTTTTCCAATTACTGTTTCGCCAGAAAAGTTTCCCATCCAAACGCCAACTGTCCATTTTTTTGTTCCGCCAAGGGCTGTAATATTTTGGTATTGATTTGAAGTTCCAGTTTTAAAAATTGAAGGATATGAAGTTTGAAAAGTTTGTGTATAGCCAAAACCAAGTGCTCGTGAATTTTTATCTGAAAGTATAGAAGTAATAATTCTTGCAGTGTCAGTTTCGAAAATTTTTCGATTTTTTTTTGATAGTTTTTTATATGAAATATCTTTGTTACTTTGTAAATATTGTAAATCTAAATAAATGCCGTCTCTTGTAAAAACGCTAAAGGCAGGCACTAATTCAGAAAGACTTACTTCTCCTGCTCCTAAAGCAAGTCCCAAATCTGCTTGTAAACCTGTCTCTCTTAATGACTCAAAGCCTAAAGAAAATAAAGTGTCTAAATATGTTTGAACTCCAATTTTATCTAATATATCAACTGCAGGAACATTCAAACTAGAAGCAAGAGAAACTCTAAAACGAATTGGTCCGTTAAACCGATTATTAAAATTTGAAGGGATATAAATATTAAATTCGCCAAATTCCTTTGGAACGTCGGCTAAAACTGAATATGGATTGTACAAAGAAAAACCGTTTGCATCTTTTTGTTCCAAAGCCAGTGCATATAAAAAAGGCTTCATACTACTTCCGGGCTGATTTTTTGCTAAAACGCCATCAATTTGACCGCTATTGTTAAAGTCGTGCCAAGATGCATTGCCAACCCACGCAACAACACCACCGGTTTGATTATCCATAAGTAAAACTGAACCGTTAAAAATTCTGTTTTCCGTTGTTTTTTCCAATTCGTTAAGCAATAAAGATTCGGCATATTTTTGAATTTCTAAATTTACATATAATTTTTCTTTTGGGGCAAATTTTAAGTTTTGATTTTTGTATTCGTTTTGTAAAAATCTAATATAATGAGGCATTTCAAACGGATAAACATAATTATATGCACTTTTTGTTGCAGAATAAAAATCTTCTTTTGTAAAAATTTGTTTTTGTGATTTTTTGTTTACATTATTTAAATATTTTTTATACAAATCATACGCTTTATCTGCACACAAAGAAGGATTTTCAATTGGATTATATAACGAAGGTCGGCGCGGAATTACAGCAAGACAGCACATTTGCGGAATAGAAAGATTGTTTAATTCTTTACCAAAATATGTTCTTGCGGCAGAAGTGACGCCTTCTGCATTTTTTCCAAAAGGAACGGAATTTAAATAAAGTTCTAGAATTTCTTTTTTGGTTAAAAAATTTTCTATTCTGTATGCATTTAAAATATCAAAAAACTTTGAAAAAAAAGAGCGATTATTTTGATTTTGGATCATTTTTACCGTTTGCATTGTAATTGTAGAAGCGCCCCGGACTGTTCTTCTTGCTCCAAGATTTTGAATGCTGGCAGCAACTATAGCACTATAATCAACGCCAGAATGAAAGTAAAAATTTTTATCTTCGGCAAGAATAAAGATTGTTTGTAAATCTTGTGGAATTTTATTTAACGAAGTCCATTCTCGTCTAAGGCCATTTTCCAATGCTAAAACTTGAATTAAATTCTCATTAGAATCATAAAAAGTTGTGCTATAGGGTTTTTGAATGAATTTTTTTAGTTTTGGATATGGCAAAAATTTGAAAACTAAAAATGCAAACACAAAAATCCCCACGGTTGCAAAAATCAATTTGCAACAAATTCTGTGAAGATTTTTTGTGTTTTCGACTTTTTTTTCTGGTTTCATTTTTATTTAATTACAAAGAGTAATCCGTCGCTTCTTCCAAAGATTTCTGGTTCATACATACATTCTGCTTGAACAGGTGGAGTAGGATAAACACCTCTGCGAGTGGCTCTGAATGTGTACGAAATTTCATCTTTTCCAGAATAGAAATAATCCCAGAAGAATTGAACTTCGTTATCGAGAATAGATTTGTTACTAAGCCAATGCCTTTTAGATGAAGAAATTTCTGCATCGGAACCAGAAGTTACAAAAGTCGAATCAAGAATTTCTGCACCAGAAGGAATTGGTGAACGTAAAGCCAAGTATGAACGGTCTCGAAGTGTTGTGATTTTTACTTTTACTTTATATGTTTTTCCAGAAATCAATTCTACTAGTGAAGAACCTTCTGTAAGTTGAATTATTTTTCCAGTTTCATAATCGTAAAGTTCATATTCAATTTTTATGCCTTCATCGCGATTAGTTTGCATCTCATCTGGAATGGCGTATTTCATTTCTGTTGTATAGTAAGCACGACCTGTTCCTGTTTTTTGAATTTCAATTGGAATATTTTTGTCCCTAGGAAGATTTTTCATTTCTTCACTTGTGAATGCAAATGTTTTTGAAACTGGTTGTGAATCTAAACCTTTTAATTGAGCTGAAAGAATATCTATATTATTAAGTTTCACATTTGTATTAAAATCAACAGTTTCTAAATTGCGTGCTTTTATGTAAGTTTTTACTCCATCAAGCATTTGTGCAGTAACATTAGTATTTGACCAATATCCTCGCGCTGACTTTCTTTGTAACAGTGTGTACAAAATTGAATCTACAAGAGAATCATTTGGAGTAATTTGACTGTACATTTTTAAGCAAAGTGCTAATTCTGAAAGTTCTCCACCAAAGAAGTATGAACGATGTTTTGAAGAAGTCGGTTGAATTGTTACACTTCTTTGTGCTGGTTGAATATAACTTTCTATATATTTAGCAAGTTCTTTTGCTTTATTTTGAGAATCATCAGATTTATCATTCAAATAGGTCATAGCAGCATAAACTAAAGATGAAATAGAATAGTCACCATTTTTAAGATAAACTTTATTAGTAATTGACAAATTTCCTTTACCAAACAAAGACAAAACATAATTTGAGTAATTTTCCAAATCTGTTATTTCTGATTCGTTTGTAATTTTATTTTGAATAAATTCTAATAAACTATCAACATTAATAGCAATTTCTTCTTTTGTATAACCTTTTTGTTGGGCAAGATAAATGGCATAGGCAATCTTTGTTGAAACCCATAAGTCATCATAATTTGAGTCAGGCCAGTATCCGAAACCACCTGTATAATGTTGATACTTTTTCATGTATGAAAAATATTCTTTTATACATTCTTTTGTGTTTGAAATATTATTTTCCAAATCAAAAATGGTAATGTATTCTTCAAACAATAATAATGGCAAAATTCCAGAAGTTCTTTGTTCCAAACATCCATACGGATAATTGAATACATAATTGATGGCAGAATTTAATCCTGTAAGTCTTGTTGCGTCAATTGTAAATTTTATATGCCCTTCGCCATTTTCAGCAAAACTTGGAATTGCAATTTGCTCTTTAGAAACAGCTTTGTTTTGTTCAGTTGTTGCTCCCGCCATTGTTACAGTTTCATAAACGTAAGATTCTTCAATTTTAATTGGCGAAATTAGTTTTTCATTTAATAAGTCAGATTTTATTGTGTAGACAAGTTCTACCGTTCCCGATTTTACAGCGGCAACATCAAAATAAACAACTGTAGAATCGTATGGTTCAACTGTTATTTTGTGTTCTGAATCTCCATCTACAAATGCTTCTCCAGGAATTGTTTTTCTACCAGCAAGATCATCTTCTGTTGTATTTTTTGTTGGAGATTGTGCATTTAATGTTACGTTTACAACTTGTGCATTAGGTGTAAGGTTTGTAATTAAAACACCACATTCTGCTGTATCACGAAGTCTGAGACGGCGAGGCTGAACTTGTTGAACGTTAATCGGATTTTGAACTGTAATTTCTTCTTCCTGTAGTGCAAACAATGATTCTTTTACACCAAATGCTGTAATTCTATAAGTAGTAAGACTATCTGGAACAACAAAAGTACAAGAAACTTCTCCATCTTTGTTTGTAATTAAAGTTGGTTTAAAGATGGCTGTTGGTCTAAAATCTTTACGTTCATCCTCTTTTTCTTCTTCAGAAGAATCTCCACCTTGTAGATCTTTTATGCTATATGTTACAGGATCCATTAAATTAACTCTAGAATCTCCTCCTTTAACATAAAGCTTGAAATTATGTCTGTCATAAAAGAAATCAATTGGGTTTGGAACATGGTAATTAATTAAATCCAAAACACCTCTGTCTACAGCCATTACTGTTAGTTCTGCTCCAGCAACGGGTTTATTTCCTTGAGTTGCTTTTAATGTGATTGTTGCAGTTTCACCTGGTTTATAAGCTTTTTTGTCGCTAGTTACTATTACATCAAAAGCTTTTGTCTTTGTATCTATATTTAAGGCAGTAATTCCAAAATAACCTTTTGGTTTTTCTAAATCTGGTTCTCCGTATTCGTGTGTTGGGTTGTTTTTTCTAACCGAATAAGAAGAAACTGCTACATAAACTATAGGAACATAATTATTTGCAATTTTTATATCTAAAACATCTGTTGGTGTTTCAAGGTGCCTTACTTCTTCTGTAAAAATACCTTCACGTTCAACAGTAATTAAATAATCTCCAGCTGGGAGTGGACTTTGCATTAAGATTTGGGCTGTTTCACCTGGATTATACAAATTTTTGTTAGGAATTAATTCAATAGATTCATTATTATTATAATTTCCATAATATGAATCACTTCCTGTTACATAAAAGTTGTAACTTGTTTCTGCATAGTTTCCAAAAGAATCAGTTCCCGAAATTGTTAGTTTGTGTAAGCCTGTTTTTGTAGGACATATATTTAATTTTCCTTCTTTTTCAATTTTTACATTGCCGGAACTAACAAGAACATCATTTTTTTGGTAACGTGTATAAAGCGAATTATTTACACTTTGTTCATTAATTACACTCCATTCTTCGCAAGTTAAAGTGTATTTTAAATTTGAAACTAAATCTGTGGAAGAAATGTATTCACCATTTGGATTTACCAAAATATACGAGAAATCAACAGGATCATTTTTCTTTGCAAAAGCTGCAGACGGTTTTTTTACACCAATGTAGAATTTTGCAGGGTGTACAATTATATTATTTTCAACAGAAATTTTTTGATTTGAAATATCTGTAATGGACGCTTCTATTTTGTAAGAGTATGGATAACCATCTGTAATTTTTTCTGATGCACAAACCACATTTGCGGTTCCATTAGAAGATAAAACGCCTTTTTCTTCAGAATATAGTTTTCTTGATTCATAATAACCGTAGGCAGGTCCAAAAGAATAGTTTTGAGTTATAGGAGATTTTGGATTATAATCTATTTTTTCTTTAAACCATGCGGCTTCGTAATTTGCAAAAGATAAAGCTCCACCAGCCAAATAAGATGCTGAAATTTCAGAAGAAATAGAATCTCCTCCGTAATATGTTAATTCAGGAATTATTGCTTCTCCTTGAATTTTTAAGCGCTCAAAATTAGCAACTGTAAATCTGATGTTTGAAACGAGATTTCTGTCTTTGTTTCTTAAAAATAAAATTCTGTAATTTCCAGGGCCCAAATCATCGGGAAGTTTGAATGAACCATCAAAACTACCTGATTTACTTGTAGTTCCTGTAATTGGTTCAATAATTTGTTCAGAGCCCCACCAAGCTCCTTCAACTTGAATTTCATAATTTGAAATGTGAGGGATTATTTGACCTAAAATTTGATCTCTATCAATTCCTTTAAATGTTACAGTTTCTCCTGGTTTGTAGAGACCTCTATCAACAAACATAAAAGTGCGTTGTTTTGGTTTTCTAGGATCTTTTTCAGAAGTATTGTATACTCCAGCTCTCCACGTATTATGACCAGAAAGAGGGAATAACATTTTATCGGTTTTATGTTTTACAAAAATATAAGAAACTGAATATCGAGATGTTGTAAAAAGATCATTCATTTGTTTTGTTGTAAATTCTATTGTTGCAGTTCCATTTTCATCGGTTGTACCTTTTGCAATATATTCAGAAATATCATTTAACAAATTTTTACTAATTTCAATTTTGTTATTGTAAATATAAACTTCAGCATTTTTTAGTGGTTTACCTGTAGAAAGACTTCTTACCATGAATACTGCTTTGTTAATACCCATTCGGGCACTTACACCAATATCTGTTACTTGAATAGTAATTGTATTATCATTATCTTGAAGAATATTTTCTTTACGCCAAGGTGAATAATAATTAGTTTGTAACGAAGCATCGATTTGTACAAAACCATAACCATTTTCATTCAAATATGGTTTTAAATCTATTTCTTCAAAATAACGGTTGTTGTCTTTTTTTTGAGTGATAGTAAAATTATTTAGTAGTGATTTATTACTATTTGGAGTAAGAGGATTTGAAATTTTTCCAATAGAATAATTTCCGTCTTGATGAATATTGCTATATTCAATAATAAATTTTGGATCATATTGTGCTTCTAGTATTTTAAAACCAGAGTCTAAATATCGAACATAACCAGTTGGATTAGGAACATTAATTTTAAAAGAATACGAAGAAGCAGTTAAAGATTGACCATAAATGTCTTTTAAATTAGGAGAAATTTTAACTGTATGAGTAGAATTATTCTCTATAGGAAGATTGTAAATTAATAAATCTGATCCTTGTACTTCAAAATAATCTTCTGTAAGTTCAAAATCAAAACTAAAAGAAACATTTCTTGCAACAGTAGATTTATCTATAGGTTGTGAAAAACTAATTCTAAAAGGATGCGTTTTATTTCCTTTAGAACCAGATGTTGTTGTTGGTACTTTTGTAATTGTAAAAGGTTTTGTTGAATAATAAGAGAAAGACTGGTTACTATCTTTAGAAAAAACTACGATAGAAGTATTAAATGGAATATGATTTCTGATTGTAATAATAAATGAATTTGATTTTTGTTCTTGTTTATCATATTTTGTTTCACCGTAATTAGAAAAAATTTTTTCATCATAAACAGGTTCTACAGAATAATTAGCACTGATGTTATTACAATACACATCTATTTTTTTCTGTACTTGTTTTTCAGTTAAACTGTAATTTAGTTTTAAATAGAATCTATTTGCATACTCAGGTGCAGCACCTGAAATTTTAGAATAAGCCACTTCACTATTTTTTACATATCCACCGAGAAGTTTTACTATATTTACTTTTTCAGAAGTAGTTCTAAATACTGTATCACCAATTAATGTATCACCATCTATAGCTTTTGTTTTTTTGTTAATGCTAATTGTGTAATTTGTGAAAGGATCGGGTTTTTCACTTGCTTCAAAACTTAAATGATTTGTACCATACCATCTAAAAACACCTTTTAAAGGTGGGGTAATAGACATAACGTTTGATTTTTTTTCTGGATTAGAAAGAGCCGAAAGTGATTTTACAGGTTTTGAAAAAATAACATAAAAAGAAGGGTTATCAACTGAACTAGGAATAAATTTCTCTGGCCCCCAAGCTTTTATATAAAAATCGCCTTCTAATTCTGAATCCAAATTCTCATTATTGTTTTTGTTTTCTGTAATATTTAACACTGGCTCTTTGCGTTTTGTTGTATATTTTGTTTTGTATTTTGATAAATCGCGTACACCAGGAACAACAGATGAACTTATATTTTTAGATACTACCGATTTTTTATTTGATACTTTTTTGTCTGTGTCTTTTTTTGAATTATCAAATGAAGATTCTGAATAATCTAAAGTAAAAAGACTTTTAAAATAATCATCATAATTCATACTATTATCAGTAGAAATGTTTTTAGTAACAATAGTTTTTGGCTCGCTTGCAAGAGGTGTCTGAACAATTTCCTTTTTTTCTTTTTTACAAGAAAATAATAATACCAAAAAAGATAATAAAATAATAATTTTAAATTTTGAAAGTTTCATAACCATCTCCTTTTTTTTGTTTTAAATATCTATGTTTTGCTTTAATGTTAGCAAAGTTTTAAGCGGTAAAGATTTTTTTACAACTTTGCCGTTTTTATTTTTTAAAGTGATGTATATTTCGCTGTTGTCCATTTCTGCGGCAACATCGTTTCCATACAACGAAGCAATTGTTTCTATATATTCTTCTTCAGAAATTTCTTCGCCGTAGAAAGCAGGCGAAATTAAAATGTCTAAAATGCTAATAATTTGTTCGTCGGCGTTGGCGTAAAAACTTTGCAAAGTTGCAGGCGAAAGATTTATTGAAAAAGAGTTATTAGTTTCATCTTCTTCTAATAAATGCGAATCAAAAATGAACGTTTTATCTTTTGGAATTGTCATTTTAATATCAACGGCAGCTCCAATTTTGTTAGAAACTTCTACATCAAAAAATTCGGAACTAAGTAAAAAATCCTTAATTTCCT
Source organism: Treponema sp. (assembly GCA_017521105.1). GTDB lineage: Bacteria > Spirochaetota > Spirochaetia > Treponematales > Treponemataceae > Treponema_D. The sequence continues at coordinate 12,600 of JAFXDY010000213.1, forward strand.
TTGTGTCAATAATTGCGTTATTGGATTCTACAGAAGAAGATTCTACTTCCAAAAAAGACTTTATTGTGTTTACAAAAGCCTCTTCGGGAATGCCCGAGAATAAAACTTTTACATCACCATTTTGATTTTGTGTTAAAGAAATAAACACTTTGCAACTAGAAAAACATAAACAAAACAATACAGATAAAATCAAAAATCCAATTCTAATAATTTTATTTTTCATCATAATCAGCCTTTTGTAAAAGTAACATATTTACCAGTTAAAAGTAACTAAAACAATGCACTAGAAGGTAATAAAATTCTAACACCTGTGTGAAAAACTAATCCGGCCGAAACAGATTCTAAAATTGGAAGTGCGCCACCACCAGTATTATTGAATACAGAATAATTTACATCTTGCACAAATTGCAATTTTGTTTTTCCAATATCAATTGTTGGCGTAGAAAAAGAAACTCCAATAATTCCAGGAAAAATTGAAGCTTTAATATCTTTGTCTGTATCTACAAGAGTTGGTGAACCGGCAGTAAAAACAGGCCCTGCATAAAAACGAACATAATCATTTAGAGTAAGACTGAATAGAATTGGAAATTGAAATACACCTGTGCCAAAACACCATTTTATACCAAATCCCAAACCAGGTTCCAAAGCCCATTTTGAAATTCTTGCGTTAAAAGAGGCATCAATCCCTCTAAACATAAACAAAAATCTTTTTGGCGAAATAAAGGACCAACTTCCACAAAGGGAAGCATCAAAAACAAAAGAATCTTTCCATTCAGCTTTTGCATCAAAAAAAGAACTTCCTTTGTATCCAGACTGTAAACCACTAACTTTTTTAGCTTTTTTTGAACCAGACTTAGAATCAGAATCTAAAACAGCAATTTCTTCTATTATCTCATCCTCGTCTTCAAAAGATTTTCCAGAAGGCAAAAATTGACCAGCACCAACATATTTACCTTTCCAGTAATCTTGTTTCAAAGAAGAAATAATAACTCCAGTGTTAGGCCCATCACTAATTGCCGAAATAAACTGACTATTTCCAATGTAAATACCAACGTGGGAAATATTCCCGCTTGCAGTTGTCTTAAAAAACAATAAATCACCAACTTCTTTGTCTGAATCTTTTACAATTCTACAATAACTGTACAGTGCTTTTGCAGTTCGTGGAAGCTGTTTATTTGCAGCTTCTCTAGCACAAAAATAAATTAACCCAGAACAATCAAAAGTGTTTGGTCCAACAGCACCTAACACATAAGGAGAGCCCACTTTTTGCTTTGCCATTGAAACAAAATTTTCTCTATGAACTTTTGCCTGTGCTGTTGTCATACTTGTACAAAAAACAGGAACAGAAAAAATAAAAAATACAGAAATAATAATGATTTTAAGTTTCTTCATCATTCTTCTAGTATCGGATAGATTTTACTATTTTGAAAGATTTTTTTTATAAGGGTATTCCCCTCCGCAGAAAATCTGCTTCGGGTCGCTACGTCCGCCCTTTCGCTTACGCTCCATTCCAGGCTCCACTTTGTGTTGCCTGGAACGCCTTCGGCGGGGCTCCCATCGCTAATACTTTTTTTAATCTTTGTTCAGAATGCTACTTAAAAAGTAGATTATTTTTTAGAAGTACAAACAACAGAATTGTCTGCGTTGCTGTAAGGAGCTGGGATATATTTATCTGCTTTCCAGTCATTTTCCCAACGGCAACCATCCAGCAAATATCTAAACTGATATTCTCTGTTAGCTTCTAATTCAATCTTAACAGAAAAAGATCCGTCTTTACCTTTTTTTAATGGAGTGTCTGTGCTGCTCCAACTGTTAAAATCACCAGCCACATTTACAGTTTGAGCTCCTTGAGCTGCTTCTGGTTCAACAGTAAAAGTAACAGTACATTTTGTTTTATCTTTTGAAAAAGATTTTTTTAGTGACATTAATCATCTCCTGTAAAAAGTAATACGCAAGAAAAACCTACGAATACTAACGAAATATAAAATATAGCAAATAGAAATAAAAAGCAAGTTGGTTGATAAAATTAAGCAAAAACGCTATATTAACATAATAAATACAAAAATAGATAAAATCAAATTTATTTCGCCGATTTATCCAAATTGCAGGGCGAAATCAAAACTTTTAAAAAGGCTGCGTTGCAGAAAAAAGTTTTGCAAGGGGAATCAAATCCTCAAAAAACTTGCTAAATAGGAGACTCAAAATGAGTGCTATCTTATCTAACAAAAATCACTATTTATTTACATCAGAATCTGTTGGTGAAGGACATCCAGACAAAGTTTGTGATCAAATTTCAGATGCAATCTTAGACAGATGTTTACAATTAGATCCAGAATGCCATGTTGCTTGTGAAACTTTTGCAACAACAAATTTTGCTTTGTGTGGTGGAGAAATTGGGTTCCAAACTGGCTCAAAAGAAGAACAAGACAAAAATGCGGCAATTATTGCAAAAGAAGCAGAAGAAATTGCTCGTAAAGTAATTTGCCAAATTGGTTACGATGACGACGCTCTTTTGTTCAACGGAAATACATGTGAATTTGTAAACAAACTTCACGCTCAATCAAGCGATATTAACCAAGGTGTTGTAGGAAAAGGTTTGGACGAATACGAAGGTCAGCAAGGTGCTGGAGACCAAGGAATGATGTTTGGTTTTGCTTGTAACGAAACTCCAGAATTAATGCCAGCTCCTGTAATGTATTCACACCAACTTTTGCTCAAAGCAACAGAATTAAGAAAATCAAAAAAAATCTCTTGGCTTCGTCCAGACGCAAAAAGCCAAGTTACAATTGAATACGAAGGCCACAAACCAGTTAGAATTGATGCAGTTGTAATTAGCCATCAACACGACCCAGAAGTTTCACAAGAAGAAATCCGCAAAACTGTAATTGAACAAATCATCAATCCAGTTTTGGAACCAACAGGACTTTTAGATTCAAACACAAAAATCTACGTAAATCCAACTGGAAAATTTGAAATTGGTGGACCAAATGGCGACTCAGGTTTAACTGGCCGCAAAATCATTGTAGATACATACGGCGGAATGGGACGTCACGGTGGTGGCGCATTCAGTGGAAAAGACCCATCAAAAGTAGACAGAAGTGCCGCTTACATGGCTCGCTACATTGCAAAAAATATTGTTGCCGCAGATTTGGCAGAACGCGCCGAAGTTCAGTTGGCTTATGCAATTGGAGTTCCATACCCAGTTTCTATTTTTGTAGACACATTCGGCACAGAAAAAGTAGATTCAGCAAAAATCAGTGCTGCCGTAAACAAAGTTTTTGATTGTACACCAGCCGGAATTGTAAAAACATTAAATCTTAAACAACCAATTTACCAAAAAACAGCAAGCTACGGACACTTTGGCCGCGCCGAATTCCCTTGGGAAAAATGCGACAAAGTTGAAGACCTAAAAGCAGCTGTAAAATAATTTTTTTGGCGCAGCTGGTTGGGTTACCTCGGTTTGAACTGAACCCCTTTTTTTGGACAGTTTTATGCTACCATATTTTTCATTCGGACTTCAATTGGAGTCCGATAATTTAAGACACTTGAATCCCGCTCATGATTATAATAATGAATGTAAGATTCAAGTTGTTCGAGGAATA
>JAFXDY010000214.1 GCA_017521105.1 Treponema sp.
CAAAAGTTCCTGCAATCTCTTATTTTCCGAAAAATCCAAACCAACAATAATTTCAGAATCAATCAAAGAAATATGAGCCAAATTTCCAGTGCCAGTTCGTTGCCGTTTAGCCTCTTTTGGATGCATCAAAAAAACAAATTTAATTCCCGCATCAATTTCTCTAGTATATTTACACAAACAACTATTTGCACTTTTATAACATTTATAACATCTATCGCCCATAGCCAAATCATACACAAAAAATCAAAAAAATAAAAGAATATAAAGTTTTTCTTCATACGGGCATTCCGGCTCATTCCCAAAGGTCATTCGCCGTCGGCAGCTTCGGGGTTCCCTAACGGTCATCCCTTGGACGCAACCTGAACGGTTGCTTGCGTGTTTTCAAAAAAAACACGCACCAAGTGGAGTGCTGCGCACCCCCTCCGTTGCCTAATGCAAAAAAGTTACTTTTTAAAAATGAATATATTTATTATTTTTATTAATTGTAGTATATTTTTTACTATATATATTGAAGAAGCATATGCATTCTACAAGGAGAACGCAATGAATTTAATACATGAATACTTAGAAGAAAATCGCGACTTTACAAATTACCAAGATTTAAAAGAACATTGTCGCCTAAAAGCTCCACAAAATTTTAACTTTGCATACGATATTGTAGACAGATACGCAAAAGAAACTCCAAATAAACGTGCACTTGTTTGGTGCGATGATAACGACGAAGAAAAAATCTTTACATTTGCAGACATTGCAAGTGAATCAAAAAAAACAGCATACTTTTTAACACAACAAGGAATAAAAAAAGGCGATGCAGTAATGCTCATTTTACGTCGCCGCTACGAATTCTGGTTTTTTATGGTTGCTTTACACAGAATTGGAGCAATTGCAGTTCCAGCAACAGAACAACTTCTTGTAAAAGACATTGAATACAGAAACAAAGCCGCAGAAGTAAAAATGATTGTTTCTTTTGACAAGCCAATTCTTCAAGAAGAAATTGAAAAAGCACTTCCTGCATCCCCAACAGTAAAAAAATTAGTTACAGTTGGTTGCGACCGAGAAGGATGGATAAACTTCCACAAAGAAGCAGACAATCTTGAACCAGAATTCCCACGTCCACAAGGAGATTTAGCAACACAAAACAACGATCCAATGTTAATTTACTTTACATCTGGAACTTCTGGTTATCCAAAAATGGTAATGCACAACTTCTTGTACCCAATTGGACACATCATTACCGCAAAATATTGGCAACAAGTAATTGATGACGGACTTCACCTTACAATTGCCGAAACAGGTTGGGCAAAAGCAACATGGGGAAAAATCTACGGTCAATGGATTTCTGGAACAGCAATTTTTGTTTACGATATGATTAGTTTCCGCCCAGACAAAATGCTTCAAAAAATTGCACATTACGGAGTAACAACATTCTGTGCGCCACCAACAATTTACCGCTACTTAATTCGCCAAGACTTATCAAAATACGATTTTTCTTCTGTAAAATATTGTTGTACAGCCGGCGAAGCGTTAAATGGCGAAGTTTACAATAAATTCTATGAACAAACAGGCTTAAAAATGCACGAAGGTTTTGGACAAACAGAATCTACAGTAATTGTTGCAAACTTCCCAGGAATTGAAGTAAAACCTGGTTCAATGGGAAAACCTTCTCCAGCTTATGACGTAAGAATTTTAGACATAAACGGAAAAGAATGCCCTGCAGGGGAAACTGGTGAACTTTGTATCAACTTAGAAAAGGGACACCCAATTGGGCTCTTTACAGGATACTATCACGATGTTTCTGTAACAGCCGAAGCCTTTGATAGTGGCTACTACCACACTGGCGACACAGTTTACAAAGACGAAGATGGTTACATTTGGTTTGTTGGCCGCAACGACGACATCATCAAAACTTCTGGTTACAGAGTAAGTCCTTTTGAAGTAGAAAGCGTTTTACAACAACACCCAGCAGTATTAGAAAGTGCCGTAACAGGAATTGAAGATGCAAAACGAGGACAAGCAATAAAAGCAACAATCGTTTTGACACAAGGATTCAAACCAAGCCACGATTTGGAAGTTGAACTTTTTGACTTTGTAAAACATCAAACAGCGTTGTACAAAAGTCCAAGAGTTATTGAATTTGTAACAGAATTACCAAAAACTTCTAGCGGAAAAATCCGTCGTGTAGAAATTCGCGAAAAAGACAAAGGAAAAGAAAGTCAAAATATAAAACAAGATTTCTAAATAATGGAAAAAATATTTTTTGTATTAGTTCTAGCTTTAAGCACTATCTCTTGTTCAATAAAATATCAAGATTCTTTTAATGCCGAAAATTCTGTTCCAGAATTCAAGTTTGAAGAATCAGAATTAACAAGATACGAAAAAAGAAAAATAACAGTTTCTTTTTCGGCACAAGAGTTAGAACAATACAAAAAATCATCAGAATCATTTGCCAAAAATATTGACTTCACATCCTTCGATGACAATGGTGAAGTTTCAGTACAAGGAAGTTGTGATTTACTTTCTGCCAACACAGATACAGAAACATATTTATTATTTGATAACATCAACGTTTATAGCAAAAAAGAAGCAGCAACGTTTACTTCAGATTCACTAAGATGGGATGCAAAAACAGAACAATTAACAAGTGGACGTTTAGATACTGTAAAAATAAAAAAAGATGATGTAACTATTTACGGAACAGGTTTTTCTTCAAGTGGCATTGATAAAACTTTTAGATTTTCGGGAACAGTGTCTGGAGAAATTATTACAAAAGACAATAACCAAAATAACAACATAGAAGAAGAAAGCAAAAATGAACAAGAATAACCAACTAAATAAAAAATCATTTATTTCTCTTTTGTTAATTATTTTTACAATGACAATTCATGCAGAAAACATAATATTTTCTGCTAACAGTATGAATGGAAAATCTAATGACAAAAATTCTACAACAGAATTAAAAGGCAACGCATACATTTTAACATCCTCAATGGAAATAAAAGCTGATTCAATTGTTTTATTTGGAGAAGATTATAGATTTATTAAAGCTACAGGAAATATTTCTGGTAAAAATCTTGAAACAAAAATGGAATTCAAATCAGATTTCTTAGATTTTGACCGAACAACTAAAATTGCAGTATTAAGTGGAAATGTAAGTTTAATTGATACTGAAAATTCCGTAACAGCAAATGCACAACGAATTGAATATGATCAAAATAAAGAAATTGCAATCTTACAAATTGAAATAAACCTTACACAAAAAGAAAACGAATGTACCGGAGCGTACGCAATCTATTATAAAAACGATCAAATTCTAGAAATTTCAGGAAACGCACAAGTAAAACAAAAAAAAGACACATTCCGTGCACAAAACATTCATTTTGATATGGAAACAGAAGAAATAACACTTGGTGGAAATGTAAAAGGAAGTGTAACAGATACAAAAGAAACAACAACAAAAGAATCCCTTGAATCAGAAACAGAAGAAAATACAACAACCGACTCTGTAGAATCAGAAACAAAAGAATAATACAAGGAATATATCGTGTCAGAAGAAATTAAAAATCAAAAAGATAAAACTATTGAATCCCAACAATCAGCCGATTCCCTATCAACAAATACAAATAACGAATATACAGACGGAAACCATATTTTAAGAGTTTCAAGTCTTTTTAAACAATTTGGTCACAAAAAGGTAGTTCGTGGTGTAGAACTTTCTATGACACAGGGCGAAGTTTTAGGTCTTTTAGGACCAAATGGTGCAGGAAAAACAACAACTTTCTATATGGTCGTAGGATTTTACAAACCAACTGCTGGCGACGTTTTTTTAGATGATCAATGCATAACAAATCTTCCAATGTATAAACGTTCTAGACTTGGAATTGCATATTTGCCACAAGAACCTTCAGTTTTTAGAAAATTCACAGTAGAAGATAACATTTGGTCAATTTTGGAAACTCGCAAGGATTTAACAAAAGAAGAAAAAAAACAACGGCTTGAAAGTCTAATAGAAGAATTTTCAATTGAAAGAATTAGAAAACAAAAAGCATATACACTTTCTGGTGGAGAACGCCGCCGTACAGAAATTGCCCGCTCCCTTGCATTAGAACCAAAATTTTTGTTGCTAGACGAACCTTTTGCTGGAATTGACCCAATTGCCGTTGCAGACATCAAATCTATGATTAGACTTTTGGCAAAACGCGGAATTGGAATTCTTATTACAGACCACAACGTCCGCGATACCCTTGAAATTACAGACAGAGCAATCATCATTAACAAAGGTACAATTATGACACAGGGAACAAAAGAAGAAATATTAAATTCTCAAGTAGCCAGAGAAATATACCTTGGAAAAGATTTTAATATGTAAAAAGAAGGTTTATTTTAAACACTATTTGATACAAAAACTACAAGTACGTTGAGACGCTCCCAGTCAAGCGAACTGTAAAAGATGCTATCGAACTTTTAAGGAATTGTGATTTAGGTCAAATGGTTCGCTACGCTGCCACCATTTGA
>JAFXDY010000215.1 GCA_017521105.1 Treponema sp.
CCCTTTGTAAAATCCTGAGCTTGCAAAAAATCACCTGGTGCCATATTTTTTTGTTTTGGATATGTAAAAGATGGCACAGAATGGAATCTTTTTAAAGATTCAGGATGATTTGTAAGATAATATCTGCAGAAAGTTGCCATTTCTCTAGCTGTTGTGGAATTTAATTCGCTGTAGCCAGAACTTTCTACAAAAGATGTGTTCACAAGGCCAATTTTTTTTGCTTCTTCGTTCATTAATGCAATAAAATCTTCCATGTTTCCGCAAACTGTGTAAGCCAAAGCGTAAGCAGCATCGTTTCCAGAACAAATGCAAAGCCCAAGTAAAAGTTCTTCCAAAGTTACAACTTGATCTTTTCCTAAAAACATTAACGAAGAATGAGGAGGCATATTGCAAGCCCAAGATTCTTCTGGCAAAGGAATAATTTGATCATAAGAAAGAATGCCTTTTTTAACTTGTTCTTCCACAACATACATTGCAAAAAGTTTTGTCATGCTAGCTGGCGGAATTACTTGGTCTGCATTTTTTTCGTAAATTATGTTTCCGTTATCCATATTGATTAAAATTGCAGATTCCGCACCAATTTCTAATTGAGGAAAATTAAATTTGAAAGGAAGAGGTTTTAAAATATCGTCTTCTTGAGGATAATTTGTTTTAATAAAATCAGTGAGTAGGGTAGTTTCATTTTGATTTAGATTTATAGGTTCCTGATTTTTTGAAAAACCATTGGCCCGCCCCAAAACCAAAATCCCAAAAGCTAAAATCCCTGCCGCCGCACAGCCCCCAGCAATTTTAATGCCAAGGGACAATTTTGTGTTTTTTCCTGTACCTATAGTGTTTTTCATCAATATTCCTTAAAAATCCTTTGTAAACTATTTAGACATTCCCACAACATTTACCGTCACTGCGAGACTTTTAGGTTGTGGCAGTCTATTGGTTTATATTTACTTTTTGGATTGCTTCGCTTCGCTCGCAATGACAAGGGAACTCTCTCAATGACAAAGTGCTTCCCCCATGATAAAGTGCTTCCCCAATGACAAAGTGCTTCCCCCATGATAAAGTGTTTCCCTTAATTCCGAATCCTTAATCCTTAATTCTTAATTCTGAATTCTGAATTCTGAATTTTAATCCCCTTTTCTCAAAATCAAATCTGCCAAAGTTATTGCACTCATTGCTTCTACAACAGGAACAATTCTAGGGCAAAGACAAACGTCATGGCGACCTTGAATTTCTAAATCAATATTTTCGTAAGTTGTTTTATCAATTTGAATATCTTCTGATAAATCTTCACAGATTTTTACTTTTTTTACAGTTTTTTGAGATTGAAATATGCTTGGAACAGGTTTTACCGCAACTCTAAAAATAATATCGTTTCCGTTGCTAATTCCACCAAGAACGCCCCCAGCGTGATTTGTTTCAAAATAGATTTTTCCATTAGAAGTGTGCATTTTGTCATTGTTTTCCGAACCAAAAGAATCTGCCACAGCAAATCCATCTCCAATTTCAAAACCTTTAATTGCCCCAATGCTAAGCATAGCTTTTGCCAATTCTGCGTCAAGTTTGTCAAAAACAGGTTCTCCAACACCAATAGGACAATTTTGTATTACACATTCAATAATTCCACCAGCCGAATTCCCCGCCGCCTGAAGTTCCTTTATTTTTTCTTGCATCAATTTGGCCGCATCATTATCTGGTGCTCGCATAGAATTTTGTTCAATTTGTGAAAAATCTTTTTTTGAAATTTCAATTCCAGCGGCTTTTGTTGTATAGGCTGTAATTTTTATGCCCTTTTGAATCAAAATCTGGTTTGCAACAGCTCCAGCTGCAACTCTTGCCGCAGTTTCTCGTCCGCTAGAACGTCCACCACCACGATAATCTCTAAAGCCTTTGTATTTTGCGTCAAAAGTAAAATCTGCGTGGCCTGGGCGGAACACATCTTTTAAATTGTTATAATCGCTAGAATGTTGGGAAGTGTTTCTAATAAAAAGAGCAATTGGAGTTCCTTCAGATTTGTCATTAAAAACTCCCGATAAAATTTCAACCGAATCTGGTTCAACACGTTTTGTTACGGCGGAGTTTGCACTGCCGTCTGGAGAAGGAGCTCCTGGTCGTCTTTTGTCTAAAGCTTTTTGAATAATTTCTTTTGTAATTGTAATTCCCGCAGGGCATCCGTCAATAATGCATCCAATTCCAGCCCCGTGGCTTTCTCCAAAAGTTGTTACAGTAAATTGTTTTCCAAAAGTACTTCCTGCCATAACTTTAGCTCATCCTCTTGTTTTTAGTTTTTTGGGCGGTCCCTGCCATTCGGCAGGTTGCGCTGCATTCGCCTTGTCATTGCCGCACTTGATGTGGCAAGCTCTTTTACTCAAAAACAATTTACCATATTTTGTAATTATTTTAAATCAGGTTTTAAGAAAACTGTTACAAAATTATCTGTGTTCAAATATTTATTTGCCTGATTTTGAATTTCTTCGGCAGTAATCCAAGAAGGCACTGTTGTTGAATCTTTTGCAATTGTAAGTGGTTCATAAGTAAATACTAACGCTGCTTCAAGACGATAAATCCACCAGTCGTTTTCAAAAAGATTTGTTTCTTTGTTGCGAACATAAGATTCTTTTAATTTTGTAACTTCGTCTTCCGAAATATTTTTATTTTTCAAATCGTTAATTGTATCAAGAACAGCTTGTTTAAGTTCATCTTGGCGTTCTGGTTCACAATCAAAATAAATGTTCAAATAATAATAACGTTCAGGATATCCTTCTAGTTTGGAATCAACTCCAACACCATAAGTTCCACTTTTATCTTCACGAATATTTTCTCTAAGTCTAATTTCCAAAATATTTGCCAATTGATAAAACAACTGAGCTTCTTTAAATCCACTTTCCATATCTTTTGCAGCAGGAAGAGCTCCACCAAAACTCATAAAAACCGAACCTAAGTTATCTTGCCCTTTATGAACAGTTTCTGCAGGTTTTCCTTTAGGGAAAGGGATGTAAACGTATTTTGTTTCTTCTTTTTTATTTGTTGTTGGAAGATTTCCAAGGTAATAGCAACACAAATCAAGCAATTGTTTTTCATTAAAATCACCAACAAATGTAAATGTAAAATCTGCAGGATTTGCAAATCTTTCTTTGTAAATTCTTTCAGAAGTTTCTTTGTTCATTTTAGAAACAAATTCTGGAGTTAATGCAGAAGCTCTAATGCTGTTATTGTAAAGAATTTCTCTAATTTTTGCATTAAAAATATCACCTGGTTGACTTCCGTGATTTTGAGCCATTTGACTAGCGTTTGCCATTACATAGTTCCAACCTTCATCTGTAAAACGTGGTTGTGTAAATGCCAAATTTGTAAGTTGAAGCAAAATTTCAAAATCTTCATTAGAAGATGAACCATAAATTCCTTCTGTAGTGTTGTTAATTGCAGAATTAAAATTTACTGTTTTTCCAGTTAATTTTTTTTGTAAATCTGTAAAAGAAACATCACCATATCCCGAAAGTGTGGCATAAGAAGTTGCGTAAACAGCCGAAGGAAAATCATTTTCTTCTATATAAAATGTTCCACCTTTACTATTTGCACTCATTTGCACAAGATTTTTTTTGAAATCAGTTTTTTTAGTAATAATTCTAATTCCGTTTTCTAAAACATATTCTGTTGCATCAAGTTCTTTTACTTTTTTTGTTGATTTGATTTTTGCTTTTTTTGCAGGTTTTTCTAACAAAGGTTTTTCAGAAACAGATTCTTGGTAAGCTGAAATTTCAGTATTTTTATAACTTGTCCAAATGTTCATAATTTCTTTGTCTGAAGGAACAGATTTTTCTCCTTCTGGAAGAATTATGTTACAAATTGTACCACGGTCAGAAAAATATTTGTTTGAAACTGTTTTAATATCATGCAAAGTGATTTCTGCAAGAAGTTTTGTTTGCAATTTGTAAGCATCTTCTGGAGACAAAGATGTATTATCATTTAAAATTTGCCCAACAATTGAATTTACATAATCATTAGAAAGAGTTTTATCTTTATTTTTGTAATTTTGTTCAATGCTTGCAAAATATGCTTGCTTTGTTCTTTCAAGTTCACTTTCTGTTACACCAAATGTTAAAAATCTGTCATATTCATCAAAAAGAGTTTTTATAGCAGTTTCGTACATATTTGTTTTTGGAACAAATCCAATGCAGTTAAAAACACCTTCATTAGAAAAACTTTGTTGGAACATTACAGCTTCAAGCCAAGGTGCTTCTGGTTTTAAAGAGATTTCAGAAAGTCTTGCATTTACAATTAAATTTGCAATTCCACATGTAAGATTTTCTTTTAAAACTTCTTCTGTTGAACAAGAAAGATTTTCTGTTTTTTGTTGGAAGAAATAAACTAAAGGATATTTTTGTTCTTTATCACTAAATCTTGCAATTGATTTTTCTGTTTGAACAGGAACATTGAATTTTGGAACAGAAATTGGTTTTTCTGATGCAGGAATTTTTCCCATTGTTTCTTTTACAACTTTTTCAAGTTCAGAAACGCTTTTATCTCCAACTACAACCACAGACATAATTTCTGGACGATACCATTTTTTATAAAAATCAATAACTTCTTCTCTTGTAATATTTTTAATAATTTCTGGTTTACCAATTGGAAGTCTTTCTGAATGTCTTGAATCTTTTAAAATACTGTTAACTTGGAAATTAGACAAACGACCTTGAATTCCTTGTTCTCTTGTGCGCCATTCTTCAATTACAACGCCTCTTTCTTTTTCCAATTCTTCGGAATCAAAAGTAACTGCATGGGCCCAATCACAAAGAATTTGCATAGAAGTTTTAAACATTTCTGGATCATCAGCTGGACATTCAAGCATATATACAGTTTGTTCAAAAGAAGTGTAAGCGTTTACATCAGAACCAAAATTCATACCAATTTTTTCAAAATAATGAACAATATCATTTTTTTCAAAATTTTCAGTTCCGTTAAAACAAAGGTGTTCAATAAAGTGAGC
>JAFXDY010000216.1 GCA_017521105.1 Treponema sp.
ATGATTCAAAACTTGCACAAAAGTTACTAATGCTTGTTTTTTATCTTTTGTAATTGAAGCCCAACAATCAAACTGATTATTTTGACTGTAAGAAGCAATTCTGTAATAGTCCCCATTGCGAACAATATCACTATATTCTTTGTAAAGTTGAACTTGTCTTTGAACTTGAGAATGTTCATCATCACTAAGTTTTGTAATATCAAGCTCGTAGCCAAAAGTTCCGCTTAAAGCAACGTGACCGCGAGTTTTAAATGGAGTTACGCGACCAACTGCATGGTTTGGACAAACAGAAACGTGAGCGCCCATACTAGAAAGAGGATACATTAACGCAGTTCCTTCTTGTATGCTCAAACGTTCAATTGCATCAGTGTCATCGCTACACCAAATTTGAGGACTGTAATACAACATTCCAGGGTCAAAACGAGCACCACCACCAGAACAGTTTTCTAGCAAAAGGTTAGGGAAGTCTGAAATTAATCTTTCTTGCATTTCGTAAACAGCCAAAACGTATCTGTGGAAATATTCGCCCAATTGGTCGGCTGGCAAACATGGGGTTCCAATATCAGAAAGTTGGCGATTCATATCCCATTTTACATATTCAATATTTGCACTTTTTAAGATTTTTGCCACAGATTCATAGGCAAAAGTTCTTGCCTCTGGATTTACAATATCAAGAACAAGTTGTTGTCTGCTCATTCCAGGCTCACGTCCAGGAATTTGAATTGCCCAATCAGGATGAGAGCGGAAAACATCACTATCTGGAGAAATCATTTCTGGTTCAAACCAAATACCAAATTTCAGCCCGATTTTATTAACTTGCTCAACAAGATTTTTTAATCCACCGTTGATTTTTTCTTCATTTACAACCCAATCTCCAAGGCTGCAATCGTCATTGTTGCGTTTTCCAAACCAACCGTCATCCATAACAAGCATTTCAATTCCGTCTTTTTTAGACTGACGTGCAATTTCTAAAAGTTTTTCTGTATTAAAATTAAAATAAGTTGCTTCCCAGTTGTTAATTAAAATTGGGCGAGGTTTTGCCTTAAATGGGGAGCGAATCAAATGTTCCCTGTACAAATCGTGGAAAGCGTGGCTCATGCCGTTTAATCCCTTATCAGAAAAAACTAAAACTGCTTGAGGAGTTTCAAAAGCATCACCAGAGTTTAATTTCCATCTAAAATTTTCTGGATTAATTCCCATTGTTATGCGAAGGGAATCAAACTGATTTTTTTGAACTTCTGCCACAAAGTTTCCGCTGTAAATAAAGTTCACACCGTAAACGTTGCCTGCATTTTCTGTGGCAGTTTTATCTAAAATTGCCAAAAATGGATGTTCTTGATGACTAGTTTCTCCGCGTTTAGAAACAACACCTTGTTTTCCCATGTGAATTGGCCGACGGTCAATGTGACGTTCACGAGCCCAAGAACCATGCAAAGTAATCATATCAAAATTGTTGTCGTCCATATCAAAAGCCGCAGAAAGGGCTTTATTTACAAAAATTGTTTGGCTACTGTTATTTTTAATTTTTGCCCAACGAACAATTGCATCACAATCATCAAAAATTGTGTAAAATAAATCAACTTCTACATTTAAAACCGCATCTTCAGTTGTAATTACTAAAGTTTTGCATTTAGATTTTTCTGCAAAAACGCAAGGAAGCCCCGGAATTTGAGCAGTTTCTTCTATTATTTTGTGATTTTTATAAATTAATTCAACGCCATTGTGATTTTCTGCGTCAGAAATTGCCAGCGCCGACTCTCTAAAGTCTCCAATCCCATCTGTAGGATATTCCATTGGCAAAAAATCCAAAAGAGAAAGCTTTTCTCTAAAAATTTCTTGGTTACTAAAACCGTACTCCATTTGGCGAGTTAAATAAGACAAATCATCATCACCAATTTTTGTTCCGTAATAAACGTGAGAAATGTGTCCCTTGTGAGAAATCAAAATTTGGTAAGATGAATTAGGTGTTTGCAAGTGAAAAATTTTTGTTTGTTCGTTGAATTTAATCATATAAAATTCCTTAAAAATTATTTGGGCAACTTTTTGCAAAATCTCGTAAACTCAATTTTGCAAAAACCGCTCATTTCGCCATTCGGTAGCCCTCAGCCCCTTGCTTTCGTTTGCAAGCAAACTCGCAAGGTGGCCGCTTTGCGTGGCTCCAATCGCTGTTGCAATTCTTACAGTATACCATTGATTTAAAAAAGTATTGAAAAAAAATAAATGATTGTTGTAAAAAATAGAAAAAAGTAGAGAAAAAATCTTACCCGAGGATGATAGTTTTGTTGTCATTGTCGTCCTCGTGCTTGACACGAGGATCTTATACGACAATCTTTTTCATGTCCGACAATGACAAAATTCAAACTTATTTTATGCTAATAGATTCTACAACAGTTTTTTTGCCTTCTTTAAAGACACCGCTGTAAGGTTCTAAAACAATTTCGCCGCCTTGTGAAAAATCAAACGCTTTTGTAAGTTTTACCCATTCAGCAGGTTTTTTGCTGCCTTTTCCCCAAAGTTGCTTGTTTGTTTTAAGTTCAATGCGGAAAATATGTGTTCCATCATCAACCCAACTAGCTTCATTTTTGTTTGCATTTTCGCGAATTCTTAAACGTAATAGAACATCTGTTGAAGATACTTTTATTTCTAAAATATCTCCTTCAAGTTTTTCAAATTTCCATCCACAGCTTGCATAATTTCCTTTATTCCAATTGATAGAAAAATCATCATCAAGCCAAGCCTTGTCTCTTGTAGAGCCAAGTTTTGAATCATTAAGCATAATATTTGCAGGCTGTTCTTTTTCTGTATCTGAAGAAAGTAAAGTAACAGATTTTAAAACTGTTTTATCGCCTTTTTTTATTTTATTACTAACAATATGAAGTTCATTTGTAGTAAGACCTGGTGTAAATTCTCCATTTTCAAAGGCGCTTGCGTTAGAACCATCCAGATTTACTTCAAATAATCCAGGTTTTATAGCATGAACATCCCAATAATGTGCTTCTGTTCCATTTGACAATTTTTGACGAATCCAAACTTTTGTACCTTCTGTTTCAATGCGCACTTTTTTGTAAGCAGATAAATCTGTGTCTTGAAGGTTCCATCCAACAGTTCCGTAATCTTTTGTCCATTGAATTTCTCCATTATCGAATAAAAAACAATCCCAAAATGTTTTTAATGGAACATCTAACAATTGTAGATTTTCATTTTTAATTTTATTATCTTTTAAGAATTGTATGCTTTTTACAACAGTTTTCCCTTTTTTTTGTTCAGAATTACTTAGATAAATTTTAATTCCTTTAGATTTATCTAATGGTTGTGCATTTTCATCTTTCCAAGAATAACCTTCACCAGTTAAGTTAGCTTCAAAAACATTTTGTTCTGTAAAACTGAAACTATAACAATTTTCATGGTTAGGATCACGGAAACATAAATTTACATCTTTAGAAGTATTGCTTTCTAGTTCTATCCGAACTTTATTATATTCAGAAAGATCAACTCCACTAAAGTTCCAACCATATTCACCACCTTTAACCCATTGAATTTCATTACCTATAGCATAACTTTTATATGTATAAGAACCAAATTGCGTTCCTAAAACATCTAAGTTAGAAGTATCTGGTACATCTTCTTTTGTGAGTAATGTAATGCTTTTAAATACAGTTTTGCTTATTGTTTTTGAAGATGCGTTTGCAATTTTAATTTCATATCCTTTTGTAGGATCTGGGTTTTTCATGTCTCCCCAGTTTTTTCCAACACCATTAAAGAATACGTAACAAACACCGTCTTCTGCATATCTGAATGACCAAGAATCTGAGCTTGCGGGATTTGTAAGTATTATGCTATTATTCTCTGTGTCTTGTTTTGGTGCTAACTCAAAACGAATGCCTGCATAGTTGCTTAAATCAATGCCTCTTAAATCCCAGCCAGTTTCGTGCCAGTCTCCATCTTTTGTTCTGCTCCAAAGAATTTCACCTTTGTTAGAAACTGTTGCCTCTGCCCATGTAATAGAATCTATTGAAACTCCTTCAATGGCAAATTTATTTTTTGGGTCAAGTTTAATTCCTGCGTCTTTTCCTTTTTTTGGTGCAGCAAATGAAAATGCCACAGCCATGGAAAGTAATAGGATTGTAGTTATTAGTTTTTTCATAAAATTCTCCTTTTATATTAATCGTTTTGAAAAACCAAAACATGTCATAAACTTCTTAACACCATTTTTGACATTCTCAAAACTGGTGAAAAATATAAAACTATTTATCCTCCTGAAATAGATGTTTCAAAATTACCCCAGTTTTCAAGTCCTACATCAATATCAATAATCGGTTTTGCTTTCATTCCGGGAATTGAAGTACTGCCGATATGCTGAATATCTGACGTCACTGTAATTGCCTTCTGTAATTCAGCTTTGATTTTTAGAAATCTTTCAGGCCACTTTGAATCATAATTTACAATTACCATTATCGCTCCTTTATTTCAAAAATAATATCATCTTTAAGCCAGCGAGTTTTACCTTTATTAAACTGTTTGCGTTCTTCGCTTTCAAATGGTTTAATTTCGTTATCGCCGGTTAGAGTTCTTACAGCGCCAAGTGCATCATCAAGATTATCTGCATAAACATCTGGAGTTGCGCCCCAACCTTCATGTTCAGTCTCAGATTGAGTAAAGGTAGTTGCAATTTCTGCTGTAACTTCAAAATCCGGAAACTTTATATTATAAGTCTCTCCATCACCAGAACTGGTTCCACCCATAGTAGGATAACCTACAAGTGTAACCTTCTGATTCTTAAATAACCAGTTTTTTGACTCAAGAGGAAAATGGTCTCCGCAAGAAAAGGCTCCCTTATCCATCACAATATAAACATTTTTAATTCCAGATTTTTGTACAGCCTCAGAAATCTTTTGTGAGGTAAAGCCGTCACCGCCTGTGTTTTTTGTAATATCAAAAATTACATTTTCTTTATTAGTTTCTTTTGAAAGCTTATTTATCATTTCCTGAAGTTCTGCGTCTTCTATATCAGGACCACCATTAAGCGGATGCGGGAAATTTCTGAATTTAAAATAAACCGATTTCTCAGTTGTATAATATTTATGAACATATTCCGTCTGTCTATATTGATAATTCGGCATTGCCATAATCAATTTTCCGCTACGCCAGTCATTTTTTCCCTGCCAGAATTTTCCATCGTGATATGGATAATAAAACATGGTTTTGTTTTCAACATAGCCTTTTTTAGCAAGCTGTTGTTTTGATCCATACTCATCATTAAATACAATATAACGCGAAGTCTGTTTAATTGAATAATATTTGTTGTCCTTTGTTTGAATTGAAAGATTTGTGTGGAGGTCGCGTGGATATCCTTCTTTTGAAAGGAAGAATGGCTGAATATAATTTATTATTTCCTCAGGCGTAGTTACATAATCAAGCTTGTGTAAATCAAAGCCTTCCTTTTGTAAAATTTCGAGTTTATTGAAAATAAGGAAAACGCCTTCCAGCCTTCTGTTCTCTTTTTTTACATCCGGCTTAAACTCTAGTTTTGAAGCAAGAAAATCTAAGTATTCATCACCCTTAAAATCATTTAAAGCTTTTGAATTTTTTAAGATTTGTTCTTCTACCCCTTTATCTAATTCAACAAGATATTTTTCAACAGGCAGTTCCTTAATAATACGACCATCTAATTTATACAATACAGAAGATTTTATTGCGGCCTTCTTTTCAATATTTTGAAAACAGTAATCATACCAGCGCTCTTGTATTTTTACTAGTTTTGAAAAATAATCTACAAATATTTTATCATCATTGATTTGATAAAAGGAATTTGTAAGATAGAAAGAATAAAAATGATTTTCTTTAAGACTCCGTTGCCTTTCTGTAAAGTTTTCTAAAAGAGGTAGAAAGTTTGATAAACGATCATAAAAAATTGAATCATCTTTGATTTTTCCAAAACAAGCAGGAAGTCGTAAAGAATAAAGATTATTCTGTTCCTGTTTAATAAGCATACTTATATATTTTTGATATGTTGCAACATTTTTTTCAAAATTGTTTATACCTGTAATGACTTCGATTGTCTTAAAAATATCATCTGCATTTTCTGCCCAAATATCCGGTATTACTCCAACTCCTTCATCATATTTCTTCCATTGGTTTTTCTTTTTCCGAACTCCCCATATAATTGAATTATCAGTTTCATATCTTTTCCAATCAGAAAAGTTTTGAAGTCCTATTGTGTTTTCCCCTATTGAAACATATCTAAAAGTTCGAGGTTTTTCCTGGCCATTGCTCCATGTAGTCATTCTATTAGCATAAAGGTATTCACCTGCTGCAGAAGAAGAATCCATTATGATAATTACTTGTCCCTGATATTTTACTTTATCAAGATAATCAAAAAACTGGCCAATCTGATAATCACCCCCCTGATTAAGTCGTAAATCAAGGATTATAAAATCTTTTTTTGCAGCCTGTTCCCAGTAATCAGGATAAAACTTTTCTGTCCAGAAAGCCGGCCAGAAATAAATAAATTGTTCACCATTAACTGGAGGAAACTGTGGCATCATCCATTGGCCAACTTCAGGATATTCTTTTGCCTTCTGCCATTCAAATTTGCCGGCACGATATACATCTTTTCCTTTAGAAAAATATGCAAAGATTTCATCTTCCTTGTATCCTTTGTTTAACAGATCTTCTTTTTTTCCGTAATCATCAGTAAAATTCACTGAATAATGCTGCTTGAAAGAATAAGTTTGATATGTCTGTTTATCATAAAAACTAATTGCATTATCAAGAGGAATTTCGTTTTGAATCATGTAAGGAAGTATTATATTGTATACATCTTCCATTGTTTCTGCTGTATCAAGAGATTTGATGTTAAAGCCCCGTTTTTTAAGTTCTGACATTCCTGCATAAGAAGAAAGAGCTTTTTTTACATCTTTTGCAACAGGACTTTCTTTTGCAAAAAGATTTGTAAAGAAAAAAATGACTAATAAAAATGTAAAGATTTTTTTTGCGCAATTAAATTGTAGAGGTGATTTCAACTATCTCTCCCATAAAAAGTCAACAAGCAAGTCGACTTTCAATATCTATTTAATTAGCAGCAGCCAAAGCCTGTTCAGGAAGATTCATTGGTTTATAAATACCTGTCATCTTTGCTGAATCAAACTCTGTTTTTGCTGTGAGCAACGCCCACACAATCTCTGCTGTTTTTCTTGCTCCGGAAATTATTGATTTTCCAGAACCCTTATTTTTTTTCATATATTTATAACGCTGCATCATCCGCCAAGACTTGGTGTCCTTGCAACGTCACATTCCCATAAACTCCTATAATTTATAATTAATCTTAATTTTAATATTGTTTTTTTATTTTGTAGTCAGATTGAATTAATCAAAATTTGATGAATTTTTTCATCTAATTTATATGTTTACAAGCATCAAAAATATGAAAAAAAATTAATTATGTGGTACAATCAATGAGGTAGAAAAGTCACGCGGATTGGATTTTGCTAACGCAAAATCTTTGGGGAAGAGGGGATAAAGAAAAGGAAAATTGTTAGGTTTGTTTGAAGTGTTTTGATGATGGAGTGATGATGACAAATAAAAATCCTTTTGAAATTGATTTTGACTCATATATTCGTCAAGGTGAACCTTGTAAAAAAGAAAAAAGTATTGCTTGGGCAATTGCTACGGGTTTACAACAAGTAGACGGTCTTACTCCATCAAATTATTTATATGAAACTGCTAAACGCAATATTGAAGGTGAAATTTCAATTGCCGAAGCAAAAAATCTTATTGATTCCTATTATGAATCAAAATCTGTTTCTGCAGAAAATGTTGAAGACACAGAAGAAGCCGATAAAGTTTCGGCTCGTATTACTGAAATTCTTTCCGAAAAGTCTTTTACATTTTCTCCAAATCAGTTGTTATTAATTCATAAAAAATTGTTTTATGGTGTTTTTAATAAAATCCAGGCTGGAAAATTTCGTGATTATAATATTACAAAAAAAGAATGGGTTTTGAATGGAGATACTGTTTTATATGGGGATGCGGATTTAATTAGTAGGACTTTGGAATATGATTTTAATACAGAAAAGAACTTTGACTATTCTGAACTTTCAAAAGAAGAAATTGTAAAACATCTTACTCGATTTATAGCAAATATTTGGCAAGTTCATCCTTTTGGTGAAGGAAATACTCGAACTACAGCAGTTTTTACAATAAAATATTTTAGATCCTTAGGTTTTAAAATTAATAATGAACCTTTTGAAAAATATAGTTGGTATTTCCGCAATGCTTTAGTTCGTGCCAATTACACTAATATTCAAAAAAATATTTATATGAATACAGAATTTTTGGAAAGATTTTTTCGCAATCTTCTACTTGATGAACACAACGAATTAAAAAATCGGTTTATGCATATTCAATATGAAGCTTATTCTAAAAATCTTGCAGAAAAACAAAATCTGCCTGTAAATCTGCCTGTAAATCTGCCTGTAAATAAAAAAATGACAGAACTTTTAAATCTTTTAAAAGAAAATCCATTTTATACTTACGATGAATTGGCAAAAATAATGAACTGTACACGAGAAACTGTTAGAGTTAATTTAAGAAAGCTTGAAACACGTGATCTTATTTGTCGAATTGGTTCAGACAAAAATGGTCATTGGGAGATAAAATAAAATATGCTAGTAAAAAATTTTACAAAACATTTTATAGTAATTACTCTATTTTGTTTTATTCAAACTTTGCTTCCTGCTTTTTCTGTTGTGGGGGAGGGTAATATAGAAGAAAGTTCTTTTACTAATGAACTTTCTGAACAAACTCCTCTTGGAACTACAGAATCAAAATTTTTGGAACAAACTTATATAACCGAAAGTTTAGATTTTTCACTTTATGAAGCTTGGATTGAATATGACGAAGCTCTTTCAGCTTTTGAAAATCAGGCTGTAGTGAATGATTCATCTCAAAAAGAAAAACTTGAAGCAACAAAAAATAAATTTTTAGGTCAACTTGAATTAGAAAAACAATCAAAAACATATAATATTTCAAATTCCATTTATGGAATTCAAAATCAACTGAACAGCATGGAAATTGCTTGCAAAAATCATGATTCAAAAGAGTTGTCCAGATTAATAACTGCTTTTTATATTTCCAAAGGGCTTGTTTATCAAAAAAGTGGTTTTGTTTTTACACAATTGATAGTTGTAATGGGTGTTTTGCTTCTTGTTGTAATGGCACTTTTGTTTTTTTATCGCATAACTTATGCTCGCAGAATTGAAATTGAAAAGATTTTAAAAGCTACTAACAAAGGTCAAGAAGAAGAACGTCGCCGCATTTCTCTTGAACTTCACGATTCTGTTGCTCAACAAATGCGCTATGTTTCTATTTTGGCAGAAAAAATTTCTGATAAAGATTTAGCAACAGAAATTAAACATAATCAAAGTGAATGCATAGAAAATATAAGAAATGCATGTTATACACTTTCTTCTATAAATATTGATAAGGGAAGTTTTAAATCTGTTCTTAAAAATGCAATGGATAATTTTCAAAAAAGAACAAAAATCAATACTTCACTTGTAATTACACCTGATATAGATTTTAATCTAATTCCGCAAAGTTCTTTTCATCATATTTTTAGAATTATTTGGGAACTTTTGACAAATATTGAAAAACACAGTGGGGCTTCAGAAGTTGTTGTTTTAATTCGTAAACCACAACCAAGTGATAAAATACAAAATGGACTTATGATTTTTATTTCGGATGATGGTCAAGGAATTGATGAAAAAACTTTGGAAACATTAAATTCAAAAAGAATTGAAAATGCAAAAAATCTTCATTTTGGTTTGCAAAATATAAAACTAAGATTAAATGAAATTAATGGAACTATAAAATATTATTCAGAAAAAGGGGAAGGTACAGAAGTAAAACTTTGTATAAAAAACTAAAAAAAAATTGTAAAGGAAAATATTAATATGAAATTTATAATGATTGAAGATCATAGTCTTGTTAGGCAAGGTGTTTCTAAAATAATAGAAGAAAAAAGTGATTTTTGTTGTGCAGGAACTTTTGCAACTGTTGCAGAATCAAAAGATTTTCTTAAAGAATTTTGCAAATCTTATGATCATGAACCTTTAATTTGTATTATAGATATAAATTTGGGGAATGATGATGGAATTTCTTTAATAAAATTTATTAAAGAAAATTATCAAAACATTTATTGTATATGTTATTCTATGTTTAAAGGTGCAGGACTTGTTGAACAGGCTGTTTCGGCTGGAGCTGTGGGATATGTTTCTAAAAATGCAGAATTGGAAGTTTTGCTTCATGCAATGGAACAAGCCGACAAAAACTCATTTTACATGGAAGATAGTTTAACTTCTGATTATGTAGTTTATACAAATCTTTTTCAAAGTCTTACAAAACGTGAAAAAGAATTAGCAGATTTATTTTTAATAAATAAAACTGAAGAAGAAATTGCTCAAATTATGAGCATAACACCACGTGCCGTAGATAATTACATGACTAGAATTTTGTCTAAATTAGGTGTTGTAACAAAAAAAGAATTATTACAGAAATTTGGATTTCAACAAGGACGGTAAAAAATGACATTCAAAAAATATTCACTTAAAACACAGTTTTTAATTTCATTAATTTTTATTCCATTAAATTTTATTTCAGCTTATTTTTCGGACCAATTCCAAGTTCCATTTTTTATGGATATGATTTTTGTTTACGCAGGTAGTTTTTTTGGAGTTCCTTGTGGGCTTTTTGTAGGACTTGGACATTCTCTTATTGCTTCATTTTTTTGGTGGAAAAATATTTTAAATTTATTTTATGGTATATGTTGTTTTTCTGGAACTTTTTTAACATGGTTTATTGTAACTAGACATCAAGAAGTGGTTTGGTTTAGATTTTTGCTTTTGATTTTTGTTTCTACGGTTGTTATTAGTTTTGAAGGTTCAATTATTTATTCAACATTTTTTTCTACAGCAGAAGAAAATACAGAACTTACTACAGTTTTTTTTCTTACATATACTCTGGTTTTGCAAAATATTGGGCTTCAGTTAAGTGCATTTTTTGCTAGACTTCCTGTAAATTTGTTTGATAAAGCTTTTGCTGTTTTTGCAGGACTTGGTGTTTTCTTGGGAGTTAAAAAGATAGTAAAATAGTTGGTTTATTTTAAACACTTTCTTAATCTAATTTAAACTCAGTTGATATGCTCCCAGTCGTGCTGCTTTGGGTCAAAACCGCGGGCTAGCCCGCTACACGCTGTTTTGCGGTGTTTAATATACGTTGCTGCTCACG
>JAFXDY010000217.1 GCA_017521105.1 Treponema sp.
GGAGTAGTTACAATATCAATAATTCCAGGATAAACTTTTTGCAAATCTTTTTCCAAAACAACCATGCTAAATACAGAAGTTCCCGCACTAATATTTCCAGTTTTTGGTTTTACAGAATTTGTTCCAACCATACCAGTTCCAGCGTCACCTTCTGGGGCACACAAAGGAATACCAGCTTGTAAGTCGCCAGTTGGATCAAGGAACAACGCACCTTCTTTAGAAAGATTTCCAGCTGATTTACCTGCATTTACAACTTTTGGAAAAACTTTGTTTATTTCAAAGCTAAAAGTTTTTACTTCTGGCAAAGCTTCAAATTTTTTACAATATTCAGGATTATAAATTACATCATCTTTTGAAGAACCAAAACAAACTGGGAACATTCCCGAAGCATCTCCTGTTCCAATCACTTTTTCTCCAGTTAATTTCCAATGAATGTAAGCTGCCAAAGTTGCCACAAAATCAACATTTTTAATATGATCTTCTTTTTTCAAAATTGCCTGATAAAAATGCGAAATTGACCAACGTTCAGGAATAGGGTAGTTAAAAAGCCCAGAAAGTTTTTCAGAAGCTTCCCCAGTAATAGTGTTTCTCCAAGTTCTAAAAGGAACCAAAAGATTTCCGTCTTTATCAAAAGCCAAATATCCGTGCATCATTGCCGAAACACCAGCACTTTTGAATTTTGTAAGTTTAATTCCATATTTTTCTTGAACATCTTTTTTCAAATCTGCATAACAAGTTTGAAGTCCTTTATGAATTTGTTCAAGAGGATAAGTCCAAATTCCATTTTCTAAAGAATTTTCCCAAGTAAAGGAACCATTTGCAATTGGTTCATATTTATCATTAATCAAAACCGCTTTAATGCGAGTTGAACCAAATTCAATACCTAAAATCGCGTTTCCGCTTTCAATAATTTCTTTGTTTTCCATAAAAAACATTATAATACAAGTTAAACGTTTTATAAAGATTTAAATAGAAAAATAAAGTTTGATTTTTTATCTTTTTAAGGTAATTTTTTTATGTTTTTTTAACTCTAACTCAGTATAATTGATTTTATTCAATATATTTACTAAAATTAGGCAGATATTTTATTCACAGGTAAACAAAAATGAAAACAAATGCTTTAAAAGGAATGAGAGATATTCTCCCACAAGAACAAAAATTAAGAGATTACATCCAAAGAAAAATTTTAGATACATATTTAGCTTCTGGATTTGAACGCATTTCCACACCAATTTTAGAAGATTCAGAAAACTTAGACAAATCAGACGGTGGAGATAACCTTAATCTTATTTTTAAAGTATTAAAACGTGGCGACAAACTTACATCAGCATTAGAATCAAATGAAGTTACAGAAAAAACTTTGTCAGATATGGGGTTGCGCTACGATTTAACTTTGCCACTTTCAAGATTTTTCTGTGCAAATAAAAACGAATTACAATTTCCTTTTAAAGTAATTCAAACAGACAGAGTTTACCGTGCAGAACGCCCACAAAAAGGAAGATTAAGAGAATTTGTTCAATGTGATATAGACATTTTAGGAGATTCTTCAAAAAATGCCGAAGTTGAACTTATTGATGTAACAGCAAACGCAATTCTTTCAATAGGATTCAAAAATTTCCACATTAACATTAACGACCGCCGCATTCTAAGAAATCTTTTAGAAACAATGGGTTTCCAAAAAGACACAATCGATTCTGTTTGTATTACTTTTGACAAATTAGACAAAATTGGTGCAGATGGAATTAAAGCAGAACTAGAAGAAAAACAATTCCCTCAAAACGCAATCAATTCTTTGTATGAATTTGTTTCAGCAGGGGACATAACTTTAGATCAAGTTGTTTCAAAATGTTCAGATCCTTCAATTGCAGATGAAATTAAATATATAATTGAAACAGTAAACAAAGTTTCTGGTGGAAAATACAAAATCAACTATTGTCCAAATTTAGTTCGTGGGCAGGGATATTACACTGGTGTTGTTTTTGAAATTGCCAGTTCAGATTTTAACGGTGCAATTGGTGGTGGTGGTCGCTACGACAATATGATTGGAAAATTTATAAATCAAGATATTCCAGCAGTTGGTTTTAGCATTGGATTTGAAAGAATCTGTTCAATTTTGTTAGACCAAAAATACCAAATTCCAGAATCAAAAGAAAAATTGGCTTTGCTCTACGACGATTCAATTGATTTTGCAAAAGTTATGGAAGATTCAAAAAACTTACAAAATGAATATTCTGTTTCTATTATCAAAAAAGCAAAAAAAGCTGGTCCACAATTTGATATGTTAGAAAAACAAGGATATACAAAGTTTGCCACATACAAAGACGGAAATGTAGTTGTGAAATAAAATTAAGATTTTTTTTTACTGAAATTCGCGGGTCCCAGCGACGAAAAAAAAATCAATAAAGGCTCGCCACTAACGCTCGCTTTTTGATTTAGAGTTTATATAAAACTCTAAAAACGGCCGAGTCAAGGGCTTGAACGAAGTGTCCCTTGACCGGACGTATTTTTTTTTCTGCGTCCCGCTCTTCTACAAATAAAAATCTAATTAAAACTTTATTTCAAACCTACATTCCTAAAAAAAACGAAAAAGTGTAAATGAATTCACCAAACGTTAGCCTTATCCACCAAGGTTTGTTTACACAATCTGCAAATGGCAAACAAAAAACAGAGCCATTCTTGACTTTTTTTCTGTAAAATGTTACATTGATAATGTCAGTTTAATATAATTTTTTATTAAAAAGACTCGTGGGTGCCACGGGTCTTTTTTGTTTGTTTTTTATTTTTTGTTAAACTGCTTAAAATAGTTTATGGATTATACATCATATAAAAACATTAAGTATTACAAAGAGTGTTCAGCACTCGTAGAAGGTTTAGGTTTTAAACTTGTAGACCTAAAGATTATTCCTGCTAAGACAATTACAAAGATTACTGCGATGATTGCTTCACCAGACCCTGATGTAAGCATTAGCGTTAACGATTGTGCAAAAGTTCATCGTGCTTTGTTACCTCGTTTAGAAGCTCTCCTTGGAACAGAAGAAACAACAATGGAATTAACATCTCCTGGAATTGAGCATAATATCAAAAATGCGGCTGAATTTTCTGTTTTTATTGGCAGAAAAGTTCGTGTTTGGGATAAAACTGTAAACGACTGGGTCGGTGGAAAAATCAAGTCTGCAGATGAAAAATCTGTTACGTTGGAAAAAGAAGAAGGTGAATCAGTAACTATTCTTTTTGAAAATATAGCAAAAGCAAAATTTATATACAGTAATTAAGGGGGTATAAAATGTCAGATATGGCAGAGGCAATTCGCCAATTGATACTAGAAAAAGGATATTCAGAAGATTCTGTAAAACAGATTATTGAAAAGGCATTAAAAGCAGCTTATAAAAAAACTTATGGGACAGATGAAAATGCAATCGTAAAATTTAATGACGATATGTCTGATGTTGCAATTTATTCAAGAAAAGTTGTAATTGATGGTGTTTACGATCCTGTAAAAGAAATTAAACTTGAAGAAGCAAAACTTTTAAGTGAAGATTTAGTTGAAGGTGATGAGGTTGACATCCTTGAAGATCCAACAACTTTCGATCGTGCTGCTGTTTCTACAGGTAAACAACAAGCTCACCAAGGTCTTAACGAAGATTATAAAAAGACTTTGATGAATGAATACAAAGATAAAGTTGGCGAAGTTATTATTGGTTATTATCAAAGAGAAAGAAATGGAAACATTTATGTAGATTTGGGAAATGCTGGAAAAGTAGAAGGATTTTTGCCAGTAAAATTCCAATCAAAACTTGAATATTACCAAAAAGGCGACAGAATTAAGGCCTTGATTGTTGATATTAAACCAACAAATACAGGTATTCAATTAATTCTTTCTAGAAGTGACAAAAAACTTGTTAGTTCTATCTTAGAAAGAGAAGTTCCAGAAATTGGTGACGGAACTGTAGAAATTATGAGCATTGTTCGTGATGCTGGTTACAGAACAAAAATTGCTGTTTATTCAAAACGGGAAGAAGTTGATCCTGTTGGTGCATGTGTAGGATTAAAAGGTGTTCGTATTCAAAACGTTATTCGTGAATTAGAAAGCGAAAAAATTGATGTTTTAAAATGGGATCCAGATCCAACAGAATTTATTAAAAATGCTCTTTCACCAGCTCAAGTAGACAGAGTTGTAATTTTAGATGCAGAAAAACGCCAAGCTTTGGCAATTGTTCAAGATACTCAATTCTCTTTAGCAATTGGACGTCAAGGTCAAAACGTAAGATTAGCAAATAAACTTTGTGACTGGAACATTGACGTAAAAACTGTTGAACAAGCCGAAGATATTGATTTGTCTAATGTTGCTACAGTTCAAACTGCTAGAAATCTCTTTACTGATGATGTTGAAGAAACTTCTTACGATGAAATTAATACAGTTTCTGAATTGCCAGGTGTAAATCAAGAAGTTGCAGCATTATTAAAAGAAAGTGGAATTGATTTAATTCAAGACTTTGTTGAAAAATACGATGAAGATTCAATCAATGTTGAAAATGTTTCTAAAGAAGAACTTGATAAGATTAATGATTTGATTAATCAAAATGTTGAATTTGTTGATGATGAAGAATCTGAAACTGCTGAATCAGAGGCTTCTAGTCAAGAAACAGAAGAAGAATCACAACAGGATGAAGAAGAATATTTCTGTCCTGAATGTGGTGCAAAAATTACACTTGATATGACACAATGTCCTAATTGTGGTGTAGAATTTGAATTTGAAGAGGATGAGGAATAGAATAATTTATGGCAGAAGAAAATGAAAAAAAACCTGAATTTGTAGTTCACAAAAAACAACAGGATTCAAATAGTGCCGCAACAGAAAAAAAACGCGTAGTTGTTGTAAAAAGAAAACCTAATCAAACTCAAAGTGCTCCTAAACAAAATGGTGATGCTTCTAAAAAAGATGGAGTACATGTGGTTGTAAAAAAATCTCCACAGGGTGCAGCTCCAACTCGTGAAGCAGATTCAAAAACTGTTGCTAAAAATGAAGCTACAACATCAGCTCCAGAACAAAAAACAGAAAATAGACCAAATACTTTTGAATTAAATGCAAAAAGACCAAATGTAAAAGCTGGAAATCTTTCAGATAAAGGCCGTCAAAATAAAAACGGTGGATTTAATCGCAACCAGAATGGTTTTAATAAAAATCAAAATGGTCAAGGTGGTAATCGTCCATATAACAAAGACGGAAACGGTGGTGGATTCAATGGAGCTCAAGCTCGTCAAAGCTACCAAAATCGCGAAAGAGATAATAATGGCCAAAACAGACAAGGTGGATTCAATCGTAATCAAAACGGCTTTAATCGCAACCAAAATGGTCAAGGCTTTAATAAAGGTGCTAATGGTCAAGGTGGATTTAATCGCAATCAAAATGGACAAGGTGGCTTTAGACCTCCACGTCCTGGAATGGGGGGTGCTGGTGCTGCTCCTCTTCCAATTGATAATTCAAGAACACCAAGCAAAAAGGCAGCATTTAAAGGAAAAAAACAAGTTTATAATCGTAAAGACGAAGAACAATACGATGATAACTTATTTGGAACAAAGAAAAAGGTTGAAACTCCAGCTAGCGTAGTTCCAAAAGAAATTGAAATTATGGAAACAGTTTCAGTTTCAGATTTGGCTCGCAAAATGAATTTAAAAGCAAGTGAAGTTATTGGAAAATTAATGGGAATGGGTATGATGGTAACAATTACTCAATCTATTGACTCTGATACAGCAACTTTACTTGCTGCAGAATATGGTTGTGAAGTTCATCTTATTTCTCTTTATGATGAAACTGTTATTGAAAGTGAAAAAGACGATGGTGTTGAATTGTTGCCACGTCCTCCAATTGTTACTGTTATGGGACACGTAGACCACGGTAAAACAAAAACTCTTGACGCAATTAGAAATGCAAACGTTGCTGCAGGAGAAGCTGGCGGAATTACTCAGTCAATTGGTGCTTATTCAGTAAAAACAGACAAAGGTAGAATTACTTTCTTAGATACTCCAGGACACGAAGCATTCACAATGATGCGTGCTCGTGGTGCTCAAGTAACAGATATCGTTGTATTAGTAGTTGCTGCCGATGATGGTGTTATGCCTCAAACTTTGGAAGCTATTAGCCACGCAAAAGAAGCTAAAGTTCCAATTATTGTTGCAGTAAACAAAGTAGATAAACCAGAAGCAAATCCTGATAGAGTAAAAACTCAATTAAGTGATCACGGACTTGCTCCAGAAGAATGGGGTGGAGACACTCAATATGTTCACATTAGTGCTTTAAAAGGTCAAGGAATTGATGATTTATTAGACGCAATTCTTTTACAAGCAGAAATGCTTGAATTAAAAGCAAATCATGAATGTAGAGCAGAAGGTAAAATCCTTGAAAGCCGTGTTGATCAAGGTCGTGGTGTTGTTGCTACAGTTGTTGTTCAACGTGGTAAATTACGCCAAGGTGATCCATTTGTTGCTGGTATTTATTCTGGTCGTGTTCGTGCAATGTTTGATGACAGAGGAAAACGCATTCAAGAAGCTGGACCTTCAACACCAGTTGAAGTTCTTGGTATGGAAGAAATGCCAAACGCAGGTGATCCATTCCAAGTTCCTGAGTCAGAAAAAGATGCAAGAGCAATTTCTACTAAACGTCAAGAATTAAAACGTTTTGAAGCTGCAAAAGCTGTTAAACGTACATCAATTGATACACTTTATAAAGATATTGCAGACAGCGAAGTTAATGAACTTAAAGTTATTATCAAAGCAGACTTACAAGGATCAGCTGAAGCTCTTAAATCTTCTTTGGAAAAACTTTCTACAAGAGAAATTCGTCTTTCTGTAATTCACTCTAGTGCTGGTGCAATTAACGAATCTGACGTAACTTTGGCTGCTGCTGACTCAAATGCAATCATTATTGGGTTTAATGTTCGCCCAACACCAAAAGCAAAAGTTCTTGCTGAACAAGAATCTGTAGAAATTAGAAAATATAACATCATTTACAAGTGTGTTGAAGAAATTCAACAAGCTATGGAAGGTATGCTTTCACCAGATACAAAAGAAGAAGTTATTGGTATGGTTGAAGTTCGCGATACATTCAAAGTTCCAAAAATTGGTGTTATTGCTGGTTGTACAGTTTCTGAAGGTGTTGTTAGAAGAAATGCAAGCGTTCACCTTGTTCGTGATGGAATTGTATTGTTCAACGGAAAAATTGCTTCTCTTAAACGCTACAAAGACGATGCAAAAGAAGTTGCTGCCGGATTTGAATGTGGTTTAGGTCTTGAAAACTGGCAAGATATCCAAGTTGGAGATAAACTTGAAGTTTACGAAATTATTGAAGTTGCAAAACGCCTTGGAAAAACACTTGCAGAAGAAGAAGCCGAAGCTGCAAAACGCGGTGGAAAAACAGAATCTGAAGGAGACTTGTAATGGGACAATATAGATTACAGAGATTGAATGATCAGCTCCGTGATGAAATTTCCCAATTAATTATTCGAGGGGAAGTAAAAGACCCTCGAGTAAGTACTTTTTTAAGTATTAATAGGGTAGAAGTAACTTCAGATTTAGGTTATGCAAAATGTTATGTTTCTTCATTTTTGCCTGATGGTCAATTAAAACATGGCGTTTCTGGATTAAATGCTGCTGCAGGATTTATTCAAAGAGAAATTGCAAAAAAATTGAGAATCAGACAGTTTCCAAAACTTCAATTTGTACTTGATAAAGGTATGAAAGAAGGATTTAAAATGGTTCAAAAATTAAATGAACTTGAACGGGAAAGTGAAGAAATTCAAAAACAACAAAGTGAAAATGAATCTAATTAATTACAAATTTGTATTTAATTTTCCCATTTTCATCTTTTTCAATTAATCCCATAAAACTACCATCCGGTGCAAAAACTGCACTGGATGTTTTATTTAACAAAGAATGTAAATCAATATTAAACATATATGAACGCAAAGGCTTTCCGTTCATAAAATCTTTTTTTACATCATCATTTTTTAAGTCAATATTATTAAATCCACATAAAACAGAAACTTCTTTTGTAAAACCAACGCTTTTATTTTGAATTTCTTCCAAAAAATCTTTAGTAAATTCAATTTTTTTGTTTAATTCAGAAGATGCTTCATTAATATTTTTAATTGCATTTTCTATAGAAAAATCTTCTAAATCTGAAAATCCTGCAGCGTCTTCAATTCTAAAATTGCCAACCTTTGTTCTGTAAAGTCCAATTAAATGGCCAAAAGAGCCACATTCGTAAGCAATATCTCTTGCCAAACTCCTAATATAAGTTCCTTTAGAAACAGAAAAATCAATTTGTGCATATTCAACAAAATTTTCAGAATTAAGTTTAGTTTCTATAATTTTTGCGTCAAAAATTGTAACAGGTCTTGCTTTTATTTGAGCAGTTTTTCCTTCTCGGGCAAGGTCGCTGGCACGTTTTCCGTCAATATGAATTGCAGAAAAAGCTGGAGGTGTTTGCATAATTTGGCCTCTAAACTTTTCTAAAGCATTTTCCAATGCTTCCACAGTTGGAAGTTTTCCTGATTTAATTACGTTTCCTGTGCATTCTAAAGTGTCTGTTTCTTGACCAAATTTTATGATTGCTTTGTATGATTTATCGAATTCTGTAATATTTCCTGCTAATTTTGTTAATTTTCCGCAGCAAACAACCAAAAGCCCTTGTGCAAAACTGTCTAAAGTTCCTGTGTGACCAACTTTTGTTGTGTTAAATGCTTTTTTTACTGAGTTTAAAGATGTGAAAGAGGTGAATCCTGGCTTTTTTGCTAATAATACAATTTTGTCGCAATTCATAAATTCTTTTTCTTGATATTACAAACACACTTTTTGTGGTGTTCAATTTGTATATACAAAAAAAAAGACACTTCAAAGAAGTGTCTTATAGTGGGCAGTGAGAGGATCGAACTCCCGACCATCTGGGTGTAAACCAGGCGCTCGTACCAGCTGAGCTAACTGCCCGTTCAGTTGATATATTATTTATACATTTTATTAAAAAAATTGTCAA
>JAFXDY010000218.1 GCA_017521105.1 Treponema sp.
CTTAATTGGCTGGAGAGTGCACGAGAACGGCTAAGACAATTTGAGAAAAAAACAATATCCATTGAAGATAAAATGGCTGAAATTCGTTTGGTTAATAAAGCCAAATGGCTATTAATCAGCGAACTTAAAATGAGCGAACCAGATGCTCATCGCTATGTAGAAAAGCAAGCAATGGACCGCTGCGTTTCCAGAAGATTCATTGCAGAAGAAATTATCAAGACTTACTCTTAATCCCCTACACAAGCAGGGTGGTAATGTTTCCCTTTCATTACAAAGTAATTTGCCAAAAAGGAAACTGGTATGTTTTTGGATTTTGTCATAAACACCAAAAATTTATGGTTTACTCTTTATCCCGAATGAAGGACCTTATAATACTTGATGAATTTAATTTTATCGAAGATTTTGAAAAACATATTCATATTGATCCAAATATTGGTATTTGGAATAACGATGTGGAACCGATCAAAATTGAGCTATTATTCTCAAAAGAAATTAATACTAACATTTTAGAAAGAACCTGGCACAAAGACCAGGACTGTAAACAAAATGATGACGGTTCTGTTTATCTGAGTTTCACTTCAAATCAAACACAGGAATTAAAATATTGGATTATGAGCTTTGGCTCTGCTGTTAAAGTTCTTTTTCCTGAAACATTAAGAGAGGATATAAAAAAAGAATTGCTGAAATCAATTGAAAATTTCTAACTCCCCTACCCTACTCTCATTTTTTAGTAACAAACTTTCAACGGAAGGTTCATTTTAACAGAAAAAAAGTAACAAATTCTCAACGCTTTACACATTTTTAGTACCAATTTATCAACGATACATTTCAGTAAAATTAATAAAATAGTAACAAATTTTCAACGCTTATAAATTAAGTAACAAATTCTCAACATTATCAAATTAAAAAGTTCCTACCCAAGTATCGTAATACTTTATTGGTATATTCTTCATAAGACTTTCCAAAGGTTTCTCTGAGAAACGGTTCCTCTACTTTTGTTATTTGAAAGTGAATTAACACAATTGTAAATAGACTTATTACCAATAAAATCCAATTAAAGAACATAAAAACAAATCCAAGATACAATAAATCAAAACCTAAAAAGGCAGGATTTCGACTTATCTTGTAGATTCCTTCAGTAACAAGTTCGGTTTTGTCTGTTTTAGGAACCCCTGCTCTCCAATTATTTTTCATTGTTTTTACCGAAATTATAAAAAATAATGTACCAACAAACGCTATAATGACTCCTATATATTGAATCAAATTCGGTAATTGCTTGCTAGAAAAAATGATTGACCACACATCCATAATTGTTACCAAAATCGTAAGAATCTGCATGATACTTTCAATAACTTTCTCTAACCCTTTTTTGCCTTTTCCAAGTTGATTTGTTGATATTCCTTGTCGTTTTTGAAGAATCATTTTTAGAAAATAAGTACCATAAAATAATACTAAAATGAAAACGGCACAAACTTTTATTATCACCTTTCTATTCCTTTTTTCCCAAGATTTTGATATTTTATAAATTGAGAGTAATAAATTCTGTTATTGAAAATAGTACCAGACTTTCAACGGTTATCCACAAAAACGCTGTGGAAAACTAAAATTTTGGTACCAAACTCTCAACAAAAACATAGTTCTTGTAAATCGTTGATATATAAGGATTTACACCACTTATCCACAATTACAAGTCCAAATTCTCAACGAAATAGTAACAAAAAATTAATTTCTTCTATATAAACAAATAGAATTCAAATAAATTTAAATAACAAGTAGTAATCACTGTGAATATGTGGATAACCGTTGATACTTTGTTACTAATCTATATTGTTGATGTAACTAACATATATCTGGAATCATTACCTTCAATAACAGGCTTACTTTTATAAAATGTAATTCCATCATTTGTAGAATTTATACTTACTTTTAAATCTGGATAATACTTATCTTTTATTGTATTAATTTGTTCTTTTAAGTAATTCCAATTGACTCTTTCTTCTGATTCATATCCTTCTTTGTTTCCTTTTACTGGCATAAATTGATCTACTAATGCTCTTCTAGAAATATGCAATGGTTCGCCTTCTTTTATTGAATTATTCCTGTAAACAAACCATGTATACAAATCTTTTCCTACAACACTTTTGATTTGTTTGTAAACAGTATAATTAATTGGAACTGCATGTTCTTGAGAAAGTTGTGTAAATTTTTCTGAAAGAACAATCTTAAAGCCTATACTCTTTTTATTGCTTTTTTCATCTTCAAGATCTACATATTGCATACTTTCAAAAAATGGTACAATTCCAGTACTATGTAAAGTTGCTGTCACTTTTCCATAAATTTGTTCTTCTGTCGGCATAAATTCTTCAAACAAATAAGCTTCACTTAATTTAGTTCTTTTTTCCTTAAAAACAAATGTTGAACCCGAAAAACATTCAAGTTGCTCTTTTACTTCTTTCCCTCGCTGTTTTGGTAATTGTAATTCGTCCAACAAGTTCTGTAGAGATTTATATTCAAGAACAACTGGTTCTCCAGGTTTATTCTTTTTTAATACAGCATGAGTTGTTAAAATTGATAAAAGTAATCTTCCATTTTTTCCAAAAGGAACTTTTGTATCACTTGTTAAGGTTAAAGAAATATTGTTATAAGTTCGAGTAAATAAATTTTTCTTTACATCCTTTAATGGCAAAGATGCTGCAATAAAAGGACTAGACATATAACTTCTGTACTGAAGTTCTTTTTTTGAATGACTTTTTATTTCTTCAAGAGGAAACAATTCTTCAATTTCTGTTATTTTTTCATCTGCCATTTTCTTTACCTATTGTCTTTTATAAGAGTGTTGAGAAATTGTTACCTTTCCCGATTCCAAATCTTCCTTGAAGTAATCCATAGCGCACATAACAAAATGATTCATTGATATATTTTTCATTGCACAGAAAGCTTTAAAATTAGCCCTCTCCCCTTTTGCCATAGAAACCAAAAATTTTTCTTTCTTTTCTTTTTCTTCAGAAATTATAGGCTCTGCTACAGGCTCAATTTTTTTTTCTACAGTTTCTACAGCGGGAGTTAGAGTTTCAACTACGGCAGGTCTTACATTTGAAAAATTATTATTAATTGCAGTTTCAAGAGGATTTGTTTTTTTCACTGTTGCACCTGCATTGAAATTTTCTGGTTTTTTCATTTCATCATCTCCTTTGTAATATTTTCAATAGCATCTAAAGTTTCTTTTCTTGCTGAGATGTTTTTGTCCTGAACATATCTTTTTAAGATTTGAGCTTTAACAAAAGATGTATCTGTTGGGATAGTTAGGAACTGAGTATCATCAAAGTTTTTCATGAAGTTTTCTGCAAACAAAGATTGAAACTTCATACGTTTATCTTGTTGGTTCAAAATTACAAATGAGATTTTTGAAAGTAAGTCGTCACATCTAATTTCTTTTGTTGTTGAATCTAAGTTTTCAATCAAAGTCTGGAATCCGTCTGCTGAGAATTGATCCAATCTTAAAACAGGAACAATAACATCTGCTGTAACAGCAACACCCTTTTCAAAGTTCCCAAATGCAGGAGATGTATCTGATATTACAAAATCAAAATCAGAAACTGCTGGGAAGATAATATCTGCAAAAGCATAATATTTATTTGTTGTTGAAGCGTAAGCTTGAAGATTTCCGTTGATTGCAAAAGTTGGAAGGATATAAAGATTTTCTACGATAGTTTGTGAAATAGCATCTTCAACTTTTACTTTACCTGTTAGAACATCTGCAAGTTCGTATTGGAAATTATTTGCAAGCCAAGATGAAGAGTTACCCTGAGGATCACAGTCGATTAATAAAGTTTTGTGTCCTTGAAGTGCTAGTTGAATTGCACAAGTTACAGATACAGAAGTTTTTCCTGTACCACCCTTTCGGTTTAAAAAGCTAAATGATTTCATTGTTTGATTCCCCTCTTATATAATACTATAAATCTATATTTATATAATTTCAAGTATAAAAATATAAAAAGTTATATAAATATATCAAAAAGTATATATTTATATATTCGAATAATTGGATAAAAGGAAATAGATTTTTTATCAAAGATGTAAAAGAAGAGTATAAAGCTCTTTAATTATGAAGTTTGATTTTTGTTTTGAATCTTTCCCAGTTTTAATGTTTGTTTTGTGTTTGATATAAGGTGGTTAATAGTTCTGATATTTTTTGGAATTCTTTTAAATATATAAATTTTATTATTCACATTTATTATTATATTGGACATCTATGTCCATCCCCGCCCCAGACACAGATGTCCATAGGGTATAGTCAAGTATGGCATCCTGCTTTTGGGGGCTGTGGAAAATAATGATTTTCTGTTGTGAAACATGGCTAACGTCGAGAAAAATAATTTTGTTTTTTGGTCATTTTTTTTGACGTAATTTTTTCATAAATTTTTCCAACATTTTAAAAATAATGAAATTTGCCCTTCTATAAATCAATAAAAAATTTTGAGTATATATTTATATATTTATATAAAAAACACTATTAAATACACTATCAAAACAAATATTATAAATACTATAAACATATAAAATATTATATCAAAAAGTATATAAATATATATCGCTTAAAATCAGTTTTTAAAAGACGCGCGAGGATTGCCGTAGACGCGTTCAAAATAAAAAATCGACTAATTTATCGACCAAGTTAAAATCGACGCAAAATAGGCCCGTTTTTCGCGGTTTTTAAATTTTGAAAATTTGAGTATTTTTGCATGTTTTTTTTCGATTTTTTCTTCTAATTTTTTTAGGGAAAAGGGGGGGAATTTTTTTTCGTAAACTGAATTTTTTTAGTAAATTATTCAATTTTTATATTTAGAAAATTCATCAGCTGGACTTTTTATTTTTTATGAGCATTTTTCAAAAAAGGTGTTTTTCGGGGTAAAAGAGGTGTTTTTTGTTCCAAAAGAGGTGAATTTTGTTATAAAAGTGGGTGGTTTATGAATGTATAGTGTTTTAAACTTAAACCATAACGATTGAGATTTTCGAGAAGTAATTTTACATCATGGGCAGACAGAAACGCTTCTTGAAATTCTCTTTCTTAATACTTTTTAAGAGAGGCAAATTATGGTTATTACAGTTTCAAGCATCAAAGGTGGGGTTGGGAAATCTAGCCTAGTTTTACTTCTATCCAATAATTTAGCCGCTCGAGGTAAGCGTGTTCTTGTAATCGATATGGATCTTAATAATACAGCTTCATTGTTTTACACCCTCGGTTTAGAAAATATTAGAGAGATCACAGAACGAAAGAACATTATGCTTTCCCTGGCACAAGAAAAGGCAGAAGAGAATATACTTCATTCTAGGATTCCAAATGTCGACATTATTCCTTCTAGCCTTTCTTTGTGCAACATTCGAGCAATAGATTATCATATCTTAAAAAAATGTATCAATAAACTTGATTATGACTACATTGTTATTGATACTTCTCCAACTTATGACAACTTAGTAAAAAGTGCTTTATTTGCAGCTGATATTATTCTCACACCTGTTCAATTAACAGAGTTCAATTTTAATATGGCTTCATTTTTAATGAATAGAATTGAGGAAGAACTCCCAGAACAAAGTGAAAAAATCTATCTGATTTACAATTATTGGGTGAAAGGTCTTAAGACTGACGGAAATGCACTCCAATCTACAGTCACAAAACTTTTTGAACAAACATTTTCAAATATTCTCAAAGTAAGATTACCAAAAACTATTCGATTAGATTACTACACAAATTGTGATAAGAAAGTATCTATGAAAAGTAAAGATGTAGGTTCTCTTGCATTAGCTTCTTCTATAAATGAATTGGCTTGTGCAATTACTGGAGAGGATGTAGTTATAGAGGAGTTTTGATGGCAGGGAAGTTAAATTTTTTAACTGCTGGAACAAATCTTCCTTTAGCAGATGGAAATGTTAAAACTTCAAAAATGGTTCTGATTGAAAAGATTGAAGAATATGAAAAATTCAAAGATTTATTTTCGATGGACTTAGAAGTTTTGGAAAGAATTAAGGTGTCATTAAAAGACAAAGGATTTGATGAAAAGCAGGGAGGCTTACATGTTTGGAAAAAAGAAGGCCATCTATTTTTAATAGATGGGTATACAAGACTTAGAGCTTGTAAAGAAGTTGGAATAACAATGGTTCCTGTTAGTGAACATTGTTTTGAATCAGAAGAAGAAGCATACAAGTATGCAATTTCATTACAGGTTAATAGACGAAACCTTGATAGTGCAAATCTATTAAAGAATGTTTCGTTTTTACTAGGAACAGACTTTATACAAAATTACCAAGGTTCAAAAGCAGAACTTATCGGGGATACTTTAGGAGTGTGTAAACGAACAGCGCAAAGGTATATATCTGTTGTAAAGAATGCCAGTGATGAGGAAAAAGAATTAATAGATGATGGTCAAATATCAAGCTATAAAGTTTATAAAGACCATCATAAAAAGGAAGGTAACACTTCTCTTAAAGATGATGATTTGACAGATAGTCTTGAAGATGATTCTAGAAATCCTGCTCCAATCTTAATAAGAGAAAGAAAAAAGAGTTCTAAAAGTAAGTATGAGGAAGAGCAAGAAAAAAGAGATGCAAAAAAGGTAGCTGAGAATAGAGCTTATATAAAAGGTTTAGTCAGAAGTTGTGTCACTTTTATTCTTGGAAAAGTTGAAGAAGGTTTTAGTTCAAATGAAATTGAACAAGACGAAGAAGTAAAACAACTTTTAGAAAATCCATTTGATTTTAGATTTCGAAAGGAGATTAACAATGATTAAGCGTACGGATATTACAGCTATGTTTGATGATTATGCAAAACTTATTGCAAATCAGACTGAAGGTTTTACTACAGAACAGATTATTGATTTTTTAGAGACTGTTAGTAAAAACAATGATCCAGCAATACCAGATATTATTCTTGGGGATGATTTGAAACATTTATATTTCAAGTCTTTTGACGGAAAGTTGGAATTGATTACAACTGAAAATATGAAAGAGTTGTATGAATATTTTGAATATGCACGGTCCGGCATCATTATTTTAGAGTAGGGGAGGGGAGAATATGGAATTAATAAATGGAGCATTATTTTTTCAAAAGGACGATGAGTTGAATATAAGACTTCCAAGTCCTATTAATAAAAATTTAAAAGTAAAAGCTGTTCCTGGAAAACGGGATAATGATATTTGTTATGACTGCTGTTTTTTTTCAGTTTGTCGTCAGTACAAGGGGATAAGTCCTTTAGGTGTTCATTGTTACACGACAATTTTTGAACTAAGTGAAGATTAAAGAAATAACTGGAGGGTAAAGAATGATAAAGAGTGAAAATTATATAAATGTATGTGGTTGGATGATTAGTGAATTAGCAGATTTAAGATTAAATGAAATTTTTATTTACGCAATAATTCATGGATTCAGCCAAGATGGAAAATCATTTTATACAGGATCTCTTTCATATTTGATGGAATGGACACATAGTTCAAAACCAACAGTGATTGCAGCTTTATCAAAGATGGTTGAAAAAGGATACATCATAAAAAAATTAATAAATGGTGTTACACCAATTTATTTTACTGCACGGTCAAGAATGATGGATTTAGGAATGTCTGTTGAAGTGGTAAAGAATTTTAACCATCAGTCAAAAAACTTAACCGAAGGTAGTAAAAAAACTTTACCACCCCAGTTAAAAAATTTTACTCCAAACGGGAAAGAATCTTTACCCAATAATACTAATAATAATCTAGATAATACTGCTACTGCTATAAAGCAAAATCAAAAAAGTGAATTTGAAGCAGCAGCAGCAGCAGATTTGATTTTTGAAAATTTAAAAAAGTTATTTGGAGGTAATGTCTTTGATTCAAACTTTATCCCTGAATTGAGTTCTTTGTTTGAAGAAAAAAAAATGGATTTGGAAAGGGTAGGGGAGTACTTAGGTTTTGTTTACAACAGAACTCTGGAAAAGAAACCTAATTCAATTTCAAATCTTTTTAGAATTTTGGCAAAGTCAGAAAATGTGTTGCAAGATTTTATTATTCAAAATCCTATTCAGATAAAAAAAGAAGTTCCTAAAACTGTATGTCCAGTTTGTGGATTAGAAGTTGTGTCTGTTTTAGATTATTGTCCTGAATGTAGTTTTAGTTTTAGTGACTTTGATAATAAACAAGAAATTGCAAAACAGAAACAGATTTATAAGTTACCACAAGAACAAAGAGAAGAATTAGATAAAGAAATTGGAAAATTAATACTTGAAAACGCAATAGAA
Source organism: Treponema sp. (assembly GCA_017521105.1). Lineage (GTDB taxonomy): Bacteria > Spirochaetota > Spirochaetia > Treponematales > Treponemataceae > Treponema_D. Next base: position 8,268 of record JAFXDY010000218.1, read on the forward strand.
CAAATAAGGGATCCAAACTTTAGACAAGAACAACAGAAAAAGATAGCTGCTGTTTACAAAAGATACGGAATTAACGCATAGGAGGCGTTGGAATATGTCAGATTTGAATAACTTAACAGTACAAGGTCGCATTGTAAAAAATGCAGAATTCACAACAACAGATGCAGGATTAAGAATTGCAAGATTTTCAATAGCTACAAATCGCTATAGAAAAAATCCAGATGGTACAGCAGGTGAGGAAGCATATTTTTTTCCATTGGCTGTTTTTGGAAAATATGCAGAACACTTAGAACCATATCTTGTAAAAGGACAACAAGTAATTGTTGAAGGGTACCTCCGTCAACATCGTTGGGAAAAAGATGGAGAAAAGAAAAGTGAGATAGGAATTGGTGTAGAAAAGATACATCTAATTTTTTCTGGAAAGAAAAACGGTGAAATTGCAAATGAAAGTGAAGTAACAAACTTTCAACGCGAAGAGCCAATTTCTGAAAGTGCGTTAGATTTTCCACCTGCAGAAGATGATTATATGATTTTCTAGGAGGAAAAAATTTGGGATATAAATCTTAAATTTGAAGTTTTCAAAGTTGTAAGAAAAATGGTAACAAACTTTCAACGCATAATAGAATTTGTAAGTGAAAAGTACACTTTTTTAGCAATTTTGATATTAGGTATTTTTGGAAGTTTTGCAATCTTTCTAAGTACAAAGATGAATAGATATCGATTTCCAGATTGGTGGAACTGGAAAAGAAGGGTTGTAAAAAATATCATAACATTTTGGCTTATCTTAATAGCCTTAAAAATAATATTAAAAGGAGTTTCTTAGAATGAACAGAATTACTGTGCTTGGAAATCTTTGTGCAGATGCAGAGAAATTTGATGTTGAAACTAGAAATGGGAATTCAAGTTATGTTTCATTTTTTGTTGCAGATTATGGAACACCAACTAAAAAAGGAGATCCTTTAACACTTGAAGTTCACTTTTCTAAAGATGTGGCATTAAAACTTCTTCCAGATTTAAAAAAAGGTAAAGAGGTTTTGGTAGATGGTTTTCTTGTGGAAAAAAGTTATGTGACAAGAGCTGGCGTTCCAAAAACAAAAATTTACGCGTCAGCAAATACGGTTTTGTTTACAGGAAAAAATGATTGTGAAAAAAGAGAAAAGGAGGTTGCATGAAAATATTAGTACCAATTGAGTTGAGTGCAGATGATGTTGAAAATCTTTCAATGGAATTAGAAGTAACAGATAGTTCTTTTATGACAGAGTTTATTGAAAACTTGCTAAAAAAAACTGCTGTTGTTTGTAAGAGAACCGAACTTTCTGCAAAAGAGATTTCAGAAGTAAATCCATATCGACTTGTAGAAGTAGTGGAGTAATTTTATGAAGAGTTTTGGTAAGTATCAAAATCTTAGAATAATTACTACAGAAGGATTACTTGCTGATGGAGATTATATTCTTCCTGATATAACAATAAGAGTGAAGGGAGGATATTTAAATGATTCTCTTGATGAAGAAGGTAGAGTTCTTCCTGCAGTAGAAAGTCATGACAGTACACACATTGAGCATTGGAAAAATGGTGTATTACATTTTGAATCGGCTCCAGCCATAATTGATAATCAAGATAATTATGAAGAATGGTGGTTGGATGGGGTAAGAATATTTCCAAAGGAGAAATAAACAATGGATGAAATGGAATTTAAGAATACCGTTGAAAGTTTGTTACTAAATGATTTATATAAAGCATCAAAATCAATTCATAAAAAATATCAGTTTATGCAATTTACAGATGCAGACGGAACTCTTCTTCAAGGAACAAAAGTAAGACTTGAAGATGAAAAGGGAAATATGTTTGGAACAGCTGGATTTGATATGAAATCAGAGCATCCAGTTGTTTATCATTTTGTTGATGGTGTTTTGGATTCAGACGGCAATGAACCTGCAATAGAAAGTCCTAATCATTATGAGATTTGGAGAAAAGGGTTAATTGAGAAGGTTTGGACTGATGGTGGTGATACAATTGAATATTGGGAAAAAGGTGTTCCTGTAAGAATTGAAACTAACGTTATTCAGCGTAGGAAAAATGGAGAACCAATTTAGTAAATAATAGTTTTCTGTCTGCCCAGGTGGAGAATTATGGAAGAAAAGAACATAACAAAAAAACTTCCAACAAGAGATAAAATTCCTTTGGAAGTACCAGAAGAAATTAATCAAATAGAAAATAATGAATTAATAGAAGAAATTCATGGAAAAATTGTATCTCTTGAAGAACAAATGTCATTAAGTAATGAAGTTCTTCTAAAGAATATTGATAGTTTAAATACTTTTTATGCAGGATTCTCTGCGAAAACGGATGAAGTTATTAATCATTTAAATAAAGAAGTTCTTTATACTAGAAGTCTAGAAAGTCAGATTGCTCAAAAAAAATCAGAATTTGAATCTTTGGAATTAAAAAAAGCGTTAGAAGATGACAGAGCAAAATTTTCATTAAGTCTTGATCAAATGGAAAAAGACTTAAAAGAAGGTTTACAACGAATAGATAATTTCACAAATCAATCTTTTGAAGGAATAAAAAGTCAAATTACTTCGTTTGATTCCAGAATTGACGAATTGAATAAGATTGATGATACCATTACAAACTGTATAGAAAAATACAGAAAGGATATGACAGATTCTTCTACAAGAGAATTCCAAATATTAAAAGGTGAGAGTGAAAACTTATTAAAAGAATCCAAGATTAAGATTGAGGCACTTACTAAAGAAGTTATAGATTTTCTAAAGTCTTGTCAGAAGCAAAATCAAGAACTAATAAAAAAGATACCAAAACAAAGTAATAAGGTATGTTTAAAAGATGTTTTGATTTACATATTAACCGGAACAAGTTTTATTGGAATGATAACACAAATGATAATGCTTTTTTTAAATAGATAATAAGCGTTGAAAGTTTGTTACTATTTTATTTGTTTATGTTGAAAATTTTGTACTTGATTATTTAAGCGTTGAAAATTTGTTACCATTAATTTGAATTGTAAAATTCTCTAAGCTACAAAGTTTTCGTAAATGAAAATATAAAGAAAAGCTAGAAAAAAAGAGATAAATTATCTAAAAATCATATTTCTGTTGAAAATTTGTTACTATTTTTGTTAATAAATAGATAATTTATTAAAATTTTTTACTTGGCATTAATACATGCGTTGATAAATTGTGACTTTATAATTAGAAATAAAAAAACAGTATTGATTGAAAATTGTAACAATCTCTATTTTTACGTTGAAAGTTTGTTACCATTATTATTTCACTTCGTTATTGAAATATTAATTTATTTATACTAATGATATAATAAAAATATGAGTGAAGCAAAATAAACTAAAAAAGATGTAATTAATGAAATTTATGAGAGAGTTGATTTTAGCAAAAAAGAAATATCAGCTATAACAGATACTCTTTTGTTTATTCTTAAAAAAAACTTACTGAAAATTAATCAATTGAACTTAGAGGGGTTGGAACATTTGATGTTATTTCGAGAAAAAGTCGTGACAATGCAAGAAACCCTCAAACAAGTGAAGTTGTAAGTGTCCCAGAGCATTTTGTTGTAAAATTTAGACCTGGAAAGGAAATCAAAGAATCGTTGAAAAACTGTGACTTACAAGTGTAAACGAAATCATTATTTGAGGATTGAGATGTCATCTCCTTCCAAAACGGAAGGTAAGACAATACCGTTGAAAGTTTGTTACTATTTTTTTGCCCAATAAATAGAGATTTTTGTGCATATCAAAATAATATGCACAAAAATGCCTACCGTTCAATTTCAAGAGAATTTCTTCTTTGATGTTGGACTTCGGCCTTATGGAGTTTTTCTTGTTGTTTTTCATATCCAGCCAAAAGTTCGTCTCTCGGAATTTCATAGAATGATTTATTTTTATCCATTAAGACAACAGAATTTCCTTCTTTTGAAGCAGAAATAACTGTTAAGGTTTCATAGATTTTTTCTTTTCCTGGTCCAAAAACTTTATCCATATTAAAGGCAATATTTTCAATGGTATCACCAATTTTTAATGATGAGTCTTTATCGACTTTTTGACCATTAGTAGAAATGGTATCATAAAAAGGTCTTGCAATTTTATTATCTGGATTATTTTGTTTTACTAATTCTTCATTTAATGGAACGGCTTCAATTGCTTCAAAATATGTTCTTACAAGAAACTGATTTATAGATTCATCTTGTTTCTTAATTTTATTAAGAAGAACTCTAGTTTTTTCTTGTTCTTGTTTTGACATTCTTCCTATAATATCTTTGGCAAGATTTATGGCATCAAGAGTAGAGTTTGCTTCTTTTCTACAATAAACACTTAAATTATGACGGAAGTTATAAGAAGTGTTATCGCGTTGTTTAAAATAATCTTCATATTGAGATTGAAGCATTTTTTCATAAGCAGGAGTTTCATTTGTATATTCCTTCTCAAAACGGCTTTTCTCTGTTAATTCCTTGAAAGTAGTTTCTGTAACTGTAAGAGTTGTATCCCCATTTGAAAGATGATAAGACTTTTCGATATCATTGAACTTTTCTAATTTCATGTTTTGAAAGGTCTGTAAAC
>JAFXDY010000219.1 GCA_017521105.1 Treponema sp.
GAATCAAAGGGCTTTAAGGGAAAAAATGCTCAAGCAATTTTAGATCAAATGATTAAGGAAAACAAAATCCTTGTGGAACCAATAAAACACGAAGAATTGTATTGTATTGTTTTTTATGTAGCGGTGGATGACGCATTGCGTTAGGGATTGTAGGTGCAGCGAGCTTGCGAGCTGTTCCGAAGGGATGGAGCCGCGGTAGACGGCGGAACACCGCAAAGCCCGACCCGCTGGAACGAAGTGGAAGCGGGGAACGCCCAAAAAAATATGGAAAAAAAGCGTAATTTTCAGAAAGAATTGGATTCTCTTTTGGCTCATCTTGATGGCCGGCCAAAACTTTTGCTTCACGCTTGTTGTGGGCCTTGTTCTTCTTATGTAATTGAGTTTTTGGCAGAATTTTTTGAAATTACAATTTTGTATTATAATCCGAATATTTATCCACAAGCGGAGTATGAGCGGCGACTTAACGAAATTATTGATTTTTTGCCAAAGTTTGAACCAGCTGTAAAGAATAAAGTTTGTTTTGTGGAAGATGTTTATAATCCTCAGGAATTTTATGATGCGGTGAATACAAAAAATGAACCGGATTTGGCTTGGGAAGGGGAAAAAGGGGAACGTTGCCGCCGTTGTTATGAGTTTAGATTGCGTCGTGGGTTTGATTACGCTTTAAAAAATGGTTTTGATTATTTTTGCACAACTTTGAGTATTAGTCCTTTTAAGGACGCTGAAAAAATCAATTTGCTTGGAACAGAAATTGTTGAAAATTATATGAAAAATCAGTCTGTAAATGAAGAAAAAAAAGTTCCTAAGTGGCTTGTTTCTGATTTTAAGAAAAAGGGTGGATTTAAGCGGAGTTTGGAAATTAGTTTGGAATTTAATCTTTACAGGCAGCAATATTGTGGTTGTGTTTATTCAAAAGTGAACAAGGAAAATTATGAAAAATAGTTTGATTTCTATAAAAAATTGTGCTGTTTCTGATTCAAAAAAAAATTTTATTAAAAATGTGAATTGGGAACTTAAAAATGGTGAATTTTGGCTTGTTTTTGGTGAAAATGGCGGTGGAAAAGCGGAATTTTTGCGGGCTTTGTGTGGAATTGGGCCAGAAAAGTTTGTTTTGAATTGTGAAGATAATTCTGAATATTTTAATGATTTTTTGGATTCTTGTGATTGCGAAATTGTTTCTTTGGAGCAGGCTGCAAAACTTATTGAAGAAGAAAGGTTAAACGACGAAAGCGAATTTGTGGACGGTGGTGTTGATATTGGTCGTACTGGGCGTTTTTATATTGCTCAAAAAATTTATGAAACAGAAAATAAAAAATTGTTAAAAAATGAGCCTCTTCCTGCAAAAATGCAAAATCTTGAAAATGATGAGGTTGTAAAGCTTTGTGGCGTTTCTAAGATTTTGGACAGGGGCTTAAAATATATGTCTACTGGGGAAATTCGGCGAACTATGCTTGCGGCGGCGTTGCTTAGTAAAAAAAAGTTTTTGGTTTTGAGTAATCCTTTTGCTGGGCTTGATGTGGAAAGCCGAAAGATTTTGTTTGATTTTGTTTGTGGAATTGGTTCTGCTGGGGAACTTGGTTCACCGAATTGTACGCTTGGTTCTGCAGGTGGCGAGCTAGATTCTGGAAAGTGTACGCTTGGTTCTGAGGTGAGTTCCCTTGGTTCTACAGGTTTCCGCGGCCCAATTGTAGTTTTGTGCATGGACAGGTGGCACGAAATTCCTGAGTCTATAACACATGTAATTGAGTTTTCAAATAAAGAAGTTTCATTTTGTGGCACAAAACAAGATTTTTTATCATTCAAGAATTTTGAAAAAGCTGATGACACTGACAATTTGGTTGATTTTTCTAAGCAATTTGCAGAAACTTTGGAAGATTCTTCTGTTTGCGTAAAAGATGATGATTTAGATTCTGGCAACTTGCAAAATCAAAGTGATTCTAAGGAAAGTGAAGAAATTCTTTTTGAATTAAAAAACGTAAACGTAGGATGGGACGGAAAACTTGTTTTAAAAAATCTTTCTTGGAAATTAAAAAAAGGGGAACATTGGTTGATTCAAGGGCCAAACGGTTGCGGAAAAACAACTTTGCTAGAATTGATTACAGGAGATAACAAACAAGTTTATTGTAATGATGTTACGATTTTTGGAATTAAGCGAGGCTCAGGGGAATCTATTTGGGACATAAAAAAGCATTTGGGAATTGTTTCTTACAGACTTCATGTGGAATACAGAATGGTTGGAAACACTTCTATTCAGAATGTAATAATTTCGGGATTCAAGGATTCAATTGGGTTGTACGAAACTCCAACTGATGTGGAAATTCAGATTGCAAAAAAATGGCTTTCTTTGGCAGGTTTTGAAGGTCGCGAATTGGAAAGTTTTGGTTCGTTGAGTTACGGTGAACAGCGTGCCGTTTTAATTTTGCGTTCTGTTGTAAAATCTCCAAAAATTTTGATTTTAGATGAGCCTTGCCACGGACTTGATGAAAATTATAGAAAAAAAATATTAAATCTTATGGAATTGATTGCAGAAAAAGGGAAAACAACAATGCTTCACGTTACTCATGATATTACAGAAATACTTTCTTGTGAAAAACATACATTGCAATTTGTTCCAGAAGAAGAACCTATGTATAAGATTGAAAGAAGATAAACCTACTTTATTTTTCTTGCGAATACTATTATAGTTTTGTTATGAATTTATCAAAAACTTCGAATAATGACAATTTTGCAGAAAATCAATACAACAAAATGGTAAATACGCCAGTTTCTAAATTAATCACAAGTCTTGCAATTCCAACTGTAATTTCAATGCTTGTAACTTCAATTTACAATATGGCAGACACTTTTTTTGTTTCGCAAATTAGTACACAAGCAAGTGCGGCCGTTGGTGTTGTTTTTCCAATTATGTCTATTATTCAAGCTTTTGGATTTACTTTGGGGATGGGTTCTGGAAGTTTAATTTCTATTAGATTAGGGCAAAAACGAAACGAAGAAGCAAATGTTATTGTTTCTACAGCATTTTTTACTGCCATAGGAATTGGATTATTAATTACCATTTTGGGAATTATTTTTTCCACTCAGTTTTTAAGTTTAGTTGGGGCTTCCAACACAATTTTACCTTATGCACAAGATTACGCAAAATATATTTTCTTTGGGGCTCCAATTATGACAGCTTCATTTGTTTTAAACAATGTTTTGCGTTCAGAAGGAAAAGCTTTTTTTTCAATGATTGGACTAACAACTGGCGGAATTTTAAACATCATTTTAGATCCAATTTTTATTTACGCTTTAGATTTAGGAATTTCTGGTGCAGCAATTGCAACGTTATGTAGTCAATCAATTAGCTTTTTGATTTTGCTAACTTGCTTTTTAAAACACAAAACAGTTTGCCACATAAATATCAAACTTTATTCACTTAAAAAAGAAGTTCTTCCAAAAATTGTTACAACAGGATTTCCTTCACTTTCAAGACAAGGTTTATCAAGTATTTCTTCTATTTTATTGAATACAGCTGCCGGTGCTTATGGGGACGCTGCAATTGCCGGAATGACAATTACAACAAAGATTGTAATGTTTATTGCAAGTATTATGATTGGTGTTGGACAAGGTTTTTCACCTGTTAGTGGTTACAATTTTGGTGCAAAACGTTATGACAGAGTAAAACAAGCCTACACATTTACTTTAACTGCAGGATTCATTCTTATGGGCTCTCTTGCAACAATAATTTTTATTTTTGCAAACCAGATTATGAACGCTTTTATAAAGGATTTGAATGTTGTAAAAATTGGTGTGGCCGCATTGCGATGGCAAGTAGCTTTTTTACCATTCCACTCTTTGATTATTGGTACAAATATGCTTATGCAATCAACTCGCCACATAAAATCGGCAACTTATCTTTCTATGAACAGAAACGGAATCTACTTTATTCCTGCAATTTTAATTTTGCCAAGAGTAATAGGTTTGCAAGGTGTAGAAATGGCTCAATTTGTTGCAGATGTTTTAAGTGCCATAACAGCCGTTCCTTTTGCAATTTATTTTTTCAAAAAAATGTCAAATTATAACTCTGAACAAAACTAAAAGACAAATTTGCAAAATGAGCAAATCAATAATATAATTATAGAATTATGAAGAAAGTTTTTTTGCTCATTACAACATTTTTATCTTGTCTACATTTATTTTCAAATAGTTTTCAAGATTCATTTTTAAAAGATTTTATTTCTAAAAGTTGGAGTGCTCAAGATGGGCTTCCTGGCAACACTGTTACAGACTTAATGCAAAGTTCCGACGGATATATTTACTTTGGAACATACAGTGGTCTTGTTAAATTCGATGGATTGTCTTTTACACTTATTAATCAAAGTTATAATCAAAAATACTCTTTCAGATCAACTCGTTCTGTAATTCAAGATACAAACAAAAACATTTGGGTTGGATCAAATGATGAAGGTGTTTTTTGTCTTAAAGAAAATGGAGAAGTAGTTTCTTTTTCTACAGAAAACGGACTAACAAACAACTCCATCCGCGCACTTTGTGAGGATTTTAATCACAACATTTGGGTGGGAACAGCTTCTGGAATTAACGTAATTTCACCAAACTTTGAAATTATTCAGTTAAAAGGCTTTGACACAATTCCCGAAAACAATATTTTTATTGTAAATCAAATGTATTGTGATACCGCAGGCCGCATTTGGATTTTGTCTTTAACAGAAAAAAGTGCTTACCTATATTCCGAAAACAAATTTGAAAGATACACAAACATCACATCAATAGAAGATCCAATTATTACAACAGTAAATCAAGATGCATCAGGAGCTTTTTGGTTTGGAGTAGCACCCTACTACGCCGTTAGAGTTTTTGGAGATACAGAAGAAGTTTACGATCTAAGCGCACAAGGGCATAAAGGTTCATACGTAAATTGCATTTACCAAGATAAAGAAAAAAACATTTGGTTTGGAATGGACAGTGGAATCACAATTCTTCATGATGGAAAATATTCTTATTTAGACAAATCCACAGGACTTGCAGACGATGGAATTACAAAAATCTTTCAAGATTCAGAAAAAAACATTTGGATTGCAACAGACAGGGGTGGTTTACAAAAATTAAGTTACGGAAAATTCCAAACTACAAAAATGGACACAACTGTAAACGCAATTGCTCAAGACCTAGGACGAGGAGTAACTTGGATTGCGGCAGATAACGGTCTTTACTGTTACAAAAACGGAATGTTCATAACAAATGAATTAACAAAAATATGCCAAGGAATTAGACTTAGGCACGTTTCCATTGCAAAAGATGGTTCTGTTTTAATTAGTGCTTATGAAAAACTTGGTCAAATTAAATATACTCCAGACGGAATTTTACATAATTGGACACAAGATGATGGTTTAGCAGGAAATCGTGTAAGAGTTGCAGAAGAATTTTCTAATGGTGATTTATATGTGGGTACAACTTCGGGACTTTCAATTATTTCTGCCGACGGAACAATTACAAATATTACAAAAAGCGAAGAACTTCATAACGATTACATTATGTGTTTTCATGAAGCAAAAGATGGAACAATTTGGGTTGGAACAGACGGTGGCGGAATTTTTGTATTAAAAGACAAACAAATTATCAAAACTTATACAAAAGAAGATAACTTAGCCGGAAACGTAATTTTTAAGATTTCAAATCTTCGTGATGATGAATTATGGATTTGTACAGGAACTGGATTAAGTATTTACAAAAATGGAGAAATATCTTCTTTTAAAAATGTAAATGGACTTGGTTTTGACAGTGTTTTTCAAGCAATTTTAGATTATACAGAAAAAGTTTGGTTCACTTGTAATCAAGGAATTTTTAGTCTAAAACTTTCAGAAATTGATGATGTACTAAACGGCACAAAAAATTATATAAATCCAAAGTTTTTTACAAAACAAGATGGCATAAACTCTGGTGGTGTAACTTCTACATCCCTTTCTATGAAAGATAACATTGGTCGCATTTGGTTTACATTAATTGATGGATTTACAATTTTTGATCCAGTAAGAAATGAATCAAATAATTCTGCACCAAAAATCATCATAGAAGACATTCTTGTAGATTCTGAAAAAGTTGAAGCTTCAAACAATACAATCATTTTACCACCAGAATCAAAAAGATTAATCATAAAATATTCCGGAATTAGTTTTATTTCTCCAGAACAAATTACATTTAAAACAAAACTTGATGGTTTTGAAAATAATTATTCAGAATGGTCAAATTTAAGAATTGCAACTTATACAAACTTAAAGCCAGGAACATATTTATTCAATGTTACTGCACAAAATGGTGACGAAATTAAAAGTACAAAAGTTGCACAATTAAAAATAATTAAAAAGCCATTTTTCTATCAAAGACCAGTATTCATAATTTCACTTTTTGCATTAATCATTGGTCTTGCAATACTAGTCATTAAACTTAGATTCAATCAACTTAAACGCCAAAAACAAGAAACCGAAAAAATGTCTTTAGAAGTTATTCAGGCATTGGTTGGAACAATTGATGCAAAAGACACTTACACAAACGGCCATTCAATTCGTGTTGCACAATATTCAAAAATGATTTCTAAAGCTCTTGGAGATTCCGAAGAAGAACAAAAACGAGTTTACTACGCTGCACTTCTTCACGACATTGGTAAAATTGGAATTCCAGATACAATCATAAACAAACCATCTGAATTAACAGAAGCTGAATACGGCATAATCAAAACTCACCCAGACATTGGAAGCCAAATTTTAAAATCAATTTCTACAATGAAAGAAATTTCTGTAGGAGCAAGATGGCATCATGAGCATTTTGACGGTAGCGGATATCCAGACAAATTAAAAGGTTCAGATATTCCAAAAATTGCTCGCATAATTGGAGTAGCAGATGCTTACGATGCCATGACATCAAACAGAAGTTACCGAAAATATTTGCCACAAGCAAAAGTTAGACAAGAATTAGTTGATAACAGAGGAACTCAGTTTGACGAAACAATTGCAAACATAATGATAAAAATTATTGATGAAGATACAGATTATCAGTTGCACGAACAACTGAATTCTGTAAAACAAGCAAAGCGAAATTAAATATAAGAAAAATCACTGCTTGACTATTAAATTGTTAATAGTAAAATTACTACTATAGATTTTTTTAAAAATTTTTGGAGGCCTTATGAAAACTGTTGCAGGTATTGACCTTGGAACACAAAGTATGAAAGTAGTTATTTATGACTACGAAAATCATGAAATTATTGAAAAAGCATCTTGTCCTATGGACTTAATTTCAGAAAACGACGGAACTCGTGAACAAAAAACAGAATGGTTTGACAACGGACTTACAGTTTGTTTTGGAAAACTTTCTGCAGAAAATAAAGCAAAAATTGAAGCGATTGGAGTTTCAGGACAACAACACGGATTTGTGCCACTTGATAAAGACGGAAAAGCTTTATATAACATCAAACTTTGGAATGACACTTCTACAGTAGAAGAATGTAATATTATTACAGAAGCTGCCGGTGGAAACGCAAAAGTTGTAGAAGCACTTGGAAACTTAATGCTCCCAGGTTTTACAGCTCCAAAAATCCTTTGGCTCAAACGCCACAAACCAGAAGCATGGGCAAACTTAAAATACATTATGCTTCCACACGACTATTTGAACTATAAATTAACTGGCGATTACGTAATGGAATACGGCGACAGTTCAGGAACTGCTTTGTTCGATTCAAAAAATCGTGTTTGGTCAAAAAAGATTTGTGATATTATTGATCCAAAACTTATAGATTTACTTCCAAAATTAATTGAACCAACAGCTCCTGCTGGAAAAGTTTCTGCCGAAGCTGCAAAAGCTTACGGAATTCCAGAAGGAATTCCTGTTTCTGCTGGTGGTGGAGACAACATGATGGGTGCTATTGGAACTGGTACAGTTGCAGACGGATTCTTAACAATGAGTATGGGAACTTCTGGAACATTGTATGGTTATTCAGCAAAACCTATTGCAGACCCAGAAAACGGACTTTCGGGATTCTGTGCTTCTAGCGATGGATGGCTTCCACTTCTTTGTACAATGAACTGTACAGTTGCAACAGAATTTGTTCGTGGTTTATTTGGAATGAAAGTTGAAGAATTAGATACAGTTGCTTCAAAATCTGTGCCAGGTGCAGACGGTGTTGTTGTTCTTCCATTCTTTAACGGTGAACGTACACCAAACTTGCCTAATGGTCGCGCTAGTATTACAGGATTAACAGCTGCAAACACAAGCCGCGAAAACATTTGTCGCGCTGCTTTAGAAAGTGCTGTTTTTGCAATGCGCGGTGGATTAGAAGCATTCCGTAAACTTGGTTTTGAACCAAAAGAAATTCGCTTAATTGGTGGTGGATCAAAAAGTCCATTATGGCGACAAATTGCTGCAGACGTTATGAACCTTCCAATTCGCATTCCAGTTTTGGATGAAGCTGCTGCTTTAGGTGCTGCTGTACAAGCATTGTGGTGTCTTAAAAATCAAAATGGAAAATGTGACATTGCAGAACTTTGTGCAGAACACATCAAACTTGATGAATCTAAAGGTACAACACCAAATCCAGAAAACGTTGCAAAATACAACGAAGCATACAAAGAATACTGCAAATTGGTAGACACAGTTTCTCCTTTGTATAAATAAAAGAAAGATTAAACCCTAAATAATAAACCCCCAAACAAAATAAGACTTCTTGTCTTGTTTGTTTGGGGGTTCTTTTTTCTAAAACCTTTTCTTTTACATTCCGCCAAGAATTCCTAAAATAATTCCACCAATGATTACTGAACCAATTTGGCCAGAAACGTTGGCACTTACGGCGTGCATTAAAATAAAGTTTTGGTCATCTTCTTCAAGTGCCAATTTTTGAACAACGCGACTTGCCATTGGGAATGCAGAAATTCCACAAGCACCAAGCATTGGATTTAATTTGTGTTCTTTTTTGCGGAAGAGATTTAAGAATTTTGCAAAAAGTACGCCAACTGCTGTGTCGCCAATAAATGCAATTAATCCTAAAATCATGATTAAAAGTGTTGTTGGTTGTAAGAAGTTTTGAGCTGTCATACTTGCTCCAACACTAATTCCAAGCAAAAGTGTTACAATATTTGAAAGTTCATTTTGTGCGGCTTTAGAAAGTTTTTCCAAAACTCCACATTCGCGAATCAAGTTTCCGAACATCAAGAATCCAATTAATGCTGCTGCATCTGGAATAAACAAACTTACAATTACTGTAATAAAAATTGGGAAACAAATTACAACCCAAGATGGAATATTTGAATCTTTTGCTTTAATGCGCATGCGACGTTCTTTTTTTGTTGTTAAACATTTGATTACTGGTGGCATAATAATTGGAACAAGGCTCATGTAAGAATATGCTACAACTGTAATTGGTCCCAAAAGATGTTTTGCGTGTTTACTTGCAACTACAATTGCAGTTGGACCGTCGGCAGCACCAATTACACCAATACTCAAAGCTTCTTTAATGTCAAAACCAAAACAGTAGTAGGCAACGGCTGCGGCAACAAAAATACCAGCGTGAGCAACAATTCCAAAAATCAAAAGCCATGGACGTTGCAAAAGCGGACGGAAGTCAATCATTGCACCAACACCAATAAAAATGATTAATGGGAACAATTCAGTCATAATTCCGCAATCAAACAAAATCTGCAAAGCTCCAGGATGTTCTGCAGAGCCTAAAACAACAGACAATGGAAGATTCACAAGAATTGCTCCAAAACCAATTGGCAAAAGCAACATTGGTTCATAATCTTTTGCAACTGCCAAATAAATTAGCAATGCACCAATTCCATACATTACAACTTGTTGCCATCCAATAGACAAAATTCCAGTTGTAAAATACTGCAATACGTTTTGCATAAAAAACACCTCAAATATTTAATTAAGAATTCAGAATTCGGAATTCAGAATTTTAGTTGTAAAAAAAAGACCTTTTGCTAAAAAGTCTGATGCACAAAAATACATCAAAATTCTTAGCAAAAGGTCTTGTTTCTTCGCACTGCAAAAACAACGCGAAGTCTTAGAACCAGACTTTGTGCTACAAAATCGGTTGTTGATTCTAAGCTTTGTAACTACTCCCCTTTTGGAAGATATTACAATTATAATACAGTTTTGTTATTTTGAAAAGATTATTTTTCTAGTAAATTGTATGCAGGAAATTTATTGAATCATGAAAACAACAACAATCAACATGACAACTGGAAGTCCAGTTAAGCATATATTAATATTTTCAGTTCCCCTTCTTTTGGGAAACATTTTTCAGCAATTTTACAATCTGGCAGATTCTATCATCGTTGGAAAATTTATAAATGCAGATGCCCTTGCGGCAATTGGTGTAACAAGTTCCATCACTTTTTTGTTTTTTGCAATTTGTAACGGCTTTGCTTCTGGTGGAGGAATTCTTGTTTCTCAAAGTTTTGGGCGTGGAGACACAAAAGAAGTAAAAAATTACATTGCAAACACTGGCTACATTATGATTATTCTTCCTTTTGTAGTTGGCGTTCTTGCTTTTTTTCTTGCAAATCCAATTTTAAAAATTCTTGATACGCCAGAAGATATTTTTGAAGATGCACTTTTGTACATTAGACTTATGTGCATTGGATTATTATTCGTTTCTGTTTACAATTATGTTTCTTCAATTTTGCGAGCCCTTGGAAATTCAAAAACACCTCTTTATTTTTTAATTTTTTCTTGCGTTTTAAATATTTTACTAGATTTACTTTTTGTTTGTGTTTTTAAGCAAGGTGTTTTTGGAGCTGGAATTGCAACTTTAATTTCTCAACTTGCTTCTGTCATTTTGTGCCTTTTTTACGCGTTTAGATTTAATGAATATTTCCGATTTTGCACAAAAGATTTGCAATTTAACCGAACAGTTTTTATTCAAACAATTAAACTGGGTGTTCCACTTTCGCTACAATTTTCACTTATTGCCATTTCTTGCATGGCATTGCAAAGAGTTGTAAATGCTTACGGTGCTGTTGCTGTTGCCGCGTTTACAGCTACAAGCAGAATTGAACAAATTATTCACCAACCGTACCAAACTTTAAGCGCTGCCCTTTCAACATTCTGCGGTCAAAACTACGGAGCAAAGAAAAACGACCGAGTTTTAAATGGATATCGCAAAACAGTTTTAATGATGTTGATTTTTACAATTGTAATGGTTCCTCTAATTCAAATTTTTGCAGAAGAAATTTCGGCAATTTTTGTAGACGAAGTTGAAGTAATCAATATGTCTGCAAAGGCATTGCGCATTACAAGTTATTTTTACGTTTTTCTTGGTATGATTTACGTTGTTCGTGGAATTTTAAACGGACTAGGAGACGCATTCTTTGCATTATTCAACGGAATTGTAGAAGTTATTGGAAGATTCACAGTTCCATTTATTTTAACAGCAATTCCATTGTTTGGTTTGTGGGGAATTTGGTGGTCTGTGGGAATAGTTTGGTTTGTAAGCGGCTTCACAGCATGGATTAGATATCTTTACAAAAAAAATCAATTAATTAAATTAATTCCATAAAAATAAATTCTGTATTATAGTAATAATATGAAACTTTTTTTTAGATTTATTTTAGTTACAATTGCAGCGTTTTTGATTGCCGTAAACATCGACTCGTTTATTTATTCTGCCCATCTTTTACCAGGTGGATTTTCGGGAATTGTTTTGTTACTCCAAGACGTTTTTGAAAAATATTTGAATATTACAATTCCTTACAGTTTGTTTTATTGGCTTTTGAATATTGCCCCTGCAATTATGTGTTTTAAATTCGTAGGAAAAAAGTTTACTTTGCTTTCTATTTGGATGATTATTTCTTCCGGCCTTTTTACAGATTTACTTCCACACATTGAAGTTACAAATGATGTTGTTCTTTGCGCCGTTTTTGGTGGACTTTTACAAGGATTTGCAGTTTGTCTTACACTTTTTGCAGGAGCCACATCTGGCGGCACAGACTTTATTTCTATTTATTCTGCACAAAAAACTGGAAAAGACATTTGGAACATCATTTTCTTTTCTAACTGTGTTATCCTTGCAATTTATGGATTTTTGTTTGAATGGAGTTACGCTTTGTATTCAATCATCTTCCAATTTGCAAACACACAAATTATCAACACATTTTACAAACGATACAAAAAAACAACTTTGCTTGTTATAACGCAAAAACCAGAAGAAGTTGTTGCTTGCATTAAAGAAAACACACATCACGACGCAACAAAATTCACTGGAATTGGATGCCACACAGGGTTAGAAAAAACAATGCTTTATTCTGTAGTTTCTTCAGATCAGGAAAAATTCATTGTAAAAGAAATAAAAGAAATTGATCCTGAGGCATTTATCAACATTTTGCAAAGTAAAGATATAAACGGAAAATTCTTTATGAGAAAAAATGATTAATTTGGGGAGTTTTAAGAAAATGAAAATTGTAGTAATTGACGGACAAGGCGGAAGCATTGGAAAAGCCATAGTTGAACAACTTGTAAAAAAATTTGATGTTGAATCAATATTTTGCATTGGGACAAATTCTGTTGCAACAGCAAATATGCTAAAAGCTGGGGCAAAATATGGAGCATCGGGGGAAAATCCTGTTGTTGTTGCTTGCCGGGATGCAGATTACATTATTGGGCCAATTGGAATTATTATGGCAGATTCAATGCTTGGAGAGATTTCCCCATTAATGGCACAGGCAGTTGGGGCGTCAAACGCACATAAAATTTTAGTTCCAATCAATAAGTGTTTAACTGTAGCTGGAGTGCAAAATCTTACTCTTTCTGATTACATAAAAATTGCAGTTGATTCCATACAAGTTTAAGGTTATAATCAATTAATCAAAAGTCACGAAGACTTTTTCTTTTTATAAGATATGCCAAGAAGGCAATTTTCTCTTTTTTTGGAGTAGCATTTTTGCTTTTTTGGTATGAAAATTTCTAATCTATTTGCCGGATACAACAACAATCTTGTAATTAACAATTTTTCTCTTGATTTACCACTTGGAAACAGAATTATTATTTGCGGTCCAAACGGTTCTGGAAAAACAACTTTACTAAAATGCATTTTGGGAATTATAAAACCTTTTTCAGGCTCAATTACTTTTGAAAAAGACGAAACAATTTCGTATTGCAAACAAGATTTTCCAAATTCAGATTTTCCAATTACAGTGGAAGAAGTTGTTGCCATGGGATTATTCACAAAAAAAATCACTTCAAAAAAATCTGCAAAAAATGATAAAAAAGATGACGCAAGAATTGATGAAGCATTAAAAAAGGCCGACGCACTTAATCTTAAAGGCCGACTTTTTTACAGTCTTTCTGGTGGCGAACGTCAAAAAGTTTCTTTGGCTCGCTGCTATTGTCAAAATGCAAAAATTCTGTTGCTAGACGAACCATCATCATATTTGGACCTTCAAAGCAAAAAAACTTTTATAAATCAGATGAAAAAACTTGAACAAGAAGATTTTTCTGTAATTGCGGTAACTCACGACGAAGAAATCATTAAAGAGTTGAACTGGAAAACTGTTAGATTTTTTGAAAAAGAAAAATCAATAGAAAAATCTGAAAAATAAGGAAATAGCATGGAAGAATTAGTAAAACTTTTAGCACTAAAACCAATTTTATACGGCTTAATTGGAATGTTAATTTCTGGCATTTCCTTTCCTTTGGCAGGCGTTGTAATTGTTCGCAACTCTTTAATTCCAATGCGATTTATGTTAATGCACGGTGTAATTTTGGGCGGCATTTTTTCCATTGGATTAAATCTTCCATTAATTCCAGTTGTAATTTTGATTAATGTAATTTTAGTTTTGATTATGAGCCTTTTGAACAAAGACAAATCAATCAACCTTTCTACAGTAAGCACCGCAATGATGGTTTTTACAATGGGAATTGCTTCAATGCTTTCTCACATTTTTGATGTTCCTGCAAAAGATACTTTGGAACTTCTTTGGGGAAGCCCATTTTCTCTTACCAAATCTGATTTATTCATTTTGATTTTTTTGAGTCTTGTAATTGTAATCTACATAATTGTGTTTTTCCGCCAGATTTCTATGATTTTTTTTGATTGTGATATTGCAACTTCCATGGGAATTAACGTAAAAATCCACAATTTTGTTATGCTTTTGGTCACCGCACTAATTATTTCTGTTGCAATGAAAATGATTGGAGCGTTACTAATTGATATCCTTGTGATTTTGCCAGTTGTTTGTGCCACAAAAACCGCAAAAGGTCTAAAAGATTTGTTCATCAGAAGTTCGGTTATGGGTTTTGCAATTTCTTTGATTGGCTACTTTTGCTCGTTGATTTTTAATTTACCAGTAAGCGGAATTATGGCAATTTTATCGGTAATTTTGTTTTTAATTTTTCGTGAAAAAAAATATTGTCAAAAGGAGCCGATGCAAAACTGAAACAATCTGAAATTACGTCACTGCGATCCGAAGAAAAACTGAAACAATCTGAAATTACGTCACTGCGAACCGAAGAAAAACTGAAACAATTTGAATTACCGTCACTGCGAGCCGAAGGCGTGGCAGTCTATATAACATAAAATGGAGGAATTTTATGAAAAAACTTTTACTTTTAACAATTGTGTTTTTTGCATTTACAGGATGTAAAAAATCAGAAAAAAATGCCAGTTATGTGGCGTCTACTAGTTGGACAGCAGGAATTGCACAAATGGCAGGAATTGATGACGTAAAATCAATTGCTCCAGCAAACTTAAAACATCCCCCAGAATACGAAATTACACCAATGGACATTTTGGCAGTTTCGGAAGCAGAATTATTTATTTTTGCAGGCTACGAAAGAATGATGGAAACAATTAGCAATGCAGCAGAAGTTGATAAATCAAAAATCATAAAAATCAAAACTGCAAACACTTTACAAAACATCAAAGAAATGACAATGATTTTGTCTGAAAAAGCTGGAACTCAGGAAAAAGCAAAAAAGAGAGTTTCCCAATTTGAAAACTTAATTTTGGAAACTCGCAAAAAAATTATTCAAAACGGACTAGACAAAAAAACTTGCTACGTAAACAAAAATCAAGCCGAATTTGCAAAAGACTTAGGTCTAAACGTAGTTGCAACTTTTGGACCTGCCCCACTCACCGCCGAACAAATTGCATTCGCCGCAGAAAATCAATTTGACTATATTATAGACAACGTTCACAATCCCGTTGCAGCCCCAGCCGCAGAAGTTTCCCCAAATTCAAAAATCCTAATTTGGCGCAACTTCCCATCAAAAAACGAACCAAACGCCTTATACAAAGTTGTAGAAGAAAACTGCAAAAGTTTGTTGTAAGATTTATTCCCCCTCCAGCTTCTTCAAATTATCTTCAACCTGAATAATCGTTTTGATTGTAGTTTGAAGTTGCTCTGGGGAGATTTGGTAAAACAACGATTCCATAATTGCCTGGCTCATGGCGTCGTTTTTTTGGCAAAACTCTTTGCAATGTTCGGTAAGCAAGATTCGTTGTTTACGTTTGTCGTCTTTGTCTATGATGATTTTTACAAAATCTTTTTTTTCAAGTTTCAATAAAATCTGTTTTACGTTTTGATGAGAACTTCCCATAATTTCGGCCAGTTCGTTAATTGTTGGAGACTCTTTGCACATCTTAATACAAATAATTGCAAAAAATTGTTTCCAACTGATTTCTTTCATCGTTTTGTCAGCCATTGCTTGAAATCTGTTTTCAAAAGCGCTTAACAAACCAATCAAAAAATATGGCAATGGAATTCCAGAAAAATCTACATTTTTATCATTCAAAAC
>JAFXDY010000220.1 GCA_017521105.1 Treponema sp.
CCCATCAATATATTGAACACAGAAAAAACCTTGGGCTTATAGAAGCTCGTCGCACAGGACTAGAAAATGCAAATGGAAGTTTTATAGTTTTTTGTGACCCAGATGACCACCTTATTTTAGGCGCTTTGGAAGCTTTTTATGAAGAAGCAACTAAATCTCAAGCAGAAATTATCCAAGGGAAAACCACAACCGATAGTACAGAAAAAGATATTCAATGGAAAACAAATCTTTTTCTACAAGAAAAAATAGTTGATACTGAAAATCAAAAGATAATCTTTGAAAAGTTTTTAATTCATCAAGAAATAAGTGGGTTTTTATGGGGGAAAATTTATAAAAAAACCTTATTGGAAAAAGTTTTTGATTTAATTCCTTATTGTTACTGTGTAATGGCAGAAGATTTACTTGTTTTTTTTATTGCTTCATATTTTGCAACTTCTTATTCTTACGTGAAAAATCCTGTGTATTTTTACAATTTTGGTCGTGGAGTTTCTAGTAATAATAAAATTGAAACTTTGGATCGTTGGGAGCGAATTTGTTCTTCTTCTACAGTTTTTACAATACTAAAAACTCTTATTCCTACAGAAATTCAGTTGAATGAAGACCAAAAGATAAAATTGCAAAAATTTTGTAATGGATATTTATTTAGCCTAATTCATCGACTTAATAATTATGTTGATATTTCACTAAAAAATTCTGCAAAAGAAATATTAGATAATTATTGGGGCAAAGAATATGTAAATGAATTGAAAGGTAACAATTAATTTACATAAATATCCCTTTTATAAAAAGTTCAATTCCAATAATTACAAGAATAACTCCACCTAAAACGTATCCACGTTGTGTTCTATAAACACCAAAGTTTTTTCCATGGAAAAATCCTTGCTTACAAATAATAAAATTAAAAATGGCCATAATAAAACAGCCCAAAAGTGCTCTTGCTAAACCATAATAATAAAATACAAATCCAACAGAAATAGTGTCAATTGAACAAGCAACTCCTTGTAAAGCAATAACTTTGTTACTTAAGGTTATTGTTTCTTCAGAGTTTGGTTCGCTCCATCTGTAGGCACTTAAAAATAATTTTCCGCCAACATATAAAAGCAAAACAACAGAGATTCCAGGAACCATGGATTCAAATGCTGGAAAAATTTTAATAAAAATATATGCTAAAATGCAACCAAAGAATGCAAGCCCAAATTGAACTAATGTATAGATTCCTGAATAAAAATTTGTTTGCTTTACGTCTAGGTCTTTGTATTTATTTCCGTGTTTTAAACAAAACGCAAATGCATTTGCCGAAAATGCCATTCCTAAAAAAATACTATTAACAAAAAACAAAATATCAAAATTCATAAATAACTCCAAAATAAATATATACAATAATATAATTAATATTTTTACTAAATAAAAGAGAAAAAAGTAAATAAACAGAATTTGTGAATATAAAATACTGGCGGCCTTACACACTTGAAAAAAGTGTGAAAAAATATTACTATTCTACCATTGGTTGTTTGTAAAATTAAGTTATGAAAAATTATTTACTTTCTGATAACAACAAATTTTTCTCTTTAAAATCTTGTTTTCTTGCAAGTGTATATTCGTTTTCCTTTTATTTCTTTTATTTTTTCTCTGACTCATTGCAAAAATAGATGAAGTATAGGATTTATTTATATAATCAAAAAAGGTTCTATTCTTTATCGAATAGAACCTTTTTTTTTGTGTTAGCCGCTGGAACACCACCGCAGGTGTCCCGCCGAAGAAAGCGTTTCGCTTGCTGCGGCGGGATGAGCGGTAGCGAAGTGTGAAAGTGGCGACGGTGCCCGAAGGGCACCGGAACACCCAAATTTTTAAAATGAATCTAGTTGGAGGTTTTATGACTGATTTGGAAAAAGCTAGAAAAGCTATTAATGAAATTGATGTGGAAATTGCGGCTCTTTTTGAGCGACGAATGGATGCGGCAAAACTTGTGGCTAGTCATAAAAAGAAATTTGGGTTGCCAATTTTTGACGAAGCTCGGGAAAAAGAAATTTGTAATAAAGAATTGGAATATATAAAAAATCCAGATTATAAAACTTACTATTTGGAAATGATTCACAGCATTATGGATATTTCAAAAAAATATCAGAGTGTTTTGGTTTCTGGAAGTCGTGTTGCATATTGTGGAATTGAAGGTGCTTTTGCAAATATTGCGGCAAAACGGATTTTTCCAAATGGGAATATGGTTGCTTTTTCTAGTTTTGAAAAGGCGTACAAAGCGGTGGAACTTGGGGACTGTGATTTTGCGGTTTTGCCAATTGAAAATAGTTT
This sequence comes from Treponema sp., assembly GCA_017521105.1. Lineage (GTDB taxonomy): Bacteria > Spirochaetota > Spirochaetia > Treponematales > Treponemataceae > Treponema_D. Next base: position 2,308 of record JAFXDY010000220.1, read on the forward strand.
TGCTGGGGACGTTACTAAAGTTTTTGATTTGATGTATTCGGGAAGTCTTTTTGTAAATGGCATTTATAATTTGCATATTTGTCAAACTTTGCTTGGGGTAAAAGGTGCAAAAATTTCTGATGTAAAAACTGTTGTGAGTCATGAGCAGGCAATTGAACAATGTGGCGAATATATTCAAAATCACGGGTTTGAAGTTCAAATTGCGGTAAATACGGCCATGGCGGCAAGAAACGTGGCACAGATGGGAGACGTGTCTGTGGCGGCAATTGGCAGTAAAGAGTCGGCTGAATTGTACGGTTTGGAAGTTTTGGAAGAAAATATTAATCAAAACGATTTGAACACTACAAAGTTTGCTGTTTTATCTAGAGTTTATGATGATTCTGCAGATGTTTCGGCAGCAGATGGATTTTTGTTGATGTTCACTGTAAATAATGCACCTGGAGCTTTGGCCAAAGCAATTAAAATTATTGGAGACAACGGATTTAATCTAAAATCTTTGCGAAGTCGTCCAGTAAAAAATGTGCCTTGGAAATATTATTTTTATGTGGAAGGGGAAGGGGCACTTTCTAGCCAAAAAGGCGACGCTTTGGTAAACGGTCTAAAAGAACAATGCGAAGAAGTGAAGTTGCTAGGACATTTTAAAAATTTGGAAATATAGGACAATTCAGAATTCGGAATTCAGAATTCAGAGGAAAGTGAATGTGTGAAACATGGACTGCCACGCCTGCGGCTCGCAGTGACGAATGAAAGAAATAAGAAAATAACACGTCATTGCGAGAGAAGCAATTTGGAAAGTGTATGTGTGAAACATGGACTGCCACGCCTGCGGCTGTTTATGTTGAAGAAAAAAAACAAAATTCTTAATTCTGAATTCTTAATTCATAATTAATATTGGAGGTTATATGGAATACGGTTTGATTGGTGAAAAATTGGGGCATAGTTATTCAAAAGATATTCATAATTGGATTGGAAATTATGAGTATGAAATTAAAGAAATTGCCAAAGAAAATCTTAACTCTTTTATGACAGAAAAAAACTTTAAGGCAATAAACGTTACAATTCCCTACAAACAAGATGTTATTCCATTTTTAGACTCTATTGATGAACATGCAAAAAAAATTGGTGCGGTAAACACAATTGTAAATATAAATGGCAAACTTTTTGGATACAATACAGATTTTATTGGTTTGCGCACTTTAATTGTAAATGCCGGGGCAAATCTTGAAGGAAAAAAAGTTTTAATTTTGGGAACTGGTGGAACAAGCAAAACTGCTACAGAAGTTGCCGCTTCTTTGAATGCAGGGCAAGTTTTAATTGTGAGTCGCAGGGAAGGTGAAAATTGTATTACTTACGATGATGCAGCAAAAAATCACAAAGACGCTCAAATCATCATTAATACAACTCCTTGTGGAATGTTTCCAAAAGCAAATGATATGCCAATTGATTTGCAGCCTTTTGAAAAATTAGAAGCTGTTTTTGACGCAATTTATAATCCTTTAAGAAGTAATTTGGTTTTGGCAGCAGAAAAAAAAGGAATAATTGCAAAAGGCGGACTTTTTATGCTTGTTCAACAAGCAATTGCAGCAGCAGAATTCTTTTTTGAATGCAAAATTGAAAACACAAAATCACAAGAAATTTTTAATAGAATGATAAAACAAAAACAGAATATTGTTTTGTCTGGAATGCCAGGTTGCGGAAAATCTTCTGTGGGAAAAAAACTTGCTAAAAAGCTTGGTAGAAACTTTTTTGACACAGACGATTTAATTAAAGAAAAAGCTGGTTGCGAAATTGCCCAATTGATTGAATCAAAAGGGGAAAAATATTTTAGAGATTTAGAATCTTCGGTTATTGAAGAAGTTTCTTCTATTACTAACGCTGTAATTTCCACTGGCGGCGGTGCAATTTTGCGTGAAGAAAATGTTGTGGCATTAAAACGCAACGGATTAATTTATTTTATTGACCGAAACATTAAAAACATAAAAGCAACAGATGACAGACCTTTGTCTAATTCCAGAGAAAAGTTGGAAAAACTTTATGAACAAAGATTGCCAATTTACAAAGCCAGTTGTGATTTTATGATTAAATCTGACGAAAATATTTTTCACACAATCGAAGCAATTCAAAAAGATTTTGTGTTTAAAAATAATTTGGCAGTTGTGGAAAAGTCGCTGGCGGATGGTGAAGTTGTGGCTCCTCCTTCAAAAAGTATGGCTCACAGAAGTTTAATTTGTGCAGCTTTGGCAAAAGGAAAAAGTGTAGTTCACAATATTGATTTGTCAGAAGATATTAAAGCAACAATCAATTGTTTAAAAGAACTTGGTGCCAATGTTGAAGTTGAAAATAGAACTGCATTTGTGAAAGGTGCAGGGGAATCTCTTGGAAAACTTGAAAAATCAAAGTGTTTTAGATGTAATGAAAGCGGAAGCACTTTGCGATTTTTTGTTCCTTTGTCTATGTTAGATCAAAATGAATCTACTTTTATTGGAAGCGATGTTTTGATGACACGACCAATGTCTGTTTACGAAGAAATTTGCAAAAATCAAGGGATTTTCTTTAAAAAAGAAGTTCAAAATGGTCGTACAGTTTTAAAATCAAAAGGAAAATTGCAAGCTGGAACATATAACGTTCAAGGAAACATTAGTAGTCAGTTTATTACGGGGCTTTTGTTCACACTTCCTTTGCTTGATGGCGACAGTACAATTGAAATTTCTGAACCAATCGAAAGTAAATCATATATCAATATGACTTTGAAGGCTCTAAAAGATTTTGGCGTGGAAGTGGAATGGAAAAATGAAAATACACTTTTTGTAAAAGGAAATCAGCAATATAAATGTGGTGAAGTTTCTGTAGAAGGTGATTTTTCTAATGCAGCTTTTTTTGAAGCTTTAAATTATGCTGGCGGAAAAGTTGCAATTTCTGGTTTGGATGAAAATTCGTTGCAAGGTGATAAAGTTTATAAATCACTTTTTGCACAAATTAAAAATGGTTTTTCTTCTATTGATATTTCTGATTGTCCAGATTTGGGGCCAATTTTATTTGTTGTGGCTGCAATGTTTGATGGCGCAGAATTTACTGGCACAAAAAGACTAAAAATTAAAGAAAGCGACAGAGGCCAGGTGATGTGTGGGGAACTTGCAAAATTTGGAGTTCAATCAAAAATTGAAGAAAATACAATTACAATTTACAAAAGTGAATTAAAATCTCCATTTGAAATTCTTTGCGGTCATAATGATCACAGAATTGTAATGAGTTTGGTTACATTGCTTACAAAAACTGGAGGAAAAATCCAGGGAATTGAAGCTGTAAATAAAAGTTTTCCAAATTATTTTGAATGTTTGGAAAGCGTAAAAATCAAAGTGAAAAAATAAAATATAGAGGTAAAAATATGAATATGGATTTTGAAAGAAAATTGGCAATTCCAATGGAAGTAAAGGAAATGTATCCTTTAACTGGAAAAATGGACAAAGTTGTAGAAGAAAAACGTGCACAAATCCAAGCAGTTTTTGAAGGAAGAAGTGATAAATTGCTTTTGATAATTGGTCCTTGTTCTGCAGACAATGAAGAAAGTGTAATTGATTACATTGGCAGACTTAGCCCAGTTCAAGAAAAAGTAAAAGACAAGATTTTAATTGTTCCACGCATTTACACAAATAAACCAAGAACAACTGGAGACGGCTACAAAGGAATGCTTCATCAGCCAGATCCAAGCGGAAAACCAGATATGTTCAAAGGGATTATTGCAACACGTCATCTTCATATGCGTGCAGTTAGCGAAACAGGTTTTGTTTGTGCAGATGAAATGCTTTATCCAGAAAATTATCAATACTTGGATGATTTACTTGGGTACGTTGCAGTTGGTGCTCGTTCTGTAGAAGATCAACAACATCGTCTTACAGCTAGTGGAATTGAAGTTCCAGTAGGAATGAAAAACCCAACAAGTGGTGATTATTCAGTTATGATGAACGCAATTATGGCTGCTCAACACCAACATACGTTTATTTACAGAGGTTGGGAAGTTCATTCAGAAGGAAACCCTCATACTCACGCAATTTTACGCGGAAGCACAAACAAACACGGAAACAATTTGCAAAACTATCACTACGAAGATTTAATCAGATTGTGTGATGAATATGACAATCGAGAATTAAAAAATCCAGCTGTAATTATTGACACAAACCACGCAAACTCTGGCAAAAATCCATTTGAACAAGCCCGCATCGTAATGGACGTTTTGAATTCTTGCAAACACAGCGACAGAATCAACAAAATCTTAAAAGGATTTATGATTGAAAGTTACATCGAAGACGGTGCACAAAAAGTTGGCGAAGGTTGTTACGGAAAATCAATTACAGATCCATGTCTTGGTTGGGAAAAAACAGAAAAATTGATTTACGATATCGCCGAAAAATTGTAAAAAAATTAAGACTCTAAACAAAAGTGGGTCAAGGGGTTTTGTGAAACGTCCCTTGGCCCACTTGCATTGTATAGTGTAAAGTGTAAGAAAGCCTTTATTTCTTTTCACACCACTTTTTCCCGTACATTCCTGATGGTTGCCCTATTTTTTGCGTTTGACCTATGTTTTTTTTTATATTATACTGAAAATATATTCAGTGAAAAATTATTCAGTATAATACAAGGGAAAATGATATGTTTTTAGGTCGAGAAAAAGAAATTGAAAATCTTAATTCCGAATTATTATCGCAGAAAAAATCAGTTTGTTTAGTTTATGGAAAAAGGCGAATAGGAAAATCTTCGCTAATAAATGAAGTTGCAAAAACTTTTGATGGCGTTGTAATAAATCATCTTTGCATAAAAAGTTCTTATGAAGGAAATCTTTCACTTTTGTGCCGAAGCGTTGCCTTAGCATTGAATCTTCCTGTGTCTACAAATTTTGCTACAATTTTTGATTTGTTTGATTTTCTAAATTCTCAAAATAAGAAAATTCTTGTTATTCTTGATGAATATCAATATTTTAAGGAATCTAAAAAGGAAAACGAAGTTGATTCCATATTGCAAAATATCGTAGACCAAATGAATGATAAAATAAAACTTATTCTTTGTGGTTCATACATTTCTGTAATGAAAGAATTGATAAAAGAAACAAATCCTTTGTTTGGCCGCTTTACAAAAATTCTGCATATTGAAGAGTTTGATTATTACGATGCAGCAAAGTTTTTTCCACAACTTAGTGTAAAAGAAAAAATAGCTTTTTATTCAGTTTTTGGAGGTTCTCCTTATGTTTTATCTAATCTTGATTATTCAAAATCTTTAGAAGAAAATATTATTGACCTTGTTATTAATCAAAATAGTTTGCTTCGTTCCTACATTGAAAATATTATGCTAAAGGAAGTTCAAAAGGCTTTTGATGTTAGGATTCTTGAAATATTGGGAAATGGAAAAAAGCGATATTCAGAAATTGTGAATTTTTTGGGCGGAAATGATTCTGGACTGCTAGATAAACAACTAAAAAATTTAATAAGTATGGAAACCATAGAAAAAATTTTCCCAATCAATAAAAAAAATGACAAAAAGAAGCAATTTTACGTAATAAAAGACAATTTAATGCGTTTTTATTTCACTTTTATTTTTGCAAATGACAGTTTGATTTCTAAGTTTGGTGAAAAAAGTTTTTTTGAACTTTATATAAGCAAATCCCTAAAAACTTTTATAAGTTTACGCTTTGAAGGAATTGTAAACCAATATTTTATTCGTCAGGCTCACAAAGGATTTCTAACAGATGTTCTAGATTTTGGTTGTTTCTGGTACGACAATGCCACTATTGGAAAAAATGTACAGTTTGACGTAGTTCTAAAAACTTTGGAAGGATATAATTTTTATGAAGTTAAATTTTTTGAAAATCCAATGACTTTGTCCGAATGTGAAAACGAAGAAAAACAAATAAAGGAAATGAAAGAAATAACTTGTAATAAAATAGGTTTTGTTTGTTCAAGTGGATTTGATTTTTCTTCTGATAAATATGACTTAATCACTGGGGAAGAATTATTTAAAGAGTAGAAAAATCACTTTGACGATTCACACCCTTTTTTCCCGCACTTTCCTGCGTAAGGGCAGCCGATACAATGGTTGCCCTTCTTTTTTTGTTTGTAAAGATAAAAACAGATGCTTCCTACAATGAGGATTAAAATTGCTATTAAAATAAAATTCATCATAGGAAACCTCCAGGTTTAATGAAGAATTAAGAATATTAGGCAGTCATTGCGAGATTTTCGTAAGAAAATCGTGGCAATCTAGTGTTTGTGTGTACATTTTTCTAGATTGCTTCGCTACGCTCGCAATGACGAGGAAAGCAGCTATTGCAATGACGATTTTTATTAAAATCAATTCTTAATTCTTAATTCTTAATTCAATTTATATTCCGCTTTTACTTTTTTGTTTGCGTTCACTATCAAAGCTACTACAATTCCTGCCATAATGACAACTGCAATTCCACCTGCTATTGCTGGACCTGCTGCTAAAGTTGTTTGAGCTGCAATCAATGTTCCAATTGTGTAAACAAGGTAAGCTACAGTGTATCCAACTGCAAGTTGTAAGCCAATTCCGCCCCAAAGCCATTTTCCGCTTTTCATTTCTGCGTTCATAGCACCAATTGCTGCAAAACAAGGTGGTGTGTATAAGTTGAACATCAAATAAGCTAAAGCAGCAACTTTTGTGATTGCAAAAACTGTGGCAACTTCTGTTCCTGCTCCTTCCATAAGAGCAAGTTCTTCTGTGTCAATTAAGTTTTCAAGTCCAACAAAACAAACGGCCAAAGTTCCTACTACGTTTTCTTTTGCAATGAAGCCTGTAACTGCGGCTGCTGCCATTTGCCAGCTTAAAACACCAATAATTGGAACAAGTAAGTATGCAAAAGGACGAGCAATGCTAGCCAAAATTGAAGTATCTGCAACTTCTGCCACAGCAAAACTCCATGTGAATGTTTGCATAATTTGAACTGCTGTATTACACAAAAGAATAATTGTTGCAGCTTTTACAATGTAAGCCCATCCACGACTACACATTGACTTAAATGCTCCACCAAAAGAAGGAACTTTGTATTCAGGTAATTCAATAATAAAGAATGATTTTTTAGCTTTCCAACCAGCAATTGCATTTACAAGCAAAGCCCCCAAGAAAATCAAAACAATTCCAGAAAGATACATTACTGTACTTACCCAACCAGCTCCATCAAAAAAAGCACCAGCAAAAAGCGCAATCACAGGGATTTTTGCACCACAAGGCATAAATGGAGCAAGCATTGCTGTAGCAGGGCGTTCTCTTTCGTTTTTAATTGTACGGCTAGCCATAATTCCAGGAACTGCACAACCAATTGTAATTACAAAAGGAATAACAGATTTTCCAGAAAGACCAACTTTTTTGAAAATTGGATCCAAAACAACTGCAACACGGCTCATGTATCCGCAATCTTCTAGCAATGCAATTAAGAAATACATTACCATAACAAGTGGAAGGAATCCAACAACTGCAACAACACCACCAATCACGCCATCAACTAGCAAGGCAGATAAAAGTGGGTTTGCGTCTTCAAAAAATCCTCCAACCCAACCTTGGAAAGTTTCTAACCAACCAACAAGCAAATCTGCAATTGGAGTTCCAACCCAAACTTGTGAAATTTGGAAAACAAGGAACATTACAACAGCAAAAATTGGAATTCCAAGCCATTTGTTTGTTAAAACAGCGTCAATTTTGTCTCCAATGTTTTTGTCTTTTGTAAGAATTTTACGACTTTCTACATCAGCAACAATTTTATTTACAAATTCAAAGCGTTTTCTGTCGGCAGCTTCTACAACTGCTTTATCTGTTAAATCAATTTCTCCTTGAGAATATGGAGCAGTTTGATTTTTTCCAACCAAAGAAATTGCAGCTTCCACAACATCTTTTAATCCGTCTCCAGAATTTGAAACTGTTTTAACAACAGGACATCCAAGTTTTTTAGAAAGAGATTCAACATCAATTTTTGTTTCTTTCTTTTCGTTAATATCACTTTTGTTTAA
>JAFXDY010000221.1 GCA_017521105.1 Treponema sp.
AAAGAGAAAGAGCCATTATTATGTATAATTTCTTTGATAACTATTGCATAAAATTAAAAAAATCTTTATTATATTTGATACATATTTAGATGTAAGGTGTAGTGGTATTTAATCCCCGTTTTATATTTCTACCCACGCTAAATATTAGTTTTTTGCAAGATGGATTATGTTTCCTTTGTTCCTTTGCAAAAGGCGTTTATATACGAAAATAGAGGTATAATATGTACGCAACTATTGAATTTAAAGGCAAACAGTATAAAGCAGAAAAAGATGTTGTTCTTACAGTTGATAAACTTGATGCTGAAAAAGGTTCAAAAATTGACATCGATACAGTTCTTTTAGTAAGCGATGGTGACAAAATCAGTGTTGGTGCTCCTTATGTAAAAGGTGCAAAAGTAACTGTAGTTGTTGAAGATACTTTCAAAGATAAGAAAGTAATTGTTTTCAAATTTAAATCAAAGAAAGATTATCACCGTACTATCGGTCACAGACAACAATATACAAAAGTACGTGTTGAATCTATCACACTTGCATAATTTGGTATAAAGGAGATTACTATGGGACGTACTAGAGGTGGTAGCGGTGCTAAAAATGGCCGCGATTCAAATCCAAAAAACTTGGGTATTAAAAAATATGCTGGAGAAACAGTAACAGCAGGTTCAATTATCGTTAAACAACGTGGAACAAAATTCTATCCTGGCAACAATGTTATGAGAGCTGGTGATGATAGTTTGTTCGCTACAGCAGACGGTGTTGTAGTTTACGGTGAACGTAACAATCACAAAATCGTTTCTGTAGAAGCTGCTAAATAATTTGTTTTTCTAATGAGTTAAATGCCCGGTTAATTAAAGCCGGGCTTTTTTTTTGATGAGGTAAAAAAAAATGATAGGTTTTGCTGATGAAGCTTTGATTGAAGTTCGTTCTGGAAATGGTGGAAATGGTTGTATTGCTTTTCGCCGTGAAAAATATGTTCCTCATGGTGGGCCAAATGGTGGCGATGGCGGTAAAGGTGGCGATATTATTTTTACTGTTAAAAGAAATCTTAGAACGTTGGCAAAATTACGTCATAAACATTGTTTTAAGGCTCGCAACGGAAGTGATGGACAAGGTTGGAATAGACACGGTGCCGATGGTGAAGATTGTGTAATTCCAGTTCCTCCTGGAACGACAATTCGTGATGCGGAAACAGAAGAAGTAATTTACGATTTTTCGACCGCTGTTGGTGATGAAACTTTTACTTACCTTGTTGGCGGAAATGGTGGTTGGGGAAATGTTCACTTTAAAACTTCAACTAACCAAGCTCCAAGACAAGCGAATCCTGGAATAAAAGGGGAAACACGTTTCTTAAAACTTGAATTAAGTATTATGGCAGATGTTGGATTAGTTGGATTCCCTAACGCAGGAAAATCATCATTATTAACTGCATTTACAAATGCAAGACCAAAAATTGCTCCATATCCATTTACAACAATTATTCCAAATCTTGGTGTTTTAAGAGTAGATGACGAAAGTGACATTATTATTGCAGATATTCCTGGAATTATTGAAGGTGCAAGTGAAGGTCTTGGACTTGGAGACACATTCTTAAAACATATTACAAGAACTTCTTGTTTAATTTTTATGATTGACTGTTCTGATGAAAATTATCTTACAGCTTATGACACACTTTGCAATGAACTTGAACAATATTCTGATGAATTAATGGAAAAACCACGAATTGTCCTTTGTAATAAAATTGATGTGGATGGTGCTTTTGATCGCGCTTTAGAAATTCAACAAAAAATTAAAGAGGCTGAACCAGAAACAAAAGTAATTCCAGTTTCTGTTATGGGCGGACGAGGAATGAAAGATGCTCAGAAAGAAATTGTTTCTTTGGTAAATGAATTGGAAAAACGTTTAGAGGAAGATTCTTTTAATTCATCATCTGAAAAAGAAAATTCTTTTATGGCAGGCCGTGCTTATATTGACGAAGACGAAGACGATTACGTTCAATATCCTGGAAGTGAATAGTGAAAATTGCAATTTTAGGCGGAAGTTTTAATCCTTTGCATATTGGTCATGCATTTTTGGCAGATTCTATGATTTGTGATTATGGATATGACAAAGTTTTGTTTGTGCCAACTTGCATTCCTCCCCACAAAGAAATTGCAAGTGGAATTTCTACAGAACATCGCCTTGGACTTGTAAATGCTTTTTGTAGTTCAGTTTCTGGTGGTGTTTTTGAACTTGAACCTTGCGAAGTTGAACGTGGTGGAATTTCTTACACCGTGGACACTTTGGAATATATTACAAAAAAATATAAAAATGAATTAACCGAAAAACCTGCATTGCTTATGGGGCAAGAAATTGCTGCGGAATTTCATAAATGGAAAAATCCAGAAAAAGTTGCAGCTTTGGCAAAAATTACAATTATTCCACGCTTTGCAGATTATTCTGTAAAAGATGTAGAAAAAAGTAAAAATAAACCAACAGGAGCTTATGCAGGGGATTTTTCTACAGAGTTTGATATAAAGAAATTTGGCTATGAATGCAACATGATTGATGTAAAAAGTTTGCCAATTTCTTCTACAAATATAAGAAACAGAATTTCAAATAATTTGAGTTTTCAATATCTTGTGCCTCAAAGTGTTTTTGAGTATATTTTAAAAAACAATTTGTACAAATAATTATGGATTATAAAAAACTTACAAAAGAAATTAAAACAGAAATAAAAAAGACTCTAAAAAAATCAAGATACGAACATTCAATTAGAGTTGCAAAAATGTGTAAAAAAATCTGCAAAAGATTTAATCTTGATGAAGAAATTGGGTATTTTCTTGGTGTTGCCCATGATATGTGCAAATATTATTCAAAAGAAGATTTAACAAATATTGTTCAAAATCACGGGATTGAAATTATTCAAATAGAAAAAGAAAGACCAGCTCTTTTGCACGGACCTGTGGCAGCTATTTTATTAAAAGAAAAATATGGCGTAGAAGATGATTTTGTTTTAGAAGCAATTTATAATCATACAAGCGGAAAAGTTGGAATGTGCGATTATTCAAAAGTATTGTTTATTGCAGATAAAATTGAAGTTGGACGTCCACAGTCAACAAAAAAATATAGAAAAGCATTGTTTAAATTATCTTTGGACAAAATGACTTATGCAGTTGTAAAAGAAAATTATGACTTTTTAACAAATAAAGGTTGGGAAATATATCCACAAACTTTGGCAATCTTGCAAGATTTAGAAAAAAGGGTAGGGGAAAAGTAGTGAAAAAAGGAAGAAGAATTAGGGATGAACAAAAAGGTTTTATCTTTATTTTAATTATTTTGTTGTTTACAGTAATTTTAAGCGTTGTTTTTTCATTGTCTCTAAAAACTAATAAAGTATTAGATGCAATTGAAGAAGACGAAATGATAAGAGTTTTGTTTGTTATTGAAGATGATGATAAATCCTTTTTGTTTTCAAATTTGTTAATTTATTCTACAGTTTCAAAGAAAGCGGCGGTAGTAAATATTCCAAATAATGTTGGACAAATATTTCAAAGTCTTGGACGTGTAGAAAAAATTGCCACAGTTTATGAAGAAAAGGGAATAAATGATTTTTCCAAAGAAGTTGAAAAATTATTGAATGTAGAAATTCCTTATAACGTTGTTATTAATATTGAGCAATTTACAAAGCTAACAGATATGATTGGAGGAATGAGAATTTTTTTGGCTTCTCCAATAAATTATGTAGACGAAAATGATGTTAGATACTTACTTCCTTCTGGTGTGGTAACATTAGATGGTGACAAAATTTATACATACTTGCATTATAGAGTTGAAGAAGATACAAATGCAGATGTTCAAGAAAGATATCAAAATGTAATGACAGCTTTTTTATCTGGTTTGCACGAAAAAAATTATATTATTTTTGAAAAAGAAAACTTTGACAGATATCTTAATTGTATGAGTGTAAATCTTGAAGAAGATGAATCTTTTGCTTTGTTTGAACTTATTTCTGGTGTTGATGCGGAATCAATTATTAAACAAACAATTACAGGTTCTATTCGTAATGTTGATGGGCAGCAACTTTTGTTCCCATTGAATAATGCAGATTTTATTAAAGAAGCGGTAAAACAAACAACAAATATGCTTGTTTCTTCTGAAGGTGCTATTACAAACCGTGTTTATGTTTTGGAAATCCAAAACGGAACTACAGTTCAAGGTCTTGCTAGAAATACGTCAATTTTGTTCCAGAATGCAAGTTATGACGTTTTAAGTGCAGTGAATGCAGACAGAAACGATTATCAAGAAACTGTTATTATTGATCATCTTGGAAACTCTGAAGTTGCAAAAATGGTTGGTGAATTTATTCACTGTGATAATATTAAAACTGCATCTGAAATGATTAATCCTGAAGAAACATTTAATTCTGAAGCAAATGTAGATTTTACTGTAATTCTTGGTTCTGATTTTAATGGGCGCTATGTAATAAAACGTAAAAAATAAGTATAATAAAATATTGAAAAGGAATAAAAATGAAAAGTTTAGAAGAAAAAGCAATTGAAATTGCAAAACTTATGGAAGATGGAAAAGGAAAAGATGTAGTTCTTATAGATGTTTCTGGCTTGAATAGTTGGACTGATTTTTTTGTTATTGCAACAGTAAATAGTTCTACTCACTGGCAAGGTTTGTATAAGCAAGTAAAAGAATATATTAAAGAAAATGATTTAGAAGTTCATGTAACAAACAAAAAAAGTCCAGATGGTGATGATTGGAATTTAATTGATTTAGGGCCAATTGTAGTTCATTTGATGTCTGAAGCTGCTAGAGAATTTTATGATTTAGAAAAATTGTGGCACGCTGGAAAAATTATTGAATTTTCACAAAACTAAAAATAATAAAGTAGGGTAAAAATGGCAGAATTTGTTTCTAGTTTTATTACAGGTTGGTCTGAGGTTGTAAAAGAAAATATCTGTCATTTTTTGCCAAAAGTAAAAATTATTAATGTTTATGATGGAATGATTCATTATAAATATGATGGAAATTCTAGGGATATAGAAAAAATCCCATATTTTAATAACACATTTTTTGTTTTGCAATCTTTTTTAAACAATAAAACTGATTTTTCAAAAATGGTTTCTACTGTTGCAAAGAAAAAGCATTTTTATTTAATTAGCAAAGGTTCTTTTAGAGTAAGATTTTCAAAAGAAAATCAATTTTGCAAAGTAGATAAAAATGTGGCAAGAAATGCAGAAAATATTGTAATTCAAAATTCAAAACTTTCAATAGACAGACTAAATCCTACAACAGAAATTTGGTATGTAATTCGTCGAGAAAACTTTTCTTTTTGTGGTCAACTTTTGAGTAAGCGTGAATTTACGGAAAAAAACTTAAATAAAGGTGAGTTGCGGCCTGAAGTTGCCTATTTGATGTGTTGTTACGCAAATATTCAACCAGAAGACGTTGTTCTAGAGCCATTTGCAGGTTATGGTTCTATTCCAATTCAGATTTCAAAACATTTTAAATATAGCAAACTTTTTGTGAGTGACATAGATTCAGAACGAATTGCTGATTTGCAACAAAAAAAACATTTGAAAAAAGAAAATGTTTTTATTGAAGAATGCAGCGTTTTTGATTTGCCTACAAAACGTTCTGAAATCTCTTGTGTAATAACAGATCCTCCATGGGGATATTTTGAAGAAATTGCTGATATTACAAAGTTCTACGTTGATATGTTTGAATCATTCAGACAAATTTGTAGAGAAAATTGTAAAATTGTAATTTTAACAGCTAGAGTTGAAAACTTTATTCAAGCTACTGAAACTTCTAAAGTTAAATTAACAAACAGAATTAACACCCTAATAAATGGGAAAAAAGCAAGCTTGTTTAAATGTGAATTAATGTAGAAAATTAATCGTCAAAAGCTTCTTCAAAACCATCATCGTCATCAAATTCGTCATAATGGTTTTTGTAGGCAATGACACCATCTTCAGCTTCTACGTCATCGTAAGGTTCGTCTATGTCTTCTTCTTCGCCAAAAGCTTCATCATACAAATCTTCGTCGTAATCGTCTAAGTATGAATCATCATCTTCGTCAAAGTCGTCGTCAAAATCATCATCGAAATCGTCTAAGTATGAATCATCATCTTCAAAAGAATCATCAAAACCAAGTCCCAATGAAGACTCTAATTCAAAATCTGTAAAAGACATAAAATAACCTCAATTTTTAATTTAAAGAATGTTATAAATAAGTGAATTCCGACTATTGAAAATGTAATTGAACGTGATTTAAATGTCAATCAGTTTAAAAAAAAATTAAAAAAAAGATAAAAAAAATTCGTAAGTATTTGACATAAAGTTAAAAATCAGTATAATTAATTATACGAATGCTTAAGAGTGCTTACGAGAAAGCGTTTGCCAAAGTAAACTTTGGATTAAATGTTTTACCGAAAAGAGAAGATGGCTTTCATAATATTGAAAGTATATTCCAAACAATTGATTTATATGATGAATTGTTTGTGGATATTCGAGAAGATAAACAATGTATCATTGAATGTGATGCGTTGGAACTTCCTAAAAAAAATACTCTTACAGTTTCGTATGAAGCGTTTTGTGAAGTTGCCGGATTAAATGTGCCTGGAATTAATGTAAAATTAGTTAAGGGGATTCCTTCTGGTGGTGGATTAGGTGGTGGTTCTTCGGATGCTGCTGCATTAGTGCGAGCGCTTCAAAAAATCTGTGGAATAAAACTTTCCAGTTTTCAATTGGATTATATTGCAAATAAAACTGGAAGCGATGTTTTTTTCTTTATGAATTGCGATGATGAAGGTAAAGGTTGTGCTTTAGTTTCTGGTCGTGGTGAAGTTGTAAAAAATATTATTCCACGAAAAGACTTGTTTTTGTTGTTAATTTTTCCGGAATTAAGTTCATCAACAAAAGAAGCTTACGCTTTAGTAGATGAATATTTAATGAAGAAAAATAAAGTAAAAGGTCCATGTTTATTGCAACTAGAAGATGTGTATAATTCTAATGTAAAAAAATGGAACTTTATAAACACTTTTACAACTGTGTTGAGCGAGAAATATAAACAAATTGAAGCTGCTTTGAGTGATTTGGATAAAGTTGGTTCAGAGTACGTAGAAATGTCGGGTTCTGGTTCTACAGTGTATGGTGTTACTACTTTGGAACAACAAGCAATTAATTCTTTTAATTTGCTTGCTGATGTGTGGAATTGTAAGATTGTGCGTGTAGTGTGATTTTACTGTTTTTATGGAGGTTGAGGTATGCAGATTACTGAGTTAAGAATTAGAAAAGTCGAAGATGAAGGTAAGTTACGAGCTTATGTGACAATTACTTTTGATAATTGCTTTGTTGTACACAATGTAAAAATTATTGAAGGTAAAACAGGATTATTTATTGCAATGCCTAGTAGAAAAACTGCTAACGGTGATTACAAGGATGTTGCTCATCCAATTAGTCCTGAGTTTAGAACAGAACTTCAAGATAAAATCCTTGCAGAATATAATGCAGGACATGTTGAAGTTGGCAATGGTGATTCAGCTGACGACTAGTTAGCTTATCATATATAAAATTGGGTCGTCGTCAAGTGGTAAGACAACGGCTTTTGGTGCCGTCATTCCGCAGGTTCGAATCCTGCCGACCCAGATTAGAGCTTCTACAAATGTAGAAGCTCTTTTTATATTTAAAAGATATTGAGTAGAATAATTATTTTTCAGGATTCGAAGCGAATGAGCGACCCGAAAAATGCGAGCTGGCGCAGCATTTGAGGGACACAGTTCCACGGATGGAACTGTGAGCGAAGAAGCCGCCCTGTAATAAAAAAACAGGATGTTTTTGTTGTGGAAGGGCGAATCCTGCCGCTACAGATTAGTTTTGTTATGCGGAATTTTGCATAACCTTATTGTTTATTTTTCTAGGTTTATTTTAAACACTTTCTAAATCTAAATTAAACTCTGTTGATATGCTCCCAGTCGTGTTGCTTTGGGTCAAAACCGCGGGCTAGCCCGCTACACGCTGTTTTGCGGTGTTTAATATACGTTGCTGCTCACGCAGCAGCAAAACAGAGTGTTTTTGCCCAAAGCCCACTCCTTCGCGCATCTCAACTCCAACTTATTTTCCAATAGTGTTTAAACAAACCATTGTGGATGAGGCTGGCGAAGGTGTGAAAACTTCAACACCACGTCTCTCACCTCATTAAAATGTAGATTTAAAGTAAACGTTTGAATAAACTTCAAATTTGGAGTATCGCGGGACGCAGAAAAAAAATCAAAAAGCGAGCGTTAGTGGCGAAGCTTTATTGATTTTTTTTCGTCGCTGGGACCCGCGAAATTTTAATTTGGTGTATCAAAATTTTAATTT